>JAMCQB010000072.1 GCA_023382175.1 Nitrospirota bacterium | reverse complement strand
ACTGGGGAAGACCCTCGGAAAGGGCATGCTGGAACTGCGAAAGGCTATGGAGGGCATCAGGGAACAGATGCATGCTGAATCCGAGGCGCTCTCCAAGCCTCTGGAAGGGAGCGCTGAAGAAGGAGAGAAAAAAAACGGGACAGGTGTCGAACCCGCCGCAACCCCTTCCCCCCCGGAAAGCCCGTACGGAGCCGAAGAGGAAAAGGGCAACGCAGATGCCGGAACAGTCAGCGATACAACGAATAAGACGTTATCCGAAGCGAGAAAGGAAGACAAGGTAGATGACAGATGAGAAGATGCCTTTTACTGAGCACCTCACAGATCTCAGAAAAAGAATTATTGTTTCTCTGGCGGCGCTTCTCATCGGCTTCATAGCCTGTTTCAGTTATTCCGAGGAGATTTTTGAGGTTCTCATCCTCCCCCTCAAGTCGGAGATGAGCTTCAGTATGCATTCCCCCTTCGTATCTTTAATACCGTCAAAGATAAAAAATCCTTCTCTGGTCTTTCTCGCTCCTGCAGAGGCCTTCTGGATGCACATGAAGGTCTCCTTTGTAGCGGGTCTCGTCCTGTCCCTCCCCATAATACTCCATCAGTTCTGGAAGTTCATATCACCGGGATTACTCCTAAAGGAAAAAAAATACATCGGGCCGTTCGTGGTGAGCGCCTCCCTGCTTTTTCTGGCGGGAGCGCTTTTCTGTTTCCTGCTCGTCCTTCCCTTTGCCATGGGGTTCCTGCTGACCTATAAGACCGGTTCCATGACACCCATGCTGTCCGTCGGCAATTATGTGGACTTCTGCCTGAAGTTCATCCTTGCCTTCGGCGCCGTGTTTGAACTTCCCATCATCATCGTTCTCCTGACCCGTATGGGCATCGTCACCCCGAAGACCCTTGCAAAGAACAGAAAATATGCGATACTGATCGCATTCATCATCGCGGCCATACTCACGCCCACCCCCGATGCCTTCAACCAGACCCTCATGGCTGTTCCCATGATCGTTCTCTACGAGGTCGGCATACTGGTATCAAGACTTTTTGTGAGAAAGAAGACAGAAGATGCCCAACGTCAGGGGTAAGAGCCTGAAAGCCATAGCCGGCGATATATCCGAAGGATATACCGTAGTCAATCCCCTCTTTCTGAAACCCTTCGACGCTGAAACACTCAAAGCGCTCTACTACGAAGTAATGAAAACCCAGGCAGAGATCCGCGGGGAAAAATTTCCTTACAGCGACGTGCAGTCCATTCGGTGGAGGAATCTGAAGCTCCAGAGGCTTCACATTACTGCGATGATCATCAAGACCTATGCACGAGACAAGCGCATTCCCCTTATTTGACACATAGTGAAATCTGTGGTATTTTTGGTGATGGAAGCATTTGAGGACATACGGCTCGCAAAGGACATCATCCAGGCTTTATTGAAGGCAAAGAAGACCATCAGGATGTATCCTGAGAACAATCCCATCTATAAGAAAACCGTCGATGACGCCTTTTCGAGGTTTGCCGAACTTTTCAACTATCTGGATGAACTCGCCCTCAAGTTGAAGCAGAACGAGATATTCTTTAATACAGAGCAGATCTACCACAACCCTGAAAAGGAGGATAACCTTGCCCTCTTTTTCTTCAAGGACGGATTGAGGGAACTGACCTTCAAGAAAGGGCTGACCCCGTTGGAGCTCGAGGAGTTCCTGAAGATCATCGCACTGGATTTTGACCGCGAAGCAGTGGACGACGATATCGTTACCCTCATGTGGGAGAAAGATTTTCAGAACATCAAATATGTGGCGGACGAGGCCTTCCTCATGGAGGATGAGGATTACGAAACGAAGGCGGTAAATGAAATCAAACACAAGGCGCCGGAAACCGATGAGGTGCTGAAAGCCTATGCGTCTGCTTTTGAAGCCGAGGATGTGCGCGACATCGCCATCATTAACCTGACCGACAGGGATCTCCAGTTGCTCGTCAAGGAGATGGAGAAGGACCTGCAGGAGAAGGCGGGGAAAATCTACGAGATCCTCTTCGAGATGCTTTTTCAGGCGGAAAGCGCTGCCGAATATGAAGATGTTCACCGTCTGCTGAAGGAAGTATTCATTTATTGCCTCAAACGCAAGGACCTGAAAATAGTGGTCGACATCATGAAAAAAACGAGAGAGCTGGCAGAGAGTCAGTCAACGCCGGATAACATTCGAAAACAGATGAATATCCTTCTGTCGTCCGTCAACTCCGAGGAATCCATCAAGAGCGTAGGAGAGATATTTGATTCTGATACAGACATTGACGAATCGCTCTTAAATGAATACATCGGATTTCTCGACAGAAACGCCATAGTCCCGCTCATGGCCATTTTAGGCGATCTGGAGAGCATACACGGCAGAAAGGTCGTAATCAATATCCTCATCCACCTCGGCAAAAAGGATATTCAGACCATTGCCAGGGGCCTTCAGGACCCTCGCTGGTATGTGGTGAGGAATATTATCTATATCCTTCGCCATATCGGAGATAAGAAGGCCGTGGAATACCTGCTGAACACGGCAAAGCATACCGACGAGCGGGTCAGGAAAGAGGCGATAAAGGCCCTTGGCGAGCTGAAAAGCCCCCTCGCGTTACAGACGCTTCGGGACTGTCTCAACGACGCCGAACTCTCCATACGGAAATCCGCTGCCCGGGCTCTGGGCTCTATCGGTTCGGAGAGCGCCAAGAGGGTTATCCTCGAAAAAGTTTCAGCGAAGGATTTTCAGGACCGGGGCTTTGACGAAAAGAAGGATTTCTACGAGGTCCTGGCGCACTGGAATGATGCCGAGCTCGTGGAGTTCATGACGAAGATCCTCAAAAAGAGATCGCTGTTCAGAAGAGCGAAGCTTGATGAAGAGAGGGCGTGCGCAGCATACTGTCTCGGATTAGCGGGGAACAAGGACTCCCTCCCGGCGCTCTATAAACTCAAAGACGCAAAGAATAGCCTCTTGAGAGAATATGTGAGTGTCGCCATAAAGAAGATCGAGTATGGCAGATAGAGAAGATAGAGAGATTGCGCGGAATTCCAAGGACATCATAAATCAGATCGCGGTCATGATCCGGACAGCCCATATTCATGACTCCGGCAATATCGCAGTCCTGACTGCTATTGAGAGGTTGATTGCCACGGTCAACCCGCTGGTAAGTCAAAATAACAAACTGACCCTCGAAATTGTCGGAGAGTTCTTCTATTTGAATGAATCGCGCGTGAGGTACTCCATGGAGTATCTCCTCAACTTCGATTTCCTTATCAGGGAATTTAAGAGGCTTCATCTGGGCAGTATCACCATCGACGGTCCGTTAACCACAGAGGATATGCAGCTCTTTGTGAAAGCCTTTCTGACCGCACCCTTCTCCGACAGTCCTTATGACGCCCTCCTGGAAAGCATCGCGAACGTGGATTCCCTGACCATCGGGCCGTTGAAGAAGGTCGTGGAGGAAGGGGAATTTGACATGAGAAAGCTGGTCAAGAAGACCTACTTCAATGCAGTTTCCTATACCAAGGGCGTCATCAACAAGATCAAGTCCGGGGAACGGGTCAGCATAAAAAAGGCAAAGAGGGTGGTAGAGTCGATGGTGGATATGATCCTTGAGGAAGAGGAACTCCTCGTCGGGATGACCGCCATTAAAGATTATGACGAATACACCTATCACCACTCTGTAAATGTCAGCATCCTTTCCGTTGCCCTGGGACAGAGGATCGGCCTCAGCAGAAAAGCCCTCACTGATCTCGGTCTGGTTGCCCTTTTCCATGACATCGGGAAGATGGAGGTGCCCCCGGAAATCCTCAATAAACCGACGAATTTCAATGACGATGAATGGAAGGTAGTCATGAAGCATCCCTTCTGGGGTGTAAGGGCGATTTTGAAACTCAAGGGGCTTGACCCTGCGTCCATACGGACCGCCATTGTCGCCTTCGAACACCATCTGAACTATGACATGTCCGGATACCCGAAGATATCCAGACCTCTTGACCTGGATTTTTATTCAAAGATTGTGAGTCTTGCAGACCAGTATGATGCAATGACGTCATCCCGCGTCTATTCGAGGGTGCCCATGGCCCCTGACAAGGCCCTCAGTATAATGATGGAGCGGGCAGGCACGCAGCTTGACCCTATCATCTTTAAGTTCTTCATAAACATGATCGGCGTGTTTCCCATCGGTACCCTTGTTCTTCTGGACACCAAGGAGTTGGGTCTCGTCTACGGAGGGAATACCATGTTCCAGGACAGACCCCGGGTCTTGATCATCATCGACAGCAGCGGCACCAGGGTAAAAGGTAACGTAGTGGACCTTACCGAAAAGGACAGCACCGGCAACAAGTATCTGAGGACCATCGTAAAGACCATGGACCCGAACAAGTACCGGATAAATCTCGCAGAATACATGCTGTAACCCTCGAACCCTTCCAAGCGACTAAGTAGGAAAAGAACCTCATTTATTTACTCCATAGGCAAAACATCTGTAGAGATCTTTACCAAGACTGTTCCCCAAAAGCCCTGCCCTGTATCTGCAGCCACCCCTGCATGCCTCCCGTACATCGCAATCACATTCAAGTTCATCCAGCCTGACAGGCTCTATTCGTCTCCAGCAAACATCAAGCCCTTCATCCACACTCCCCACAGATGCATCTCTATAAAAAGTACATCGTGCGACCTTTCCCCCAGCAGTTACCGACGCAAGATGGAGACCACAGGCAAAACCTTCATCTCCGGCATGAAGTCCTCCCCCGAATCCGTATCTGAGATATTTCCCCGCAATCTCCGGTTGCAAATGCACTAATGGGTTATCTCTGAGATTTCCCTCAAGGCAGGGAACATCAACAATCCAGTCCTTGATCCCCATCCCCCGCAATAACCGTTCCATCCCGTCAAATTCATCAAGGTTCATGGAATGCACCATTGTTGATACAGAGACATCAAACCCTGCATCAAGGGCCATCTTGATACCATTCATCGCCTTTTTAAATGCCCCCTTCCCCCTCAATGCATCATGCCCTGACTCAAGTCCATCGACGCTTATCTGGATTTCATCCACGTTAAGGGAACTTATACCTTCCCTGGAAATTAATATCCCATTGGTAAACAGTATCTTTCTGAATGCATAATCCGGCAGGAGGTTATTAATTTCATGGAATTTCCTGTGAAGGAGTGGTTCACCTCCTGATATCAAGAGTCTCAACCCCTGCATCTCCTCGAATTCCGAAAGGACATTTTTTATTGCTTCGAGTGAAAGCTCCACATCCTCAGGAGAACCGATATAACAATGTCTGCACCTGAGGTTGCATCTCGTGGTTATCTGGAGCTCGAGGTATCTCAGGGACGGCTCCGGACTTTTCTTGACGGGCGGTCTTTTCGCCTTGACCCTCCGGTCAGTCAGGATGCCTTCTTTCAGCGTGTACTCGAGGAATTCCTTATCGCATCCCTCAGGTGAACAGCCTTCCTCATCGGCACATCGCTGGAGAAACGCAAAGGCAGGCTCGTCAAGCTCATAGAGCTCATCAGATCGCATGTTATAGACCGAGGGGTGCTCAAGCTGCTTTAGCGCACAGTGTGGAGAAAGGAAATATCGCATAATCTATTATACTTGACTCCAGTAATATGCAGAGATGACTTGTCCGCCTCAGGCGGATTCGCCGAGGCGAAAGCGGCATCAGTTTACAGGTCTTATCCCTTTTCATGGTAAAATCCTCTATGGCTTTTTTCGATGTAATCTTTCCCCTCAATATCGGTCCTCTCACCTACCGTTGGCCTTCGGCTCAGGGTCAACTCTCCCCGGGGATGATGGTAAAGGCAGAGGTGAAAACGAGCTTTCAGTACGGGCTTGTCCTTGGCAAGGCAGTCCGTCAGCCTGAAGGCCATATCAAGGAAATAGCCGAAGTTATCTCCGGGAATCCAGTGGTGGGCAGCACCTTTCTGAAACTCCTGAAATGGATGGCGGAATACTATCTTGTTCCCGAGGGCGCTGTCCTCAAAACTGCTGCCCTCATGGAATTTTGTCGCCCCGCAAAAACGAAAAAAAAGCGCGGCAAGGAGCCGGAAGGTTCACAGCAGTCATCCCTGAGTCTGCCGTTGCCCTCAGTCTCTCAGGGCATCGTATCACCGATCCGGGCATCTCTGGGGAAAAGAGAATACAGGACATATCTGCTCCACTCGCCAACCATCCCCTACGAGATTTCATCTCTGCTCGCTGTCATGGAAGGGATCAGGAATGTCGTCATCCTCGTGCCGGAGATAGCGCACATCGAACTCCTCTCCCCTGCGCTGACGGAATCATACGGCAATAGGCTGGCGGTTCTCCACGGAAAGCTCTCGAAGGGCCAGCGGAGAAACGTCATCAAACGTATCCTCTCCGGCGAGTCAGATATTGTTTTGGGGACGCGGATTGCGGTAACTGCTCCCCTCCCCTCCGTCTCTCTCATTGCGGTCCTGCAGGAACAGAACCAGTCATACAAGAACCTTGAAGGGGTCCGCTATCATGCACGGGACGTGGCGGTCATGCGCGGTTATCTCGAAAAATCCACTGTAGTCCTGTCTTCCACGGTCCCCTCAGTGGAATCCTTTCAGAACACCGAAAAGGCAAAGTACGTCCTGCTCAGCGCTCATGAAGCAGTACGCCGCCCCAGGATCGATGTAATCAACATGAGGACAACGGGGAAGGCAACACCGCATCTCTCCCGAAGAGCTCTCCAGGCAGCGGCGGCTGCAATCAAGACCAGGGAAAGCGTTCTTTTTTTTCTCAACAGGAAGGGGTACTCCCTGATACAGTGCGCGGAGTGCGGCGCTGTTTTCACCTGCCCCGAGTGCAGAATACCCCTTATATACCATAAGAACAGGATGGTCCTCAGGTGCCATTACTGCAACTACATTTCTCAGGCGCCGGATACCTGCGAAAAATGCGGCAGTATAAAACTTGAGACCGTAGGGGCCGGCACACAGCGTATCGCAGCCGACATCAGGAAATACCTTGACAGAGAACCTCTCAGGATTGACAGAGATGCCCTCCGGGACCAGTCCCTGAAAGGTCTTCCGGGTATCCTGCGGGGAGATGAGATTATTGTGGGAACAAGAGCGGTGAAAGGGCGCCTAAGCGCGGGAGAAGGTCACAGGCTCTGCGTCTTCCTGAATCCGGACATCGGCCTTCATATACCAGACTTCAGATCATCGGAACTTCTCTTCCAGGAAATCATCGGCATAGCCGAATATGTAAAACCGGACGGCCTCATCATCATCCAGACAAGGATGCCCGAGAACCATGTCTTTCGTTGTGTGAGAGGCTATCACTTCAGAGAGTTCTATTCGAAGGAACTCACCATGAGAAGATCCCTTGCGTACCCGCCGTTCTCTCGCATGATCGTTATGACCTTTTCATCGAGGCTTGACATGAGCAGCACGTTGATGAACGCCTTTCCCCGGACAGATGATAAGATCGAATGCATCGGCCCGATTCCCCTGCCAAGGAAAGGGGTCCATGCCTGGAAGGTCATACTGAAATCTGCATCAAAGGAAGGGCTCAGTCAGTATGCGAGAAACGTTCTTGAAGTCTTGAAGGAAGAAAAGGGCCTGCGAATAGCGGTGGATGTTGACCCTACAGAAATTTAGGGTATTTCTTTGTCCTCAGGATTTCCTTTGCGCGCTCAATGTCCCTGAGAATATGTTCATGAAGGACCTTGAAATCGGGAAATGTCTTTTCATCTCGGATGCGGTCAATGAAATAGAGCTTGAGTCCCCTGCCGAGAATGTTCTCTGAAAAATCAAGGATATGGACCTCGTAACTCATCCGTTGCTCTCCAAAGGTAGGGTTTCTGCCGATATTTGCAGCGCCGTCGAATATTTTCCCCTCAAGGCCGACTTTAACGGCATATACCCCCTCCTTCGGCACAAGCTCGTTGGAGGTCTCGATATTCGCGGTGGGCACATGAAGCAGACTCCCCCCTCTCCCCGCACCCCTGACCACCTTGCCCTCTATCATGTAAGGTCTCCCGAGAAGCCACGAGGATTCGCAGACCCTGCCCCTTGCCAGAAGACTCCTGATCCTGCTGCTGCTCACCACCTCGCTGTAGAGCCTTGCATTCCTGACCACCCTGAAGGTGAATCCGTACTTCCCGCTCCTTCTCCTTAACAGTGCAGTGCTCCCCTTCTTTCCTTTGCCAAACACATAACTATGGCCGACGATCACCTCTTTGGCGCCGATCCTGTCCGCAATCACATCTCTTATAAAATCGTCAGGCTTTGTGTTGGCAAATTCCCTGTCAAAATGTATGCAGAGGAGCGCCTCTATCCCAAAGAGTTCCATAAGACGCGCCTTCTCAGGGAAGGAAGTCATTAGCCTCACCCCCCTTTCCGGGGCAATGACCTTCAGGGGGTGGGGGTCAAAGGTCACGGCCAGGGAAGTGCCCTTTATTGCCTTCGCCCTTTCCACGACGTTCCTGAATATCTTCTGATGCCCGATATGCACGCCATCAAAATTTCCGATGGTGAGAACCGCATTCCTGTATCGTTCTTTAAGATTCTCAAGCCCTTTTATAATGAACATCTCTTGCCTCGTCAATAAGCCTGTTATAGAGCGCCCTTACCTGTTTCTCTGTCTCCTCCTGAGTACCGTTGTTATCTATGGTAAAGTCAGCTTTCCGTATCTTCTCTTCAATGGGCATCTGGGCAGCAAGACGGATCATGGCCATATCCCTGGTAATGCCCTTCTCCTCAAGACGTTGGAGGGTTGTCTCCTCGTCCGTATACACCGTTATCGTCCTGTGAACCCTGCCGGCATACCCTTTCTCAAAAAGCAGAGGAATCTCAATAATAACGATCTTTCCCTCCGTCTCACTTCTGTCAAGTTCCTCCAATAATTTCTCGACCTTTTCAAAGACAAGAGGATGCAGTATCTCCTCTACGTCATCCTTCTTTCCCTTATCCTTAAAAATAATGGACGCGACCTTTGCTCTGTCGAGTCTGCCGTCCGCAGAAAAAACACTCTCGCCGAGAACTTTTCTCATCCTTTCGAGGACGGATGCATCATTGAGGAGCTTATCCACTATCCCGTCCGCCCCAACGGTAACTGCCCCGAGTTTTCTGAACATCTCGAGGACCGTACTTTTGCCCATCCCGTAATTACCCGTAAGTCCCACTGTCAGCACAGGGTATTATACCTCATCCTCCTTAAAAGACGAAGGCTTCCCGAGCCTGTCATTTGACTCTTCACTCCTGTCTCCTTACGGTCTCCAAAAACAGAGATAGAAAATTGTTCTCCCAATAAATCCCCCTCCCCTTGCGGGAGGGGGCAAGGGGGAGGGGTGACCCTAAAGGTGAACTGTTCACCTTCACCCCAACTCTCCCGTCAAGGGAGAGGGAACAGTTTTAGAATTTCTAAATCGGGATTTGGGCGGTCTCCAGGGTTTGACCGGGCTCAGCAAAATGAGTTATATTAAACAAGAATTAGTGCGGAGGAGGTGTTTGCAATGCCCGTTTACGAATACCAGTGCCAGATGTGCGGCAAACTTCATGAGATAATGCAGAGATATACCGATGCTCCTCTTACCAAATGCCCGGAGTGCGGCGGAGAGATGAAGAAACTCATTTCAAACACATCCTTTGTCCTGAAGGGCGCCGGCTGGTATAAGACCGACTATGCTTCTGGCGGCAGCAGAAAGGCAGCGGAAGGCGAGAAGGGCAACGGGGCAAAACCTGAAAAGAAATCAGAGGCAAAGTCCGAACCAAAGATAGAGACCGCCTCGAAGGCATAGTGAATACAGTACACGTCCACGTCCCCTACCCGAAGGTCGAGGATTATCTTGCCTATATCAGACAGCACAGGCTGAACCTTGAGATCTATTTCCCCTCATCCTCCCTGGATGACCTCAATCCGGGAGACATTGAGAAACTGAAGAAAGAACTTGATTACAACCCCTCGCTTTCCCTTCACGCGCCGTTCATGGATATGTCTCCGGGTGCCGTGGATGTAAGGGCGAGAGCTATTACCCTGGAGCGATTTAGCCACATAATGGAGATCGCGGAAGTCCTCTCGCCCAAAGCGATTGTGTTTCATTCGGGTTATGAGAAGTGGAAATATGCCCATCGGGTAGATCTGTGGCTTGAGGGAAGTTTGCTAACGTGGCAGCCCGTCATAGAGAAAGCCGTCCGACTGGGCACAAGGATCGCCATAGAAAATATTTTTGAGGACGAACCTTCCAACCTTGTGGCGCTCATGGACAAGCTCCACTCTGAGAACTTCGGGATATGTTTCGATACGGGACACTGTAACCTCTTCTCGAAGGTTCCGTTGGTGGAGTGGCTTGAGAAACTTACCCCTTATATCTTTGAACTGCATCTCCATGATAACGACAAATCTCTTGACCAACACCTCCCCATCGGCGACGGCTCCTTTGACTTCAGAACTCTGTTTTCGTCCCTCAATGGGAAGGATTGTCTCTACACCATCGAGGCGCACAGTCCGAAAAAGGTTTTGAAGAGCATTGGGAGATTGAGAGAATATATCACAGCTTCCCAGCCTGGTTCCTGAGAGTAAAGCCCCTTAATTTCGGCTCGCCGTCCCCTTTATACTGGACCATTACCTTATGGGACTCCCCCATGCCCTGGGGGAGGATCAGACCCTTGACCTTTGCGGTTTCAAAGGCATCCGGGGAATCACCGTAAAGCTCTGTCATCACCTCATCGACACCGAGGGAGATGAGGTACGTCCCCTGAGGACAATACCCCACGGTCTTAAGACCGAATTCCTCTCCCCATTTTTTCAGGGATGAGAAATTCACGTGAGCCGTGAGATCCTGTTCTCCGATATTCTGGTACGGGTCTTCATTCACCTGATGCTGATAATAACAGAGCAGCGTCCCCCTGTTCCTGTCCTCATCGTAATAATCCCGCGCAGGGTAGCCGTAATCAATGGTCAGGACAAAACCCTCCGAAAGCGTGTTGCTGATATTCTTGAGCCAGCCCTTTAGTCGGAGATTTACTTCCGTCCTGTAACCTTCCGGAAGTGCAATATCAAGCTCCCTGCAATATTCCCTGACCTCGTCACCGCATGGCATCTTCACTTCCACAAGCTCATCACCTTCCACAGAGACATAGATCTCCATCAACTCTTTATCCATCTCAACCATCCTTACGGGAAAGGCGTCCGGAAGCTCATTGGAAAGAAAACATCCGGCAACCGGTCCCAGCTCATGCATGCCGGAGCGCCACTCTATCCTGTCCGAATAATCGTTGAGAAGCATCTGCTGGTGCGCTTTCATTGAGGGATTCAGTTCAACAATGGAATAGTTGATGTGCTCAAAAAAACCGCCTTCATTTACCCCCTGCCCCTTGCCCCTTGCCTTCAGGTAGTCCAGCATGTCCTTGGCAAGGTAGCCCATGCCCGCGCCTATCTCAACAATGCGGAAGAGTTCCGGCCTCCCCATAAGGGCCCACATCTCTTCCATCTGTCTCCCTATCATTGCACCGAAAATCGGGTGAAGATGGGAACTGGTATAAAAATCCCCCCAACGGCCGATCTTTGTGGTGTCCTTTGTGTAATACCCGAGTCCCGGGGAATAGAGGGCTATGTCCATGAAGGTCTCGAAACTGACGGGACCGTCTGATTTGATTCTTTCGATGATTTTTTGTTTGAGGATGTTCATAATTCAGGCTCTTTGCGTACTTGCAAGGGTGCATTAAAAACAACAGAGTCATTCCCCGACTTGATCGGGGAATCCAGAGACCTTCTTTTCTGGATACTCCGGTCAAGCCGGAGTATGACCTAATGATTCCATGACTCTATCGCTTGTAAAGCTTTTGAGGCGAACCTGATTTCCCCCTCAAGGGTCTTTTTCAAATGAAAACCTGGATTCCGGGTCAAGCCCGGAATGACAAAAGGAGAAATGAAACTCATTTTATTCCCAACATCCTGTCCAATGCCCTTTTCGCAGGAATCCTTACATCTTCAGGGACCTTTATGACATTCTTCATTTCCTTAAGAGCCCTGAGGACGCTGTTTAATGTCGTCTTCTTCATGTTGGGGCATATCATGTCCTTTCTCAGGGAATAAAAAACCTTATCCGGATTCTCCTTTTTCAGGCGGTGCATGAGACCGACTTCTGTGCCGACAATGAATTCCTTCGCCTCCGATGCTGCTGCAAACCTCAGCATCCCGGATGTGCTTGTCACGTGATCTGCACGTTCCAGGACTTCGGGCCTGCACTCAGGATGCGCCATAAGAAGGGCACGGGGATGTTCACCCCTCGCCCTGGCGACATCTTCTTTCGTAACCCGGTCATGCACATGGCAGAACCCGTCCCATGCAATGACCTGCTTTGTTGTGTTCTTCTGTGCCCATAGGGAGAGATTCCGGTCAGGGACACAGATCACCTTGTCCCCGGGAAGGGATTCCACCACCTTGACCACATTGGCGGATGTGCAGCAGATATCGCTCTCGGCCTTCACGTCGGCAGTGGTGTTCACATAGGCGACTACCGGAACGCCGGGATATCTCGCTTTCATATCCCTCAGCGTGAATTCATGGGGAAAGACAAAGGCAGGCTGGACCTCGTATCCGGGGAACGTCTTCCAGACCTTTCTCGCTGAACTCACCTGAATCATGTCCGCCATGGGGCAGTTGGCATCCAGTTCCGGCAGAAGCACGGTCTTTTCAGGAGAAAGTATTGAAGCGCTCTCTGCCATAAAGTTCACGCCGCAGAAGACGATCACATCACACTCAATGGTCGATGCGGTCCGGGAAAGCTCAAGGGAATCACCCACAAAGTCCGCCAGATCCTGAACCTCATCCCTCTGGTAGTTGTGAGAGAGGATTATGGCGCGTTTCTCATCCTTTAACCTCAGAATCTCTTCCCGAAGATCTGCGGAAAGGGACATCTAAAACCTTGGGGTCTTCTTGTAATTATAAAGGGGGGAATTGGTGAACAGGACACTGCCGTCCTCCGTCAGTACCTTATAAATGGGCTCGGTCTTCGGCGCTGCCGAGGAGGCCCGGGATGATAGCGATGAGGACGCAGGCAAAACGGTCTTTCCATTATAGAGGGAGAGAACCTTCTTTACGTACTGCCTGGTTTCGGTGATCTGGGGGACAGAGCCTGTTTTCTCCACCGTCTTTGGCCCTGCATTATAGGCAGCAAGGGCAAGGGTGAGGTCGCCCCTGAACCTCTCGATGAGGTACTTCAGATACCTTGTGCCCCCATCGATATTTTCCTCAGGGTCAAAAGGGTTCCTCACTTCCAGGTCGCTGGCGGTGGTAGGCATCAGTTGCATGAGTCCTATGGCGCCTTTTCTCGAGACTGCCCGTGGGTTACCGTTGGATTCCGTCTTGATGACAGCATGCACAAGGGATGGGTCCAGCTCATACTTGCTCGCCTTGTCCTCGACAATGCTGTGGAAATCCCTCTGTATGGGCGAACTGTGAGTATCCCTTTGGACCACTGAGACCTCCGTCTTCACCACTTTTTCGGCCTTCCTGTTCAACGGCGCATCCGTGTAGCATACCACTCCGTTATCATCAACGTACCGGTAAATGTCTGCCCGCGAGTTTGCGGCAATTGAAAACACCAAAAGTAAGGCGATCAGAACTATCCGCATCATAGTTTGAATAGTATCATGCAGGGACGCTTCTGTCAAGCACTGAAGCCATTCCGTATGTATTGAGCGTGTTCATCTATAATTCCTTTATTCCCCCATACGCAAAATAGAACGCCATCACAGAGAAGAAAAGGGTAACAGCAACAAGGAGCAGAAAATACAGCGCCCTCAGCGTATCCCCCCTCCTGAAGTGAAAAATTGCCCTCGGGAAAAGGGTGATGACCCCAAAGGAAAGCATCAGGCCGATGAGTATCTGGGTAATAATTCTGAGCACAGACAAATGTAGAACAAATCCCACGGTAAAATCAAATCATTTTTTGATGTTGCAGGCTCTCTTATTTTGTGATAATTATACTATATAACCTTGCATAAAGATCGCTACATGTCATTGCGAGCCCAAAGGGCGTGGCAATCTCGCATTTGCATCTGGAAAACAGAGATTGCTTTGTCGCTACACTCCTCGCAATGACGCTTTAATTATGCAAGGCTATATAGGAGGTAAACATGATGCGCAGGGGATTTTCGAGAAGAGATTTTCTGAAGACGGCCGGGGCGTTCACCGCAATGACGGCCATAGGGGAATTTCCAGCAGAGGTCTTCGCTGATGAGAGAAAGATGGTGAGGTTTCCCGAAAAGACGGATTTGATCGTTCTCACGCAAAGACCGGTGCAGTTGGAAACGCCGCTACATTATTTCAAAGAACTTATCACTCCGAACAAGGCGCTTTTTGTGAGATGGCATATTTCCCAGCTGCCCACGTCAGTGGATCTGAACCTCTGGAGGTTGAGGGTAGGCGGAAATACCGAAAAGGAACTGGCGCTCTCCATGGACGATCTGAAACAGTTCGAAAAGGTGAGTTACACCGCGGTTATTCAGTGTTCGGGAAACGGGAGGAGCTTCTTCGAACCATGGGTTGCCGGAGGGCAGTGGAAAAACGGCGCCATGGGGAATGTTACCTTCGCAGGGGCGCGGCTCAGAGACATTCTCAACAAAGCGGGCATCAAGGCAGGCTCGGTGGATGTCTCCTTTGACGGACTCGACAGAGCACCCCTCCCCTCTGTGCCTGATTTCGTGAAGAGCCTTCCCGTGGACAAGGCGCTGGAGGATGACATTCTTGTAGCCTACGAGATGAACGGTGAGTATATGCCGCTCCTGAATGGGTTCCCGGCACGGCTTGTGGTTCCGGGATGGTACGCCACTTACTGGGTGAAGGGCTTGACCGATATCACGGTCCTTCCCAAGCAGTTTGAAGGTTTCTGGGTAAAAACCGCGTACAGGATACCCGATACGGCGTGCGGATGCATCCCCCCGGGAAGTGCTCCGAAAAAAACCATTCCGATTAACCGGATGACTACCAGATCACTCATTATCGACCCTTCGGTGCAAGCCCAGTTAAAGGCGAAAAAACCTGTAGAGATCATGGGCATCGCATTTTCCGGCGGTTACAGTATCAGGGAGGTGATCGTCTCGGTGGACAAAGGCAAGACCTGGAAAGAGGCAAGGCTTGGTCAGGATAAAGGCAGATATTCGTGGATACAGTGGTTCTTTCCGTGGAAACCCGACACGCCGGGAAAATACACCTTAATGGCCAGGGCTACAAACAGCATCGGCGAGTCACAGCCCTTTGAAAGCCTCTGGAATCCGGCGGGGTATCTATGGAACAAAATCGAAAAAGTTGAAGTCATGGTCACGTAGGAGGATGGCATGAGAAGAACGATAATCTTTTCGATGATACTGGCATCGTTGATATTGGCCGCAGCATTTGCCGTTGCAGGTCCCCAGGCTCCCGTACACTCCATCAGTCTCCCTGAAACGAGGGTGGAACTGGCGCCCGGGGACGGAAAGGTGAAGGTTGAAACTTTCTGCAACATCTGCCACAGCCTCGATTACATTACCATGCAGCCGAAGTTCTCCAGGGCCCAGTGGACCGGCACGGTGAACAAGATGGTAAAGGTCTTTGGAGCGCCGATCAATGAAGAGGATTCAAAGATGATAATAGATTACCTGGTTGCTCAGTACGGCGCCGGAAATTAATACCAAAGGAGGATGCAAGATGAAAAAGACGTTCGTATTATCCCTTGTAGTGTTGGCAGTCTTTGTGCTCGGGTCAGCGGGGATCGCCAAGGAAGGGGCCAAAAAGTCCGGTGAGGCATTGTTTAAGGAGCGCTGTTCCCCTTGCCACCCTGAAGGGGGCAATATCATCAACCCCAGGAAGACACTGAACAAGAAAGACCGGGAGGCAAATAATATTAAGAAAGCGGATGATATTGTAAAAATAATGAGAAACCCCGGCCCGGGCATGACAAAGTTCGATGACAAAACCATCCCGGACAAGGACGCAAAGGAGATCGCGGAATATATTCTGAAGACGTTTAAGTAGATTTGCTGCATCGTCATTGCGAGGAACGAAGAGACGAAGCAATCTCTCGCTTTACGGTTGATGAAGAAAGGGGATTGCTTCGCTTCGCTCGCAATGACATTTGTCCGGCTCTTTCACTGGTGCCCGAGACAGCCATGCTCAAGATAAAGAGAATCTATGACCCGCCGTCCCTCCTCATTGACATAAAAGCCCATTTCGGCAATCATGTAGTATGGGTGTTACCTTTGACAGACCCTCCATAGAGAAAATATCCGTAACGCAGTTCACCGAAGGCAACAGGGTAAAACTCCTCTATAAAGGGAGAGACTCCTTCAACGCAATCTTCGAAAATGCGAATAATGCAGAAAAACTCATCTGCCTCCAGTTCTATATTTTCCGGAATGATGAAACAGGGATAGAGCTTGCCGAACTTCTCAAGAAGAAGGCAAGGGAAGGCGCAAAGGTATACATCCTTTATGACCATTTCGGTTCCATTGGAACGCCCCGGAAGTTTTGGAACGACCTTGCAGAAGCTGGGATAACCATACGGGCATCACGGCCTTTCAAATGGTTTTCACCTTTTCATTATGCCCACAGAGACCACAGAAAATTATTGATCATCGACTGCGCAAGGGCATTCACCGGCGGTTTGAACATCGCCAACGAATACCGTGGTTTTCACCTCAGGAGAAAGAAGGGATGGAGGGATACAGGCATCATACTGGAAGGACCCATCGTTCCTGAACTCTTTGCCACGTTCAGAAAAGCCTGGCAGACGTGGGGCGGGCCGCCCATACCGCTTTCTAAACTGCCAGAATGTCAGCCTTCTGCCCCCTTTTGCGAAGGTTCGCTGCCGGTCATCCCGATCTTTGCCTCCTCTGCAAAAGGCAGGAGAAGGATGCGCAAACTCCTCTATCACGGCATTGCCCATGCGCAAAGGAGTATCCTTTTGACTACCGCATATTTCACGCCCAGCAGGAGGATGCTCTATTCCCTGGAAGAAGCGGTGCAGAGAGGGGTGGAGGTGAAATTGCTTCTCCCCGGGGAGAGCGACGTGCCGGCTGCTTACTATGCCGGTCGTGCTTTCTTTGCAAGGCTCCTGAAAGCGGGGGTCAGGATATTCGCATACCAGGGAGAGGTGTTGCACGCAAAAAGTTTCGTTTTCGACGGATGCTGGAGCATCGTTGGTTCTGCCAATCTGGACTTCCAGTCCCTCAGGTGGAATGACGAGGGGAATGTGGGCATCCTGGATGAAGGCTTCGGGCAGGAGATGACCGCTGTCTTTGAGGAGGACATTTCCAGGTCTGTGGAGATCAAGAAAGAGGAATGGGCGAGAAGGCCTTTTTGCGAAAAGATCAAGGAGAGATTTTTTGTACTCTTCAGGAGGAGGCTTTAATATTCGGCTCGCCGCCCTTCACCGTCTGAATGATTACAAGACCTGCGAAGAAGAATAGCGCCACGGATAGGATTGCAGGCCGCTGACTCCCAAAGGTTGATGAGATATACCCGAAGACCAGAGGCCCTGCCACTGCAGATGATTTTCCCACCATGGAATACACACCGAAATACTCTGATTCATGACCGTGAGGGATGAACTGCGCAAAGAATGCCCTTGTTGCCGCCTGCACAGTCCCCAGACCAAGACCCGCGATACACGACAAGATCCAGAAGTGACCCTTCGATGAGATAAAAAAGGCGATGACCGAGACAGAGGTCCACATGACGAGAGACAGGGAAACCACTTTTTTTGGCCCCAGGGAATCTATGGGTTTTGCCATGAGAAAGGCGCCCATGAGGGCCGTGACCTGGACAGTGAGATAGAGACCGATCAATTCCTGGGGCTTAAAGCCAAGGGTGGTTGCCGCAAAGATGCCCGAAAAAACGATGACCGTGTTCACCCCGTCTTCATAGATCAGGTAGGCTAAGAGGAATCTCCTGGACTCCCTTCGAAACCAGATTTCCTTAAAGGTGCTCCAGGTGTAACGGAAACCCTGTGAGGCTGCATGGATGATCTTCAGTCCACCTTTGTCCTTTGGAAGATAGAGAAAAGCAGGCAGTGAAAAGAGAGCAAAGAACGCAGCCACCATGAGCCACGTTTCCCCGAAGTATCCCTTTTTCACCAAAGGGATAGCAACGATGAGGGAGAGGATGGAGCCCGCATAACCAACGGCATAGCCCCATGCTGAAACCCTTCCCTGGTATTCCTTCTCTGAAATTTCGGGCAGGAAGGAATTATAAAACACCAGTCCCCCTTCCAGCCCCATGTTTGCCAGGATTATGAGGAGAAAACCTTCAATGACCATTCCCTTGTGAAGAAGGGAAAGGTTTGCCACTATGGAGACGCATAGCGCTGTATAAACGAAAAGGAGCCTTTTCCGAATGCCGCCGTAATCCGCAATCCCTCCCATGAAAGGAGAGGTCACTGCGATTACCGCCATGCTCAAAGAGACCGCCCTTCCCCACCACAGGTCTCCCTGACCGGCCTCATTGCCCACGATCTGTGTTGCATAATAGACAGGGAATATCACTGCAGCGATGACTGCGGAATAGCTGGAATTGGCGAAATCAAACAGACACCAGCTTATGATTTGTTTCCTGTTTTTAATGGTCGTCATACCTCCTCCTGCCCTCTGATTATAGCACCAAATTTGTTTTGACAGGACACAGGATGACTGCTATAATCACCTCAATAGAACAACTGTCCCATTTTTAGATTTTTAAAATGACGAGGTGGATAATGGAGGATCTGAATAAGACGGACTTTGACGAAAAGGCCGCTACGTGGGACGAAGATCCGCGGCGGGTCAGGCTCGCCAATGATGTGGCGGATGCAATCATCAGGGAAATGAAACCTACACGGGATATGGACGCCCTGGACTACGGCTGCGGCTCCGGCCTCGTAACCCTCAGGCTTCAACCGCTGGTAAAGAGCATCACCGGCATGGACAGCTCAAGGGCAATGCTTGAAGTCATTCAGGGGAAGGTGAAGAAACAGGGACTTAAAAACGTCCGTACTCAGTTTGTGGACTTTGAAAAGGGCGGAAAAGCGGAGGGAAAGTTCCATCTGGTCGTAAGCAGCATGACCTTGCACCATGTACACGAGCCCGCTGGGTTGTTTAAACAATTGTACGATCTCCTGCTTCCCGGAGGATATCTCGGCATCGCCGATCTCGACAAGGAAGACGGCTCGTTCCACGACGATAACACCGGCGTGCTTCACTTCGGCTTCGAGCGTGCGTACCTGAAAGGGCTCCTCGAAAAGACCGGCCTCCGTGAACTCCGCGACACCACTGCAGCAACGGTTGTAAAGGAAAATGAGGGAAAGGAGAGGCGGGAATTCCCCGTGTTCCTGATTATCGGTAGGAAGTAGTCAGCCGCTCATTGCAGGCAAGACAAAAAATCACCCTTCCCTTCACAATGCAAGAGCCAGCTCATAAAGGGCCGGATACTCGTCTTTCGCCGTGGAGATGTCTTCCTTGAACAGCCTTACCCCTTCCTCCACATGTTTCAGGAAATATTTCTTCCCTTTCACCGCTGAGAGGAAACCGTATGCCCCCAGGGCCTGCATATGTCTCTGGAGACGGCAGGGAAGAAGCGTATCTCTGAAAACACCTTCAATGAAGTCTGCGCTGCCCTTTTCTTTCATCTGCCCAACATAATAATTCAACAGTCTTTCCCTCAGTCTCCCCTCAAGCCGGTAATAGGGATCCCAGAGCAGGGATGCAATGTCATAGGCAGGAGGGCCGATCCTTGCGCCCTGGTAATCGATGAGCCGGGGAATACCGCCCCTTGTGACCATGATGTTCTGGGACTGGAGATCCCGGTGGATCACAGTTTTCAGAAAAGAATCCACCTTCATGGCAAGCCTGTGGAATTCTCCCTCCATCAGTGAAGCATCTTTCACCCGCATGTGCCTGATCCAAGAGACAAAGTTCTCCATGAAATAGCGTGTCTCCCACCCCAAATGGTCATAGTCGAATATTCGTTCCTGAATGAGGGGGCACCCCGATACGTGGGCAGTTGCCGCAGTATGGAGCATGACCGCGATATCGATGACTTTTCTGTACATGGTCTCCACCTCTTCTTCCGGGCGGAGGCATTTCAACCA
The DNA here is from genome assembly GCA_023382175.1 of Nitrospirota bacterium. Taxonomy (GTDB): domain Bacteria; phylum Nitrospirota; class Thermodesulfovibrionia; order Thermodesulfovibrionales; family UBA9159; genus JAMCQB01. The sequence goes on along the minus strand of JAMCQB010000072.1, from coordinate 7,361 downwards.
GCCGTACAGGGACAGGTCTCCCAGGTCTTCGAACAACGCTTCTCTCTTCTCCGGATCGGCCTTCAGCAATTCGGGGACAGGGATGCCGCATTTCCAGAAGAAATCTGTGTAGGCCAGATGTCGGTGGAGATCCTGATCATCCCTGCTGTATCGCACAAGCACGGACGAACCCTTTTCATCCCTCATCCGGTAATATTTTCTATCGGACCCTCCTGTTCCGATGAGGAAGAGATGCTCATCCCCGGAAGATCCGAGCATCTCCCCTTCAGTCAGGGGTATTACGAAATCAGGGCCGATGATGCAGTTCTCCCGGTGTATATTTTTATCAACTTTGCTTCCCGGAAGCAGGATGCAATTCCTGACTGAAGCGCCCCTTTCAACTGTGGAATTCTCTTCCATCACCACGTATCCGTCCATCTCTGCATCATGGCAACCTCTGGCAAAAGGATGGATATAAATGGTCTCCCCTTCAGACCTCATCCTATGGATGACAGCGGCGGCATATGAAGAGGGGGTTCCTATATCACTCCAGTGACAGCCGCTCACATCAAGGGTCCCGACTCTGTGCCCGGAGGATGCGGCTGCAATCCATGCATCCACAACGCTGGATATGCCTTCGGGGAGGAACCTCAGGAATTGGGGATCATAGACCGCTATCCCGGTGAAGGTCACCCGCCTCTCGACAGGGGATTGACGGATGAGGGAGTTTCCGACGCCCATCAACAAACCATCAGAATCAACCGCAACAGTATTGAATCTCGGAAAATCGTGCACCGCAAGGGTCACGAGATTTCCGGACGCCCGATGGAGCTCGATGAGCCTCTCGAGGTCAATGTCAGAGAGTATGTCGGAGTTGTGCACAAGGAATATGCCTTCCGAAAGAAGCCTCTCCGCATTTTTCAGGGCACCGCCTGTCCCCAGCACCGGCTCTTCCGGAAAGAGGATGCTCCTTTCACGGAAGGCCGAGCGGCGCATCCAGTCTTCAATAACATCAGCTTTGTAATGAAGGTTTATTCCGAAACGCCTCACAGGGAGAAGGGAAACCTTTTCGAGGATGATCTCGAGAAGCGGCTTTCCGGCAATGGGAACAAGGGGCTTCGGAACATGAAAGGTGATGGTCTGCAGCCTTTCGCCCCGGCCCGCAGCAGGGATGAAGACGTTGATGGGATCAGCCATACATCAGGAATCTTTTTCTCACTGTTTTGTGAAAATGGAGGCACTCTTCCCGCCACTTTGCCTCCATCCGCTCCAGGTCTTCACCCTTCTCTATTCCTTGCCTGAGCCTGTGGGTGCCTGCAAGAATGTCAATGGGCATCTTCTCATTCTCATATTCATAAGGCGGGTTCTTCCATTGAAAGCAACGGGGATAAAGGTCATGCACTGCCTTCAGCACTGCGACCCCGGTCTTGAAGGGCTTGAATCGCTCCCTGTTCGTAACATGGATATGTGCTCCTCCGCAGAGTCTGCCTGAATACTTCTGGAAGGTTGGTTCGAAATAGAGGGGTCTGAAAGCGATTCCGGGAAGTTTGAATTCCCTGAGCCTCTTCACCAGGGAATGGGGGTCTATAAAGGGAGCGCCGAATATCTCAAAGGGCCTTGTGGTGCCCCGGCCTTCGCTGAGGAGCGTTCCTTCAAGGAGGCACATACCTGGATAAACAATGGCGGTCTCCAGAGTAGGCATGTTGGGAGAAGGCATTACCCATGGGAGATCTGTTTCGTCAAACCACATCTTCCGCTCCCAGCCCTCCATGGGGATGACATGGAGATCAAGGGATGGATAGAACTCATCCTTCAAATAACAGGCAATTTCTCCGATGGTCATACCGTGGCGTATGGGGAGCTGTCGGTTTCCCACAAAAGATGAAAAACAGGGATTCAGGACCGTTCCTTCGCTTATGACGCCTCCCAGAGGGTTCGGCCTGTCAAGCACGATAGCGGACTTGCCTCCCTCAAGGCACGCCTGCATGCAGAGTTCCATGGTCCAGATGAATGTATAATAGCGAGAACCCACATCCTGAAGGTCTATGACCATGGCGTCCATATTCTTCAGCATGTCAGGCTTCGGTTTACGGGTATCGCCGTACAAGCTGAACACGGGAAGTCCTGTTTTATGGTCACGGAACCCTTCCCATTCAACCATGTTGTCCTGCGTCTCTCCCCGGATTCCGTGCTGGGGGCCAAAGAGGGCGGCCAGGCTGCATTTCTTCGACCTGAGAAAAAGGTCCACGGCGTATTCGTATAGTCTGTTTATTGAGGCTGGATGGACCAGAAGCCCCACCCTTGCCCCCTTTAAGCGAACAGGCCATTTCCTTTGGAACAGATCGAGTCCGGTCTTTGCAGGCATATCAGACATACTCCCCAAATTTTTGCTTACTCTAACATTTTTCCGGAGCAGTGACAAATTGTTTTTAACAGAATATTGTCAACATTAAATGCTGTCATTGCGAGCGAACCGAAGCAATCTCGATTCTATCGAACCTTACATATCCGAAAGTCTGCAGTCCGGGAGGATCCTTACACGGCAATCTCCGTTGCCGTCAGTGGCCTTGTAGTCCTTATAGACGGGGTTGTCCTTGCAGTAATTCGTCTCGCAGGTAAGGTCCGAGAATATCCCGATGTCGCCTCCCGGCTTTATCGCAAAGATGTGGTTCTTCACCCATATGTAACAGGCACCATCCTTATGTTTATACCAGAGGTTCCGTGTTGTCAGATTTTTGACGATGATCCCTGCTTCCCTGCACGGGTCTTTTGGTTCGGCAAATGAATATCCCGCCCATAATGTCGTCAAGAAAAAAGAGATAAGCAAAGTCGCAACGGTCTTTGTCCTCATAAAACCTCCCTATGAAGCAGAGCTTTGTTGTTTCTTAAACTCCCTGCCCTTCCAGATCATATAGATCGCGGGGTAGATGATAAGCTCCAGTATTGTCGAGGTGATCACCCCTCCCACCATGGGGGCTGCAATGCGCTTCATCACATCCGCGCCGGTGCCATGGCTGAACATGATGGGGATCAGACCTGCAAGGATGACGCTCACCGTCATGATCTTCGGGCGTATCCGTTTCACCGCGCCGTGCATGACCGCCTCTTTCAGGTCATCGATGCCCTTCAGCTTTCCCTCCTTTTTCCATTGCTCATAGGCAAGGTCAAGATAGAGAAGCATCACCACCCCGGTCTCCGCATCCAGTCCGGCAAGGGCTATGATGCCCACCCAGACCGCAATACTCATGTTGTAGTTCAGGATGTAGAGGAGCCAGAAAGAGCCCACGAGGGAAAAGGGGACCGCCAGTAAAACGATCATCGTCTTTGTAACAGATTTCGTGTTGAAGTAGATGAGGACAAAGATGATGAGGACTGTAAGGGGAATAACGAGCTTCAACCTCTCATGGGTCTTGACCAGGTATTCATACTCGCCGCTCCACTGGAGCCTATAGCCCTCAGGAAGTTTCACTGCTGAGGCCACTTTGTTTTTCGCCTCTTCCACATAGCCGCCCACATCGCGTCCTGAAAAGTCCACAAAGACATAGTTCGCCAGCAGTCCTTCTTCACTCTTGATCTGTGTGGGGCCCTTCACGATTCCCACATCGGCGAGCTCTCCGAGAGGTATGTGGGCGATGCTGCCGGGTTTTGAGCCGCCCTGCATGCCCGATGTATCCCCTGAGAGACTGACCGGAACAAATATCCTTTTTATCCTTTCCACGTCATTCCTCAGTTCCCTTGCATACCTCACATTGACCGGGTACCTTTCCCTTCCCTCCACTGTTGTAGTGAGGTTCATCCCTCCCAATGCGCTTGCCACTACGCTTTGTACATCGTCCATGGAAAGGCCATAACGCGCGATCTCTTCGCGTTTCGGTTTGATATCCAGGAAGTAACCTGTCGTGACCCTTTCTGCATAGGCGCTCCTCGTACCTTTTACATCTTTAAAGGCATTTTCAACATCCGTAGAAATCTTTTCGAGCATGTCCAGTTTAGGGCCCATAACTTTAACGCCAACCGGCGTCCTGATGCCCGTGGCAAGCATATCTAACCTCGCCTTGATCGGCATGGTAAAGGAATTGGCAACACCAGGTATCTGGAGGGCATCGTTCATCTCGTTCTTCAGCTTTTCCACATCCATGCCTTTACGCCATTCCTTTTCAGGCTTAAGATTGACCACCGTCTCGAACATCTCCAGGGGGGCGGGATCTGTGGCGGTCTCCGCGCGACCTGCCTTTCCGAATACCTGTGAGACCTCGGGGAATTGTTTCAGTATTTTGTCCTGCATCTGGAGAAGCTGTGAAGCCACAGAGATGGATGCAGCCGGCACGGTCACCGGCATATAAAAGAGAGTCCCCTCATAAAGGGGGGGCATGAATTCAGAGCCCAGTTTCTTGTAGGGAATCACAGTCAAGCCCATAATAATGACCGCAACAACGATCACTGCCATCTTGAAGCGGAGGGCAAACCGTGCGACGGGTTCATAGAGCTTGTGAAGGATGCGGCTCACCGGGTTCTTTTCCTCGGGACGGATATTCCCTCTGATGAAAAGGGTCATGAGAACAGGAGTAAGGGTAATGGCAAGGAAGGACGAAAAGAGCATGGCAAAGGTCTTTGTATAAGCAAGGGGTTTAAAAAGCCTCCCCGCCTGGGCCTGGAGGGTGAAAACCGGGAGAAATCCTACGGTAATCACCAGAAGGGAAAAGAAAAGGGATGGGCCTACCTCCTTTGCCGCGTCGATGACCACATCAATGCGACTCTTACCCCCCCTTATTTCCCCCCCTTTATAAGGGGGGGATTCAGGGGGGGTAGCCTCCCATTCTTCCAGCTTCTTATGGGCGTTCTCGACCATGATGATGGATGCGTCGACCATCGCACCGATCGCAATTGCAATTCCGCTGAGACTCATAATATTTGAAGTCACGCCGAGATAATACATGCAGATAAAAGAAATGATTATTGCGATAGGTAATGTGAGTATGACAACGAGCGCACTTGGTAAATGAAATAAGAAAATAAGACACACCACGCTGACTGCAACCGCAAGCTTGATAATTTCCTCTTTCAGCGTGTCTATAGACCTGTGTATCAGGTCAGACCTGTCATAGGTCGTAACGATCTTAACACCCTCGGGCAGGGAGGGCTGGATATCTTTCCTGATCTTCTCCTTTACCCGCTCGATTACGCTGAGGACATTTTCGCCGAAACGGACGACAACGATACCGCCTGCTACTTCTCCCTTTCCGTCAAGGTCAACCAGCCCTCTCCGTATCTCGGGGCCGAGCTGGACGCGGGCAACGTCCCGCAGAAATATTGGCGTCCCGACTCCATTCGTGCCCACAGCAATATTCTCCAGATCCCTGACGCTCTTGATATATCCGCGGCCCCTCACCATATACTCGACGCCGGATAATTCAAGGACCCTTCCCTCCACATCGTTGTTGCTTTTCCGGACCGCCTCCATCAGCTTCATCAGTGAGACGTTGTAGGCAGAAAGGCGGTTCGGGTCTATTGCGATCTGATACTGCTTCACAAAACCGCCTACGCTGGCCACCTGGGATACACCGGGCACGCTTTCCAGGGCGAGTTTGATATTCCAGTCCTGCATTGAGCGGAGTTGGGAGAGGTCATGGCCGCTCTTTTCATCCACGACCGCATAGCTGAACCCCCACCCTACACTGGTGGCATCAGGGCCCAGGACCGGGTTCACATCAGCCGGAAGCTTCCCTTTCACTGACTGCAGATATTCGAGGACACGGCTCCTTGCCCAGTAAATGTTTGTCCCCTCTTCGAAAATGACGTAGATAAAAGAGCTTCCAAGGAAGGAAAAGCCGCGCACCGCCTGCACCTTTGGAGCTGCAAGGAGGGTGGAGGTTATGGGATAGGTTATCTGGTCCTCCACAAGGTCAGGACTCCTTCCAGCCCAGTCGGTGAAGATGATCACCTGTGTGTCGCTGAGGTCAGGGATGGCGTCAAGGGGGGTCTTCGTAAGGGCCCAGTATCCCCAGACGCAGAGGAATATCACCATCAGGAAGATGATAAACTTGTTCCGCGCGCTGTATTCTATTATCTTTGCAATCATCTCGATAGTGTTAGTGTCCCGTGTCAGTGTCAGTATTTTTTAATTCACTGACACTAACCACTGACACTGTCTTTTAATGTTTATGCCCGCCCAGGGGTTTGACGCCCTTGAGCTGGGCCTCGGAATCGATGAGGAATGTGGCTGATGAGGCGACCTTTTCCCCTGCCTTTAACCCCATGAGCACCTCTCTGAACCCTTCGGCCCTCACACCGAGCATCACTTCCCTCGGTTCAAAATTTCCTTCTCCCTTGTCAACGTAGACGATCTGCCGTGTCCCTGTGTCGATGACCGCATCATCAGGGATCGCCAGTTTCTTGCCGAGATTGATCTTCACTTCCACGTTGGTGAACATCTGGGGTTTAAGCTGCCCTCCGGGGTTAGGGATTGTAAATCTTACCCTGGCCGTACGTGTGTCGCCTGCAAGGGTGGGATAGACATAATCGACCCTTGACGAAAACTCCTTGCCGGGAAAATAACTCAGGGCAATCTTCGCTGTCTCTCCCACTTTGATGAAGGGCAATTCATACTCATAGATGTCAGCGATGATCCAAACCGAGGAGAGATCAGCAATGTCAAAGAGCTTTTCTCCAGGCATCACCCTCATGCCCTGTAATGCCATTTTCTGGACCACATAGCCATTTACCGGACTGTAGCGGGTAAGTGTCCTGATGGGCTTCTCCGACTCCTCTATCTTCTTAATCTGCTCATCGGTGATATCCCAAAGCCTTAGTCTTTGTCTCGCCGCCTCGACGATCACCTCTGCATCTTTTGACAGCATCGTGTTGATGGTATCGGCCTTCGTTCCCCTGCTCTGTCTCGCCCACCTGAGCATATTTATGAATTCCTGCTGCGTTGCAACAAGCTCAGGGCTATAAATCTCTGCAAGGGGTTCGCCTTTCTTAACATGCCTGCCTGTATAGTCCACATAGAGTTTCTCGATCCAGCCTTCGAACTTTGTATTAACCGTGGCGAGCTTTCTTTCATCATATTCGATTCGTCCCACTGTCCTCACGATCTTCTGGAGGGGTTTTATAGAGACTTCAACTGTTTTAACGCCGATCAACTGCTGTTTCTCAAGAGGGATCTCGACTGTCGGCGCTTCTTCTGCTTCTTTTTGTTCCTTTGGCTGCTCCTTTGCCTGTTCCTTCGATGCTTCAGGAACTATGGGTGTTCCTCCGTGTCCTGCATGGCCGGGAGGCTGTTGAGCCATCACCGGCTCTGGAACCTCGCTTTTTGAAATACCTCTTATAAAACCTGCATTTGAAAGATAAAATAAAACTCCGGCTATACTGATTATGCCGGC
>JAMCQB010000159.1:920-27601 GCA_023382175.1 Nitrospirota bacterium | reverse complement strand
TCACCTCAGTGTTGTTCCCCGTGGTGATCAGACTGATGCTCTGGTTAAGATAGGTCTCTGCGCCGCGGATGATGCCTGCAGCCCCCTGGGTGACTTCAACCCTCTCTCCGTCGATGCTCAGGGCGCCCACCTGCTGCGCCTCCACATGGCCGCCTTCCAGCGCCCTGACACTGCTCTGCTTTATCGTTATGAACTCAGCCTCGATAAATTCCAGTTCTTCACCTTCTATCTCTCTTGCGCCTGACTCAACCATTGTTCACCCCCATCTCCTTTAATCTGTTAATACTCCCTTCAAGCCTCTCATCCTTCAGGACGAGCTCCTGGTACTTTGCCCGCTCCTTTTCGACCACTTCCTTTGGCGCCCGCTTCAGGAAGTCTTCGCTCAGAAGTTTCTTGTTCAGAAAGCTCAGAGACTCGGCCACCTTCGTCTTCTCCTTCATCAGTCTCCCAATTTCCTCGTCAATATTCAAGAGCCCTTCCACAGGAATATACAATTCAAAGGCGTCCCTGACCCCCGTTGCAGCTCCTTTTGGCTTTTCCAGGTCCCTTCCCATGGCGACTTCCCCTGCTTTTGCAAGGCGCTGAACGAGAGGGAGATTATCCCTCAGGATCTCCTCTGCTCCATCCTTGAAGATCTTTATAAGCACCTTCACCTCTGCAGCCGGGGGAATATTGAGCTCCCCTCTGATATTTCTTATGCCCGTCACCGCTTCCATGATACATGCCACTTCTTCTTCCGCCTGAAGGTCCTGGGGGAGCTTTTCAGGGTACGGGGAGATAACAATGCTCTCGGGGCTCTCCGGCAGATGCTTCTTTATGGTCTGCCATATCTCCTCGGTGACAAAGGGCATGAAGGGATGGAGCAGCCTCAGGGAATGGTCAAGGACAGCGATAAGACAGGCAATGGTCCCCGCGCTGTACTCCGACTTGTTGTAGATGGCATGTTTCGACATCTCAATGTACCAGTCGCAGAATTCATGCCATATGAACTGGTAGCTGCTGTTTGCCGCGTCATTGAACCGGTATTCTCCCAGTGAGGTATTGACTTCTTCCACGGTGGCGGCGAGTCTGGATAATATCCACCTGCTCGAAAGGTCAAGGGAAGAAGGGTGAGCAGTGAGCAGCGGTCCTTTGTCCCTGAGCATCCCCTCCATTTCTTCAACCGGAACCGTCCCTATGTTCATGGTGATGAACCTTGCAGCATTCCATAACTTATTCACGAAATACCGGTATCCTTCCACCCTCTCCTCAGCAAACCGTATGTCCCTGCCCTGGGCAGCAAAGGCTGCAAGGGTGAACCTGAAGGCATCTGTCCCATATTTATCGATAATGATGAGAGGATCAACCACGTTTCCCTTGGATTTCGACATCTTTTCTCCCCTGGAATCCCTCACCAGGGCATGGATGTACACGTCCCTGAAGGGAACGTCGCCCATGAACTTCAATCCCATCATGATCATCCTCGCAACCCAGAAGAAGAGGATATCAAAGGCCGTGACCAGCACGCTGGTGGGATAGAAGGTTTTGAGGTCATTTGTTTCATCGGGCCAGCCCAAGGTGGAGAAGGGCCAGAGGGCGGATGAGAACCATGTGTCGAGAACATCCTCGTCCTGACGCAGTTGCCCGCTGCCGCATTTCCTGCAGGTCGTCGGCGTCCCACGGGAGACGTTGATCTCTCCGCATTCATCACAATACCACACGGGAATCCTGTGTCCCCACCATATCTGGCGGGAGATGCACCAGTCCCTGATATTCTCCATCCAGGCAAAGTAGGTGTTCTCCCATGAAGCAGGGATAATCCTTATCTTTCCTTCCCGCACCGCGGCCATGGCAGGCTCGGCAAGGGGTTTTGTACTCACGTACCACTGGAGTGTGGATAAAGGTTCGATGATGGTCTTGCACCGGTAGCAGTGTCCCACGGAATGATGGTGTTTTTCTTCCTTCTCGATAAAACCCAGGGCCTTCAGGTCTTCCATCACCTTTCTCCTGCACGCATACCGGTCCATGCCGGAATAAGCTGAACCTGCTTCAGCGGTCATCTTCCCGTCATTGCCGATGACCGTAATAAACTGCAAGGGCGGATTCTGGCGCCTGGCCATGGCCTCATCGTTGAAGTCATGGGAGGGTGTCACCTTCACCGCGCCTGTGCCGAAGGACTGGTCCACTGCGTTGTCCGCAATGACCGGTATGCTGCGGTTCGTCAGGGGAAGGTCTATGGTCCTGCCTATGACATTTTTATACCGTTCATCTTCAGGGTTCACTGCAACCGCAGTATCTCCCAGCATGGTCTCAGGCCTTGTGGTGGCGACCACAAGATACCCCTTCCCGTCAGAGAAAGAATACCTGATATAGGTGAGCAGGCCCTCGATCTCTTCATGTTCCACTTCGAGGTCGGAAAGGGCTGTATGGCACCGGGGACACCAGTTGATGAGCCTGTTATCCCGGTAGATGAGCCCCTCTTCATAAAGTCTGACAAAAACCTCCCGCACCGCTCTGGAAAGCCCTTCATCCAGCGTGAACCTCTCCCGCGACCAGTCACAGGATGCGCCGAGGCTTTTCAGCTGGTGGATGATCCTCCCGCCGTATTCGGCCTTCCACTTCCAGACCTGTTCGATAAATGCGTCCCTGCCGAGCTTATTCCTGTCCAGTCCTTCTTTGGCAAGCTGTCTTTCCACAACATTCTGCGTTGCAATGCCTGCATGGTCGGCGCCGGGGACCCAGAGGGCCTTGAACCCGAGCATACGCTTCCACCGGATGAGGATATCCTGCAATGTGGAATTCAGGGCATGGCCCATATGGAGCGAGCCCGTGACATTGGGCGGGGGGATTACGATGGAATAGGGCTTATTTCCTGAGGGGTTCGGGCTGAAATACCCTTTCTCAAGCCATTCCGCGTACCACTTCTCTTCTGCGCCTTCAAGGTTATAATGTTTTTCAAGTTTCGTCATCACGAAGAAAGGAAGAATCAGTCGATGACCCTCGGAGGAGAAAGGCTGATTCTACAACTCGGACTTAATTCTCTCTATTTCCTTGGAAATCATGCTCTCTGCGAGATCGGGAACTGTTTCCCAGATCACCTTTTCCACTTCCTTTGCGATGGTGGCAAGGGAGCCCTGGAGCATCTCCTTCAGGAGCTTCTCCACCAGTTCAGGCGCCACTTCCCACAGGACCTTTTCTGCAGAATCCTTGAGGGAAGGCGCAAGGGATGAGAACACGATCTCTTGCATATCAATGGAAGAGAGTAAGACGGATATTTTCTCGTCAATCGACCGCTTGAATATTTCTGCTGCCTTTTCCGCCGACATAACCTCAACACTCGGAACAGCAACAGCAGGTCTCTCGGCAACCGCTCTGCCGGCCGCCTCTTCCGCCACTATTTTCTCCAGTTCCACCTCTGCCTCGGCCTCCTCGGCAAATGCAAAGGCCTCTGAAGTGGTAACCTCTTCCAGGGGAGCCTCTGCGAGATCTAAGGGAGTCTCCTCGGCAAGCCCTTCCACAGCCACAGTTTCGGATGAAAGCTCTTCCATGGCCCACAGGTCTTCCTCTGCGACCACGCCCTCAACGGCCTCCACAGCCGCTTCCTCTTCTCCAAGAGCTCCCGTTGCCATCTCCTCTGCAGCGATCACCGCATTGATCTTGCTTATCAATTCCTGTGACTCAAAGGGTTTGATAATATAATCCTCAGCTCCCACATTCTTTGCCAGTTCCTCATCAAGGGGCTCAAAGGCGCCGGCAAGGAGAATGACAGGGATGCCCTTTGTATCGGGATTGGCCTTTATTTTATCGCAGAGCTGGTATCCATTCATCTTCGGCATATCGATGTCAGCCAGGACCACATCCGGGCTGAATTGCCCGATGGCAGCCAGCGCCTCCTCACCGTTATTTGCAGCCTTGATATCAAAGCCCTCTTCAGCGAGGACAAGTTCGACCACTTTCTGTATCGTGATGCTGTCATCAGCAAGGAGAAGTTTACGTGCCATTTTTCCTTCCCTCTGGGGAGCAATCCCTCAAAAAGATATTGAACTGAAGGGACAATGTCCCTTTTAAGCCATCAGCCAAATTTTATTGCTACAAGAAGGAAAAGTCAAGAATTTTCTTAAAAAAGGGCTGAACCGACGGTTCAGCAGGAAGAGACTCCTCAGCCTCCGCCTCCGCCGAAGCGCGAGGATGATGAGGACGATGATGGGCCGCTTCCTGGCGAGCAGCAGAATGAAGAGACCTTCTTCTTCACATCATTTGAACCGCACTCCGGACAGGTGGTGTCCTTTTCCGAGACGCCCATCCTCTGGAGGGCAGAGAAGATATTATTGCATTTCATGCAGATGTACTCATAGATTGGCATCGTGAACCTCCGTGGTTAGTTGCAATTAAGCTAAACTATTTTACAATAAAGGTGGTTTTTGCGTCAAAACGTCCTGCTATCCCGCGAGCATCACACCCAGGGTGTCTCCAACTTTCAGTTCAAAGTCCTTTGAGGCATTCCCCCGGCAAACAAAGAGCTCGAGGTAATCCATACTGTTGATCAGGGCATAAAGGTCCTTGTCCTCTGCCTGGCTGTAATACTCTTTCAGGGCTATCTGTTTTCCCTTGGCCACAATCCTCAACGTGCCATCAGGTTTGATGCTGCGCAGGGCGCTCAGGTTCTCCGACTTGATGTTCGAGATGGCATTGCCGAAATGATCGATATGGATGATCTCCCCTTCCACCGTTGTCCTTGTCGGCATGACGGGGACCGGGAAGGGAAGTTTCACAAAATTCGTTATAAGTTCGCCGAAATTGGAAGACACAATGCCCTTTGAAAGCCATGCAGCCACAGGGGCGAATATGTCCCTGGCGTGGAACGTGGCGCTTCTGTTACTCAGGAAATAATGATCTGCGGTTAAATGGAAGACTTCCACACGTTGGCTCTCACTGTAGACAACAGAGAATATGCCGTTGTCGGGGCCGACAAAATAATAGTTCTCGGTCACCACGAGGATCGGCCTTCTGGAGGAGCCCACCCCGGGATCTGTGACCGCAACATGGATGGTCCGCGGCGGGAACTGCCGGTAGCTCATTCCCACAGTGAGAGCGGCCTCTCTGATGTCATATTTGTTTATCCCGTGGGTTATATCCACGATATTCGTCCCGGGGTTTATGCCGAGGATAACCCCTTTCATGATCCCGCTCAAAGGGTCCTTATATCCGAAATCAGTGGAGAGAGTGATGATGGGAATGATCTTCATATCATACCTCCTGTCAGATCCTTGACATCCGTAACCCTGTTATCCCTCATATATGCCTCTATACCCGATAGTATATCAATGGTTGCCCTCGGATTGATGAAATTCGCGGTCCCCACTGCCACTGCAGCGGCTCCGGCAAGCAAGAACTCAAGGGCATCATCGCTGCTCATTATTCCGCCCATGCCGATTATGGGGATCTTCACCGACCGGTAAACCTCCCACACCATCCTCACGGCAACGGGTTTCACCGCAGGGCCTGAAAGGCCGCCCGTAACATTTGCAAGCTTCGGTCTCCTCGTCTTTATGTCAATGGCAAGCCCTGTAAGGGTATTAATAAGGGATACTGCATCCGCACCCGCATCCTGAGCAACCCTTGCCATAAGGGCAATATCAGTCACATTGGGCGACAGCTTGACAATGAGTGTAAGATTCGTGGACTTCCTGACCGCGCTCACTACCTCGAAGGTGACCTTAGGGTCCGTGCCGAATATGCGCCATCCTGCCTGCTTGTTGGGACAGGAGATATTCATCTCAAGGCCGTGTACGCCCTCCGCAGCGCTCAGACTTTTGGCAGCCTCTGCATATTCATCAATGGAATCGCCGAAGAAATTGACGATCACAGGGGTATGGAATCTTTTCAGGAAAGGGAGCTTTTCTTGGATAAAACTCTCGATGCCGATATTCTGGAGGCCGATGGCATTGAGCATCCCCGCAGGGGTCTCTATGATACGGGGAGGAGGATTTCCTTCCTTAGGAGTGAGAGAGAGTCCCTTCACCACCACTGCCCCGAGCCTGTTGAGGTCAATGAATTCAGAATACTCCTCAGCATAGCCAAAGGTCCCCGAGGCGGTCATCACCGGGTTTTTGAGTTTGAGTTTTCCTATCTGTACGGATAAATTCATGCTACCACACAATCTCCTTCGCATTAAACACCGGCCCTTCCTTGCATACCCTCTTATGCCCGCTCACCGTCTTCACCACGCAGCCGAGACATGCGCCGATGCCGCAGGCCATATTCTCCTCCATGGACACGTACGCCTCAATGCCCCTGCCCGCAGCAATCCCTGCCACGGTCTCGAGCATCTTCCGCGGACCACACGCATATATAACTGTATTTCTCTCGCTTGAAGCGCCCCACGAAAAAACACTGAGCATGTCGGTAATACATCCCCGTTCTCCGCAGGAGCCGTCATCAGTGGTGAGGGAGAGTCTTTTCGCAGCCTTTTTGAGGGCGCCGACCATGAGGAGGTCGCTTGCGCCCCTTGCCCCGTAGTAAATGTGAGCCTTATTCCTCGCCGCGGCAAGCCTCTCCGCCAGGGAGAAGACCGAGGCGATGCCTATGCCCCCTGCCACAATCACCGGTGCATGATCCTCCGGCGGCATGGGATACGAATTCCCCAGGGGACCAAGGACATGGATCACAGAGCCCCGACCCAGATTTCTCATAAGCGATGTTCCCCTCCCCCGTATCCTGTAAAGAATCTGGAAACCCCTTTGCGTGCGCCTGAAAAGACTGAAGGGTCTTTTGAGGAGAGGGTCGTAGTCTCCCTCCATGCCGATCATAAAAAACTGTCCCGGTTTCGGTTCTGCCGGTTTCCTGAAGGGAACAAAAGTGAGGAGGTTGCAATCGTTGTTGAGCTTCTTGTTTTCTGTGATCTCTGCCTTGAAGTATCTACTCAAAGGTTATCTCTAATATCTCATATTCCATGGTCCGCGCAGGGGCCTTGATCACCACCGAGTCGCCCACCTCTTTTCCCAGCAATGCCCTTCCCACGGGAGAGCTTATGGATATCTTCCCCTGTCTCACATCCGCCTCTTCCGCGCCCACCAGAATAAAAACATATTCCTCGTCCGCCCCTATATCCAGCACTTTCACTTTTGCGCCGAAGGCAGCCCCGGACTGGCTTATCTTCGACGGGTCGATCACCTCGGCCATAGCCAGTTTCGCCTGGAGCTCCTGTATCCTCCCCTCAAGAAAGGACTGCCGCTCCTTGGCAGCGTGGTATTCAGCATTCTCCGAAAGGTCTCCATGGGCCCGCGCCTCGGCAATGGCCTGTATGTTTTTCGGCCTGTCCACCTTCAGCAGCTTTTCCAGCTCCTCCTGGATCTTCTGGAACCCTTCGGGCGTCACCGGTACTCTTTTTTGCATTTTCCTCTCCGTAATCCTTGGTAAAATAATTTAACACTTTCGCCACACATTTGTAAAAGTTCAAAGAGGTCTCCGGCGCAAATTCATCCCTTGACTAAACCCTTCTTATAAATTACTCTAACGGAAAACAAATTTGAGTATTCATTGGATCAGTGAGGAGGATATATGCGTTTCTCGGCCATGTTCATTCCGACCCTGAGGGAGACACCCTCTGAGACCGAGGCCATAAGCCATAAGTTGATGCTGCGGGCGGGCTTTGTGAGGCAGCTTGCCTCAGGGCTGTATATATTCCTTCCCCTCGGCTGGAGGGTCATGAACAAAATCAATGCGATCCTGAGGGAAGAGATGGATGCCATAGGCGCACAGGAGATCTCCATGCCGGTGCTCCACCCAGCAGAGATCTGGCAGCAGACCGGAAGGTGGGACGCCATCGGAGATGAGATGTTCAGGTTGAAGGACAGGACCGGCAGGGACATGTGCCTGGGGATGACCCATGAGGAGATCATGACGTGGCTCGCGTCCAGGGAGATCCGGTCTTACAGGGACCTTCCCCAGGTATGGTACCAGATACAGACAAAACTCAGGGATGAGGCAAGGCCGAAGAGCGGCGTGTTGCGGACCCGGGAATTCATCATGAAAGACAGTTACAGCTTTGATGTGTCCGAGGAAGGCCTCAGAAAGAACTACCAGCTCCACGCAGAGGCATACCACACGATTTTCACCCGGTGCGGCTTGAAATTCTCCATGGTGGAGTCAGACCCCGGTATGATGGGAGGGGCGATCTCCCATGAGTTTATGGCCCCCAGTCCTGCAGGGGAAGATGAGATAGCGCTGTGCGACAAATGCGGATACTCCGCCAATGTGGAACTGGCGGTCTCGATACCAGTAAAAAATGAACCGAAGGAATGGTCTCTGGAAGAAGTCCATACTCCCGATAAGAGGACGGTACAGGAGGTCTCGAACTTCCTGAAGCTTCCTTCTTCGTATTTCATAAAGAGCATATTGGTGATCGCGGATGAGGGTCCTGTCATCGCCCTTGTGAGGGGAGACCAGGAACTGCACGAGAAGAAGCTCGCTAAGGTCATCGGCAATCACCGTCCCGCCCAGAAAAGAGAGGTGAAAGAGATTCTCGGGGTGGAGGCAGGCTTCATAGGCCCTGTGGGCCAGACCATAAGGATCATTGCGGATACCTCTCTCAAGAAAGGCGAATATGTGAGCGGCGCCAACAAGCCCCACTATCATCTTAGGGGAATAAAAGCAGAAAAGGATTTTTCTCCTGAATGGCATGACATCCATACCGCAAAGGCAGGGGATCTCTGTGCAAAGTGCGAAAGTGCGCTCCGGGTGGAGCGGGTGATAGAGATCGGAAATATCTTCCAGTTGGGGATCAAATACTCGAACCCGCTACGGGCGTTCTTCCTCGATGAAAACGGACAGGAAAAGCCGATTGTCATGGGGAGTTACGGAATCGGTCCCGCAAGGATAGCAGCTGCGGCCATTGAACAGAACAATGACAAGGACGGCATCATATGGCCGAAAAGCATAGCTCCTTTTGATGTCGAGCTTCTGCCACTGAACATGAATGACCCGAAGACAGTGGACGTCGCTGAGAAGCTTTACGCTGATCTGACTGCAATGGGGTTAGAGATTCTGATGGATGACCGCGACGAACGGGCGGGAGTGAAATTCAAGGATGCTGACCTCATTGGCATTCCCCTTCAGATTATTCTCGGGGAAAAGAACCTCAAAGAGGGCCTCGTAGAGATCAAAGAGAGAAAGACAAAAGAAGCTGTGAAAGTGAAGGTTGAAGAGGTGGTGGAAAGGACCACGTCACTCCGCTGACGGCTCTTCGCCCTCCCCTTCAGCCCCTGTTCCCGCAGTCTCTACTGCCAGCCCGGGTGCCGTCACGTCAGCAGTTCCGGCTTTTGGACCGTGCTTGGAGCGGCGTCTTCCCCACGACCTGGGCCTGCGCTTGGGATGCCTCCCGGACTCCCCTTTCTGTTCCGCCGCATGTTCAATCTTATGTTCGGCTCTGTGCTCTGCCTTATGCTCGACCTTATGTTGTGGCAGCTCCTCGGCCTTCTGTTCCACCCGTTTCTCTTCAGCCGGCCCGACCCTTTCTTCCTCGATCTTTTCTACCGTTAGCGCATACTGCCCGGGGAAGAGTTTCGTGTCGGCTTCAAGCCTGATCGGTACCTTGAACTCCTTTTCGATCAGGGCGATCTCGTCCCTTCTCGTATTGACAAGGTAGTTCATGCTCTCAACAGTGAGAGAGCAGAGTATGCTTTTTATCCCCCCCTTCGATGCCTTCCCGTGAATATCTCTGAAAGCCGAAAGAGCGCTCATTTCAGCTGTCCTCACAATACCGGCGCCTCCGCATACGTCGCATTTCTTGTGGACCGTTTCATAATATGCAGGTCTCAGTCTCTCCCGCGTCATTTCCACCAGTCCGAACTTCGAGATGCCGCTGATCTCGTTATGGGCCTTGTCCGCACTGAGAGCGGCTCTCAGCCTGTTCTCCACTTCTTTCCTGTTCTTGAACGATGCCATGTCAATGAAATCGATAACAATGAGCCCGCCGATGTCCCGCAGTCTGAACTGCCGGGCGATCTCGTCCGCGGCTTCGAGGTTCGTTTTCAGAGCAGTGGACTCAACGCTCTCCTCTTTTCTGGACCTTCCTGAATTCACATCGATTGCGGTGAGGGCTTCTGTTTTGTCAATGACGATATATCCCCGGGAAGGAAGGTATACATACCGGTCGTAGATCTTCGCGATTTGTTCCTCAATATTGTATCTCGAGAAGATCGGCTTTTTGTCCCTGTAAAATTTTATGTTTATCTTTCGCCATGGGAGGGTCTTTGTCAAAAAATCCTTGGTATTCCGGTACGCCTCCTGGTCATCCACAAGGACTTCCGTCACATCACTGGTGAGATAGTCCCTCACGGTCCTGACCGCGATGTCCTGCTCCTTGTAAATAAGTGCGGGTGCCGTAACCTTCTTGGATTCGCTCTGAATCTTGCTCCAGAGTTTAGTGAGATATTTAAGGTCGTTCTCCAGTTCCTCGCCGGTCTTGTCACTGCCTGCCGTTCTAAGAATGAATCCCATATCCTTCGGGAGCTTGAGGGAGCTGAAGATCTCCTTCAGGCGGTTGCGGTCTTCTTTGTCCTCGATCTTTCTCGAGATCCCCACCCTTTCCTCACCGGGCATCATTACGATATACCTGCCCGGAATGGAGAGGTAGGTGGTCAGGCTTGCGCCCTTTGTGTCCCTCTCATCCTTCTCCACCTGGACAATGACCTCCTGTCCCTTAGACAGACCTTCCTGAATCCTCGGCCTCTTGCCCTTCATCACGTTCTTGAAATATTCCGGCTTTATCTCTCTCATCTGGAGAAATCCGTGCTTCTTTGGACCGAAATCCACAAAGGCCGCCTGAAGCCCGGGTTCAATTCTCGCAACGATGCCCTTATAGATGTTACCCTTAAGGTGTTCCTTCGCAGAAACTTCCACATAGAAATCCACAAGGGTGTCGCCTTCCACTATGGCCACCCTCTTCTCTTCTGCGTGTTCTGCGTTAATTAATATCTTTTTCTTCATTTCCCATTCCTCTCTGTCGTATTGCCGGTCTCATAAACTGCATCCTCTCTCTCTGTAGCAGCCGTTTCTTCTTCACGGATGTCCCCATTCCGGACACCCGACTCCTTATGCATCAGATAGAGGGCCTCGCTCAGGAGCAGATCGGGGTATCTCACCGTGGCCTCTATCACCTCCGCAAGGGGATAATCCACATACTGTCCCACCGGGTACATGATGCGCATGAACCGCCTCTTCAAAAGAAAAACGCGCCTGGCATGCCCTTTCTTGTCATCCACAGGAATAATCACGTGCTCCAGGTCTTCATCAAGGCCATACCGGCTGATCAATTCCTTTACCTCTTCCATAAGATCCAAGGCATCTATTCCTCACTTAAGCAAAGAAGAGCGCATTTCCGTCAAAGCTCTTTCAGTGCGACACAACACTCATTCTACAGAATGCAGCCTCTGTTGTAAAGAATTGCCGTGTCTGTCTCCCCTTCTTCATTATAATACACCCCCTGCCGTGATGATTGCATTTCAAACTGTTGCTCAATGAATTCAGACTAACTGCTGCATCCCGGTTGCCTTGACTTACCCGAAATTTAACCAGTATACTTTTAACTTCTCATGGAAGAAATCAACGAACAGATAGAGCAGAGACTAAAAAAGCTCGATGAGCTGAAACAGGCAGGTATCGAACCCTTTGGCGGACCTTTCGAAGTCACCCATCATGCTTCTGAAATTCTGAACGCATATGGAGAGGCTTCAAAGGAAGATCTGCAAGCGCATCCTGTGACCTTTGTCATTGCGGGTAGGATCGTGGGGATGCGGGATTTCGGAAAAGCTGCCTTTGCCCATATCCAGGATTCGTCAGGCAAGATTCAGGTCTATTTCAGGAAAGACATCCTGGGCGATGCCTTCTCCACCGTAAAAAAGCTGGATATCGGGGATATCGTCGGGATTAAGGGCAAGCTCTTCAGAACAAAGACGAATGAACTCACCCTTGAGGTGGATCATTTCACCTTTCTCACGAAATCCTTAAGACCGCTGCCTGAGAAATGGCATGGACTCAAGGACATCGAAATGCGATACCGCCAGCGCTACGTTGATCTCATCGTGAATCCCGAAGTGCGAAAGGCCTTCGAAAAGAGGAGCGCCGTGATGAAGGCCCTCAGGGATTTCTTTGAGGCAAAGGGGTTCATCGAAGTTGAAACGCCCATGATGCACCAGATTCCCGGTGGCGCAACCGCAAGGCCGTTCATGACGCACCATAATGCCCTGGATATCGACCTCTATTTGAGGATCGCACCGGAACTGTATCTGAAGAGGCTCCTCGTCGGAGGCTATGAGCGTGTGTACGAACTGAACAAGAATTTCAGAAATGAGGGCATATCCACCAGGCACAACCCCGAATTTACTATGCTGGAATTCTATATGGCATACAAGGATTACACCTTTCTGATGGGCTTCACAGAGGAGATCTTCTCTTACGTCGGAGACAAAGCGGTCGGCACTTTGAAGATACCCTATGGAGACACCACAATCGATCTGACCCCTCCGTGGAAACGGGTCACCATGCTGGACGCCCTCAGGGAAAAGGGGGTGCCCGACAGCGTGATAACAGACCCGGTCGAGGCGATGAACTGGGCGCGGTCGAGGAAGATAGAACTGGAGAAGGGCGCATCCCATGCAAAGGCGCTGGATGAAATATTCAAGGAGGTTGTGGAACCTGACCTGGTACAGCCTACCTTCATCATTGACTATCCGGTGGAGCTTTCCCCCCTTGCAAAGAGGAAAGGGGATAATCCCGAGCTTGTTGAGAGGTTTGAGCTTTTTGTTGCGGGAAGAGAGATTGCAAATGCCTTCTCTGAATTAAATGACCCGATGGACCAGAGAGAGAGATTTCAGAAACAGGTAGAGGCAAAAGAACAAGGCGATGAGGAGACCATGTGGATGGATGAGGACTTTGTTCGGGCGCTGGAATACGGCATGCCCCCGGCTGCGGGTGAAGGCATCGGCATAGACAGGTTGGTGATGTTGCTCACCAATTCCCTCTCCATCAGGGACGTCATCCTCTTTCCACAACTGAAACCAGAGCAATAAGAAACAGTGAGCACTGAACAGAAACGAAATAATACCTCGTCACGCGTTACGCGTCACGCGTCACTGCATTTCCCTTATCAGCTTTTTATAGCGTTGCGGTATCTTAAATCAAGAAAGAGGCACAGAAGTGTCTCCTTTAATACCGCCATATCCATTGGAGGTGTTGCCCTGGGGGTGATGGCGCTCCTTGTGGTGCTCTCGGTGATGAGCGGATTCCATGAAGATCTCCAGAGAAAGATCCTCGGTGTGAACGCCCACATTGTGATCCTCGACTATAAAGGGACCATTGAGAATCATGAAAATATCATCGAAAAGATTCGGGGAGAAAAAGATATTGTCTCTGCGTCTCCCTTTGTTCTCGGGCAGGTCATGGTCTCCTTCGGCAGCAAGGGACAGGGCGTCTATCTCAGGGGAATAAACCCTGCCACAGAGGAAAAGACCACGGACATCGCAAAGCATCTGAAAGAAGGCAGACTCTCTGACCTGGATGAGAAGGACGGATTGCCGGGCATTATTCTCGGCAAGGAACTGGCCAACAGGCTGGGTGTGTTCAGGAACGATGCGATCACCATCCTTTCTCCCACAGGGGAGATCGGTCCCCTGGGCATGCTCCCTAAGGTCAAATCCTTCAAGGTGGTGGGGATATTCGAGGTAGGGATGTTCGAGTATGATTCCAACCTCGTGGTAACGGGTCTTAAACCCGCACAGGACTTCTTCAAGCTCGGGGATTCAGTCACAGGGATCGAGGTGAGGATATCCGACATTTACAAGGCCGGGGATGTGAGGGAGAGAATTCAGAAGATTCTGGGGTATCCCTATCATGCCAGGGACTGGATGCAGATGAACAAAAACCTCTTCTCTGCGCTGAGGCTCGAAAAGTTCGCCATGTTCGTCATCCTCGTGCTCATCATCCTTGTGGCTTCTTTCAACATCGTAAGCACCCTCATCATGAACGTCATCGAAAAACAGCGGGAAATAGCCATTCTAAAGACCATGGGTGCGACGAACAGCGGCATCATGGCCATATTCATGTTTCAGGGATTCATCATCGGACTCATCGGAACGATCATCGGCCTGGTGAGCGGCTATGCCCTTTCCTACGTTCTCAATACGTACCAGATCATCAAGCTTCCTCCTGACATCTACTACCTCAGCCATTTGCCGGTAAAGATGAAGCTCTCTGATTTTCTCTCGGTATCCCTCTCCGCGATCCTTATCAGTTTCCTTTCGACCATCTACCCTGCCTGGCAGGCGGCTAAACTAAATCCCATCGAGCCCCTCAGATACGAATAGCGGGACAATAAACTACTAATGGGTTCATTAGTAAGGTGTCATTCCCGCTGTCGGGAATCTTTCTGAAGAAAGACTCCGGCCGGAGTGACAAACAAGGTTATCATACGTATGGTCTTCTTAGCATCTCTCACGGTCGCCATAATCCTTAACCGTCAGATATCCGGAAAACAGGATCATGACACCTCCGATTATGGTCCGGTAGTCTATTCCCTCCCCGAGAAAAGCGAACCCCAGAAGAATGGCACATACCGGCTCGAGATAGCCGAGGATTGCCGCCCTGTTGGCAGTCACCTGTTTCATTCCCCTGAAATAAAGAACCGGGGCTATGGTGGAGTGCACCACCCCCATCACAATGAATGCCCAGAGTGCAGACAGAAGACCCTGATGAATCTCGACAAAGGGCAGAAGGAGCAGCGCGATGACAATGTTCTGGGAAAATGTCATAAGCAGAGGGTGAAAGCTCTGGGCAAATATCCTGCAAAGAATCACCAGCACGGCATAGGCAAAGCCCGAAAGGAGTCCTGCAAGAATACCGCCGGTGTTTCTGTCCCCCGCCACAATGAATTCAATGAATTGACCGACCGAAATCCCGAGCATGATCCACAGGCCTGCGGAAGCCGCGGCAACTGCGAGGAGTATTTTGGCTGTCAACCGTTCCTTCAGAAAGACCGGCGCGAGAAAGGCAACCAAGACAGGCGCGGTGTAATGGGTAAGCACGGCGTTTGCCACAGACGTATTCTTATAGGCATAAAAAAAGGAGAATGAATTCACCAGGCTGATGGGCCCGAGAACAAGGAGGGAGGCAAGGGCCTTGCCTTTGGGGATTCCGACCCTGAACCTCTTCGGAATGAAGGCCGATCCCATTATGGCCGAGGAGATGACGCAGGAGAAAAAAATCAGCTCATGGACCGGCACACCAGAGAGTCTGATGACGATGGGAAGGGAACTCCACAGAAAAATCGCAACAAGGATAGAGAGCATCGGCTAAAGAGGATGCCTCTCCAACTGCCCGAGCACAAATTCCCTGATCTCTTTATGGGACGGCATGTCGATAAAGTATTTCCCGTTGTCAAGGACCTGGACAAGGATATCGTACAGTGCTCGGCCGCATTCACATACACCGAGTTCATCGCCGTAGGGGACAATGAGTCCCTTGTCACAAGCAGTGCATCTGAGCACCCGTTTGGTCCCGGACCACTTGCCCCTCTTTGCAACGGGTTTTCCTTCGATCTCCATGATGTCCATGGCATAATCCACCACAGGGGCATTGCTTATGGACGTCCCGATGCCGTAACCGTCCACCACAGGGTTCAGGCCAGGCACGTCTTCTTCCTTTATCCCCCCGCTGACGTAAAACTTTACATCCTTGTATCCCCTTAAATTCAGCTCCCACCTGCACTCCTCAAGGATGCGGTAAAAATTGCCCCGTCTCGACGAAGGGGTATCGAACCTCACGGCAAAGAGCCGTTCGCCCATGGCCTCTGCCACATTCAGGACCTCGAACTTCTCATCAAGGAATGTATCGATCAATGCCACCCTTTTAAGGCTCGGCTCCAGGACCTCATCATATGCCTTGATAGCCTCCACCGTAGAACCCATGCAGAGTATCAGGGCATGGGGCATTGTCCCCATGGGATCTTCCCCGATGATCTCAGCGGACTTCACCACGGCCACGCCGTCACAACCGCCGATATAGGCATTCCGCTCAATCATCGGTGCAAGGATGGGATGCATTCTCCGCGCTCCAAAACTGATGACCGGCCTTTCTTCTGCGCGTTTCTTAAAACGCGCTGCTTTCGTCGCAACACCTGAAGCCTGGCAGATCAGACCAAGGATTGCTGTCTCGTAGACGCAGAAGTCCTG
The DNA here is from genome assembly GCA_023382175.1 of Nitrospirota bacterium. Lineage (GTDB taxonomy): Bacteria > Nitrospirota > Thermodesulfovibrionia > Thermodesulfovibrionales > UBA9159 > JAMCQB01. Next base: position 11,396 of record JAMCQB010000159.1, on the reverse strand, counting down.
GTACCTTCCTTCGATCTCCATCACCGGTTCAAAGGGATAGAAGAAAGTGCCTTCCCGCATCGCCCTTACTTTCACAGGGAGGTTTTTCATAAGATAAAGGGCCTCCTCAAGCCCTGCAAAGACGGCCCACGGCCACTCATCAGGGAGATTCTTTGCAATGAATTCTGCCTTGACAATGGGGTTTATCCCCTTCGCCTTCAGAATTTTAATTGTCCGGTCAAAGTAAACGTCAGTAATTTTGCCGTTCAGGATATCCTGCGGGTCTGCGGTATGGAACATTCTTTCTCCCTCCTCCCCTTCCGGGTCACTAAATAGAGGCTGATTTAGAACCATTATAGCAGAGTTTGGTCAATTCTCCCTCTCAAATCCGCTCAGTCTCACTCCCAGGAGCCTAACCTTCTTCTTGATTTCGAACCGATTGAGACAGTCAAAGGCAGCTTTCCGTATCTCCTCAGGGGAATCACTGTACCCGGGAAGGGTCTTTGCCCTGGTAAGCGTCTTGAAATCGTTGAATCTCATCTTGACGGTCACTGTCCTGCATCGGTACTTCCGGCTTCGTATATCGTCCACCACTTCCCTGGTGAGTTCAGCAACGTTCCTCGCAAGTTCCTGCCAGTTGTTTATGTCGCTCTGGAAGGTCACCTCCCGGCTTGTGGATTTCGGCTCCCAATGGGTAACAAGGGGGCTCTCGTCAATTCCCCGTGAGGCTTCATAGAGATAATGTCCGTAGGATTTCCCGAAACGCCTGTGGAGTTCATCAATGGGCGTGGCAGCAAGTTGAGCGATGGTCATTATCCCAATGCTCTTGAGATAAGCCTCTGTCTTTGGCCCCACCCCCCAGAGCTTCCTCACCGGCAGGGGCCATATGCGGGCTTCAACATCCGCTTCAGTTATTATAGTGAGACCGTTCGGCTTCTGCATATCCGATGCGATCTTCGCCAGGAGCTTGTTCGGGGCTATACCTATGGAACACGTTAGACCTGTTTCTTCCCATATCCTTTTTTTTATCTCTTTTGAAATCTCTTCAGACGGTTTATGGACATCGGTTATGTCCAGGAACGCCTCATCGATGCCCACATCCTCCATGACCGGAGAGAATTCGCCGAGAAGAGACTTGATCTTTTCAGAAACCCTGGAATATTCCCTGAAATCCACGGGAAGGAAGATCGCATACGGACAGAGCTTGTAGGCAGTCCTCAGGGGCATGGCGGAATGGATTCCGAACTTCCTCGCCTCATAGGATGCGGTGGATACTACCCCTCTCTGGGTCGGGTCACCACTACCCCCTATCACCACCGGCTTGCCGATGAGTTCAGGGCGCCTCTTCTGCTCCACAGCGGCAAAGAATGCGTCCATGTCCATGTGAAGAATCCGTCTCATAGGGTTATTTTAGTATACATCACCTCCAGACACACAGCCGCGCCGATAGCATCCGAAATTCCAGCGCAGGGATGGCAGATTCCCCAGGGCGAAAAAGCGGGACTAACCCCTCCTTCGCCTCCCCTTAATCTAAGGGGGGGATGGGTGGGGTTATATCTCTTCTCCATGACGCCCGACTGGACATATACCTCGAAAAAGGGTTACATTTCAATATGGACCTGTTCAGGGAAGAAACCGTGAAGGAACCCCTTGCCTTTCGCATGTGCCCAAGAACCCTGGAAGAATATGTCGGCCAGGACCATATCCTCGGTGAAGGCAAGCTTCTCAGGAGGGCCATCGAGGCAGACAGGATCACCTCCATCATCCTTTATGGCCCGCCCGGCACAGGAAAGACCGCCCTGGCCAGGGTCATTGCAGAAAGAACAAAGGCACACTTCGAATGGCTCAATGCAGCCACCGCAGGCATTGATGATCTGAGGAAAGTGATCCAGACTGCAAGAACGAGAAAGTCACAGGGCATCCCGACCATTTTATTCCTTGATGAGATACACCGTTTCAACAAACTCCAGCAGGACGCGCTCCTGCCGGATGTGGAAGAAGGAAATGTCATATTGATCGCAGCAACCGTAGAAAATCCGTTCTTTTATGTGAACAGCGCCCTCCTTTCCCGAAGCCAGGTCTTCGAACTGAGACCCCTTCCGGAAGAAGGTATCCTGAAGATTCTCCATCACGCCCTGGAGGACAAGGAGAAGGGTTTGGGCATTATGAAGATAGTGGCTGAAGAAGGGGCTCTCAAACATATCGCCAGGATGTCTGACGGAGATGGGAGGAAGGCCCTCTCGGCCCTGGAAATCGCGGCTCTCACCACAGCTCCCGGCGAAAGCGGAACCGTAACAATCACCCTCCACGTTGCCGAGGAGTCTATACAGAAAAAAGTTGTGGTCTACGACAAAAAAGGTGATCAGCATTATGACACCATTTCAGCCTTTATAAAAAGCATGCGGGGGTCAGACCCTGACGCGGCCGTCTATTATCTCGCCAAGATGCTCTATGCCGGGGAAGACCCGCGGTTCATTGCGCGGCGCATCGTGATCTGTGCGTCCGAAGATGTGGGAGAAGCCGACCCCATGGCCCTGGTCCTGGCCACGTCCGCATTGAGGGCGGTGGAATTCATCGGAATGCCCGAGGCAAGAATACCCCTTGCTCAGGCGACTCTCTACATCGCCAATGCGCCGAAGAGCAATGCCTGCTATGAGGCCATCGAGGCTGCCATGGAAGATATCGGGAAGGAACAGACCATGGAGGTCCCTGACCATTTGAAGGATGCGAGTTATCCGGGCGCAAAGAAACTGGGACACGGGAAAGGATACAAATATCCCCATGATTACGGCGGGCATGTGGAGCAGGAGTACCTGCCTAAGAAGAAGAAGTACTACAAGCCCTGAAATTCTTGTCCCTTCGTATAAGATCATTCGGTCTGACCCCTTCAGGCACTTCAATGAAGATCGTGTCTTCGTTCCGTGCCGATAGGATATCGTTCCCGTCAGAGTCTTTCATTGCCCCTATTTCGAAGAGTTTCTCCTCAAGCCCGGGAGTGAGGTATTCCACCAAGTCTGCCGTGTCAAGCCTGTTTCTCAAGCCGATCTTTGCCCTCGTTCCATTCACCTCCAGGACCACCCCGACGAGCTCATGACTCATCCTGTAGCTTTCCCCGTCGAAATTGTAATCAGCATCCGGCTGCTTTCCGAAGAACATGCCTGTGGTATATCCCCTGCTGCTGAACATTGCAAGCTCCCGGAGCCATCGGGGGCTCACAGCATATTCACCGCTGAGAGAACCGCCAAGGGAATCAATGGCCTCACGATAGGTCTTTACCACACCCGCCACATAGTTTATCCCCTTCATCCTCCCTTCGATCTTGAAACTGTCAATCCCTGTTTCCGCAAAGAGGTGCAGGTGCTCGATCATGCAGAGGTCTTTGGAACTCATCACGTAGGTCCCCCTCTCATCTTCGAACACAGGGAAATACTCCCCCGGTCTCTTCTCTTCCATCAGGGTGTAATTCCATCTGCATGAATTGGTGCACTCCCCTTCGTTGGCGCTCCTTGAAGCCAGGAAGCTGCTGATATAACACCTTCCCGAATAAGAGATGCAGAGAGAACCGTGCACAAAAACCTCCAGTTCAGCCGCTGTCCTCTTTCGTATCTCTCTTATCTCGTCAAGGGTAAGTTCTCTCGAAAGCACAAGGCGTTTTGCACCGAGATTTTCCCAGAAGACCGCAGATTCCGCATTGGTAATATTGGCCTGGGTGCTTATATGGATTTCGACCTCCGGCGCCTTCTTCCTGAACATCATGAAAACCCCGGGGTCTGAAAGAACAACTCCGTCCGGTTTTACAGCTTTCAAGACTTCAATGTGTTCTTCGATCTCCGGCAGGTCCCTGTTATGGGGAAAGATGTTCACCGTCACATACGCCTTCACTCCGTGATCGTGGGCATAACGGACAGCCTTTCCCAGTTGTTCGGGGCCGAAGTTCCCCGCCCTGTTTCTGAGGCTGAAGCGCGAATCTCCGAAATAAACCGCATCAGCGCCGTAATGAATCGCCGTCTTCAGCTTCTCGAAATCCCCTGTGGGAGCCAGGAGTTCAGGCTTCTTCATTTTTCATCCCTTTTTTGCACTTCTTTATCTCTTCCCTGGCAAGACGGTCGCACCGCTCGTTCTCAGGATGTCCATCGTGTCCCTTTATCCATGTCCATTCAATCTCATGGGGTTCGGAGACCTTGAGAAGTCTCTCCCATAAATCCCTGTTGAGCACATCTTTTTTCTGAGTGGTCTTCCAGTTCTTTCTCCTCCATTCATTGATCCACTCTTTCATGCCCTTCACCACATAATTGGAATCCGTGATGATCCTCACCCTGCACGGCTTCTTCAATGCTTCCAGGGCAGAGATCACCCCGCGTAATTCCATGCGGTTGTTCGTCGTCATCTCCTCGCAGCCGGAAAGTTCCTTCTCCCTCCCCCCGGACCGCAGAATGGCCCCGTACCCGCCCACTCCCGGATTTCCGCTGCAGGCGCCGTCCGCATAGATCTCGACGAATGGTTTTTCCCCTTTTTTCATGGTTATTTATATTACCTCTTTTGGATCACGAATTCCAAACATCATGGCCTACCTCTCGAATTCCGTAATCTCCTGTGCCTTTGTGATACAATATCGGCAGTATCGCAGCCGGTTTGCCCGAATTATCCTCATCGCCTGCTTAAGAAAGGATCTTCTATGAAACATACGGTATGGAATCTTAACCCTCTCTTTGAGAGCGACGACGACCCGCGGATAGAGAAAAAGCTGTGGACCGTTGAACAAGAAAGTTATGAATTCATCAATAAATGGAAGCCCCGGACAGACTATCTCAGGGACCCGTCTGTCATGAAGCGGGCACTGGATGAGTATGAATCATGGTCGCGATATTACGGAACTGACGGGAGCGCCGGCTATTACTTCTGGCTCCGGACCCAGCAGGATAAGAATGACCCCGGGATCAAGGCAAAGTTCAATAAGATGGAGGACTTCAGCAGAAGAATTCAGAACGACATCCAGTTCTTTCATCTCCGGATCGGCAAGATCCCCCAAAAGACTCAGAGGAAATTCCTGGAGTATCCCCCGCTGACAAAGTATAAGCATTTCCTCAGCAGGATATTTGCCGAGTCCCGCTTCCTGCTCAGTGAGCCTGAAGAAAAGATCATGAACCTCAAGGCATCCGCCTCTTATTCCAACTGGGTGAAGATGACATCGGGCTTTCTGGCGGAAGAAGAAGGTAAGGTCATACTGGAAGACGGCTCAAAAGAGATGAAGACCTTCTCGGAGATCCTGAGTCTCATGAACAGCAAGAACAGGCAGACAAGGGATTCTGCTGCAAAGGCGTTCAACGGGATATTGGAGAGGCATGTGAAAGTTGCAGAGGCTGAGATCAACTCCATTCTCGCCAACAAGAAGGTGGATGATGAACTCCGGAGGATACCGAGACCTGATCTCGCAAGGCATATAAGCGATGACATAGATAGTGAAATTGTGGATGCCCTGATAAAAGCTGTAGCTGACCGGTTCTCCATCCCCTCGCGTTTTTATCATCTCAAGGCCCGGCTCATGGGAGTGAAGAGACTCAAATACCATGAGAGGAATGTGGAATACGGGAGTATCAGCAGGGAATATCCCTATAGGGAGGCGGTAACCCTCGTGCTCAAGGTCTTCAGGAATCTCGACCCGAAATTTGCGGATATCATTGAGGGATATATTGAAAACGGCCAGATGGATGTTTACCCGAAAAAGGGGAAGTCCAGCGGCGCCTTCTGCATGCACCACCTCATCACACACCCGACGTACATCCTCATAAACCACACAGGGAAACTCCACGATGTCCTGACCCTTGCCCACGAACTGGGCCACGGGATCAACAATGAGCTGGTCAGGGAGAAACAGAATGCCCTGAATTTCGGAACGCCGCTTTCCACGGCTGAAGTGGCCAGCACCTTTATGGAGGACTTTGTGCTCCAGGAGATACTGAAGAGGGCTGATGACGAGCTGCGGCTTTCGATCATGATGATGAAGCTCAATGATGATATGTCGACTATTTTCAGGCAAGTGGCCTGCTACAGTTTCGAACAGGAACTCCACCAGGAATTCAGGCAGAAGGGATACCTTTCAAAGGAAGAGATAGGAAAGCTGTTCCAAAAGCATATGGCTGCCTATATGGGGGATGCGGTGGAACAGTCCAAGGGCTCTGAAAACTGGTGGGTCTACTGGAGCCACATCCGCACCTTCTTCTATGTCTATTCCTACGCCAGCGGTCTCTTGATTTCCAAGTCCCTCCAGCACTCTGTAAAAGAAGACCCCGCCTTTATCCGGAAGGTCAAAGGATTCCTTTCAGCAGGACTTTCGGATTCTCCAAAGAATATCTTTAAGAACCTGGGAATCGATATCGCAGACAAAGGGTTCTGGGAGAATGGATTGGACGAGGTGGAGAATCTTTTGCAGGAGACGGAAACATTGGCCCGGAAATTGGAAAGGCTATAAGATTACGACGATCTTTCATAACTTAATCCCCGGCCAACTTTCAATCGGCTCGGTGGAGCGGACAACGTGCATCCCTGCATCAGCGAATCTCCGGAATGCTGCGTCAGCAAGGTCTGTGTAATCCATGATGCCGGGAACTACAACGGGCGATGTACAGTCTTCAAGCAGATAGACCTTCTCCACCAGACGCCTGTCCCTGGCAAGGATGTCCTGCAAAAGATCGTCAATAGTCCATGCCACGCAGTGGCTCTTCGCCTGTCCGGCAATGACCACTGCATCGAACTGAAAGAGCTTGTTGAAAAACTTGTCGCTCTTCTGGCCGATGGGCTCGCCTCCCGGCCCCTCAAGCACTTCAGGCCCAAGGACAGAATAGTGCTCGGTAAAGGGCCTGTCCCCCTTCACATGAAAATCGGTCTGACTGTACCGCGCCACGCAATGGAAGAGGACTGCTTCCTCCACAGAGGCCACAAGGGCATGGCCGATGCCCCCAAGCATCCCGTGGAAGGGCCATATGGTGAGGTCGTATTTTCCTCCCTCTTTCAGCTTCCTCGTGTAGTGGAGAAGATGCTTCTGCCCAAAATCCTCATCGATCTGAAAGCTGTAACAGAGGGCAGGGTTGAACTTCCATTTTCCTTTCTGAATATCATCTGCAGAGATGAGCGTGAACGACGCAGGATGCTCCCCTTTATCGTTCACCAGATAGAGGGCATGGAATATCTGCATGGCCTGATGGGTGTCCATGGTGGGGCATATCTGGGTGATGACATCAAGATTCCGGTAGATGAATTCAGAGAGCCTCCTGTTGTCATCAATGGCCCCTGTACCGGAACGGCCACCCACGTATAATTCAAAACCGGGAATGCAAAAGGTATTCTGCACATCAACGGCCACAAGGCATATCTTGAATTCATCGTCGGAGGCGGGCAGGATGTCATGCTCCCTCGCCCATTTCCCGGCATCTTCAGCCCGCTGCTGATAGGAGACTTTCCAGACCTCGCCGGTTTTCTCCGGATCGAAGTGAGACGGAAGGGGAAGTTCCTTGTGCGGCATAATCGGCTTCTTACTCCGCTATGTCCGGCACCACTCTGAACTTCTCGTTCAGTGCCTTCAACACCACTTCAGGGACAAGGCCTTTCACCGAACCTCCAAAGGAGGCAGCCTCCTTTACAATGGTGGAGGTGAGGAAGGAGTATTCCTCGGAGGGCATCATGAAGACCGTTTCCACGGTCATGTCCAGCCTCCGGTTCATGAGGGCCATCTGGAGTTCATACTCAAAGTCAGAGACCGCCCGCAATCCCCTAATGATGGCAACTCCGCCCCTGGACCTGGCATATTCCACCAGCAGACCGTTGAACGCTTCCACTCTGACGTTCTTGTATGCCTTTACAGACTCCCGAATCAGTCTGAGCCTTTCCTCAAGGGTGAAGAGGGGCTGCTTCTTCGGGCTGGGGGCCACGGCAATGATTATCTCTTCGAAGATACTCAAGCCTCTCTGGACCAGGTCCAGGTGCCCGTTGGTGATGGGATCAAAGGTGCCGGGATAGATGCCTGTCTTCATTCAATCCTCCCTACAGGTCGTAACACGACTTGTACAACGTCAAAACGGTATCGCCGTATTTATAGCCCTTCACAAATTTAAGCTTTCCCACAGACTCGGGAAGCTTCGTCTTGAAAAAATGCTCTGCGATGACGAGACCCCCTTCCCTTATGATCTTTCCCTCTCCGATGAGGGGGAGCATCTTTGTGAGCTCTTCGGAACCATACGGAGGGTCAAGAAAGATGATGTCATAGCGCTGTCCCTTCTCCCCTTCCTTCCCCGCAAAATCAAAGGCCTTCAGATTCGCCACCCTGGCCCTGTCGGAGAAATTGAACTCGGATAAGAGATGGTGGATCATCCTCACCCTCAATTTATTCGCCTCTACCATGACGGCCTTTGCCGCCCCCCTGCTCAACGCCTCGATCCCCACCCCTCCGGTTCCTGCGTAGAGGTCAAGGAAAACAGACCCGGGGAGTTCCTTTCTTATGATATCAAAAAGGGCTTCCCTGACCTTGGCCGAGGTCGGCCTCAGCACATCACCCTCGTCTTTCTTCAGGAACGCCTTTTTGAAACCGATTTTCCTGCCCTTGGCGCTGCCGCCCGAAATTCTCATCCCTCTCCAAGTCTACGAAAGCCGTGGATTCACTACAAATCCGTCATCCAGCTTATACCCTGAGATCTTCACCACCCTTCCCTCGACGCGGAGTCTCCCTTCGGAAAAAAGCCTAATGGCCTCCGGGAAAATCCTGTGCTCCAGTTTCAGTATCCTTCCGGAAAGGGTATCTTCGGTATCATCAGGGGAGACCGGCACAGCGGCCTGTATGATTACCGGCCCTGTATCCATCCCCTCCTCAACAAAATGCACCGTGCATCCGCTGATCCTCACCCCGTAATCCACCGCCTGTTTCTGTCCGTGAAGACCGGGGAAGGACGGGAGAAGCGCCGGGTGTATGTTCATGATCCGGTGGGGAAAGGCGTCGATGAGGGGCTTTCTCACAATGCGCATGAATCCCGCCAGGATCACCAGTTCCACCCCTCGCGTTTTCAGCTCCTCTGCGATCCCCAGGAAGAAATCATCCTTTGTAGTGAACTCGTTGGCGTTGATGCAGAGGTACTCAATGGAATGCTTCTTCGCCCTTTCTACGGCAAAGGCATTGGGATTGTCCACCACCAGAAGTTTCACGACGGCATTGAGCCTGCCTGCCTCTATTGCGTCGATAATCGCCTGGAAATTGGAACCGCGACCGGAAGCGAGAACGCCGAGGGACAGTCTGTCCATATCAAAGCCTCACTTCCACAAAAGCCTTTTCCCTAAGGCCTCTGATCCAGTTCCTGTACTCCTCATCAAACTTCTTTTCGAAAAGCTTCTTCTTCACACTTTCTTTGAACTCATCCATATTCCTAGCGTCCACTTTCTCTTCGAGCTTTATGATATGGAGTCCCCTTGCGGTCCAGAAAGGTCTGCCCACGTCCCCCACAGACATCTGCGAGATCACATCGAGGAATTCCTTACCGAGGAGTTCTTTCTTGATGAACCCGAGGTCGCCACCTACCCTTCCTGTGGGGTCTTCCGAGTACTTCAAAGCCGTTGCAGCAAAGTCCTCTCCGCCCTTCACTTTCTGAAACACCTCTTGAGCCCGGGCTTCCACTGCGCTCCTGTCGGCATCCTTTTCAGGCTTTCTGAAGAAGATCTGCCTTACCCTGTACTCAGTGTCCGCATTCTTTGCCATGTATTGCTTCACCTCTTCGTCGGTCACCACAACCTTGCTCCTTACCTGCTGACCAACTACCTTGCTCAGGATGATATGCTCTGCAAGGCGCTTCTTGTATTCATCAAAGGAGAACCCTTCCTTTTTCAGGGATTCCTGAAATTCCTTGTCGTCCATGGAATATTTTTTCTTGATCCCCTCAATGGCGTCAGAGATCTCTTCCTTGCCGGCATCGATGTCCAGCCTCTTTGCGGCCTGCAGCATTTTTTCAAGACGAAGCTGCAGTTTCTTGTCGATCATGCCTTCGAGGAATGTTGCCTCGCTTTCCTTGAACAGCTTCTTCTTATCGGCATCGCTCATGGACTTCATCTCACCGCTCATCACCTCGAATTCCATGGCCTTGTAAAGTTCGCTCCATGTGATCACCTCCTTGTTCACCACCGCAACAACCCTGTCAAGGAGAGGTGAGGCGTATGTGCTTCCTGTGGAAAAGATAAATGCAATAACGGCAGCCGCGAAAAAATAAAGGATTTTCCGGGCGCCGCGACCATTTCTTCCAGACACCATTCAATACCTCCTGTTACCGATCATCTGTTCATTACTCCCAGCTTTAAAACTATATCAAGTAAGGACAAAATTTCAATAGCAATCTCGACGGGGACATTACGCGCAATCTTGCCATTTTCAGGCGCGCTGTTTAAACTATCCCCATGAAACTGCTGCCCGCAGTGATATTCGTTATCATCATCTTCCTGGCCGGGTTACTCTTTCTTCAGGGGAGA
>JAMCQB010000159.1:0-910 GCA_023382175.1 Nitrospirota bacterium | reverse complement strand
GGTTTTTCCGGCGCCTCAGCCGGACAGATGAGAAAGACAGCGCTCTTCATAGCCTCCATAGCGCTGCTGGCGCTGTTCGGTATCCTCTTCATGTTTCTCGGAAAGATCGCCCTTCTCATCGCGCTGTTAGTTCTCGCCATCTTCTTCCTCTCATATAAAAAAAGTTACTAATAAGGTCACCTGCAAGAAAACATTTTCTGGTCTTATTCTGTCATTGCAGCTTGTCCGCAATCCTTCTGACTCCATTTCTTTCTTCATGGTTCATTCCTCAGCCAACTTTGGCTGCAATAAATTTCCTCATCTCTTCCGCTCCAAAAAGCAGGAAGGCAAAGGGGATGAGAGCTACCCAAACATGCAGGGAAAGGGGAGCGGTTGAGAAAATGGCGTTCCCCCACGGATGATACACAATGAAGAGTTGCAGGATGATCTCGAATGCAATTCCGGCAAATATCAGCGGGTTGAAGAAAAAACCTATACTGAACACCGACTCTCTGGAGGAGCGGCACGCAAAGACATTGGCCACCTGAGTGATGATGATCGCGGTGAGACACGCAGTGGTTGCCTGCATGTAGAGAGGATTGTTTGGACCCAGCATCTCGCCCCAGCGCCATCCGCCGGATTGTACAACGTAGAAGAACCCGTAGAGCCCTGCCGCAGCTTCGATGGACCCGAGGAACAGGAATGCGCGGGCCAGAAGTCGTATGTTCAGGAGTCTTTCTTTCGGGTCCCTTGGCGGCAGTTTCATGATCTCCCCTGTGGGCTTCTCAGCACCAAGGGCAAGGGCAGGGAGCATGTCCGTCCCGAGGTCAACCGCCAGGATCTGCATTATGGTGAGGGGCAGCGGTATCCTGAGGAGCACATAGGCGATATAAGGGGCAAGCTCCGGTATGTTGGAGGTGAGTATATAGCT
>JAMCQB010000042.1 GCA_023382175.1 Nitrospirota bacterium | reverse complement strand
ACCTGAACCGATGGGCGCCCCAAGGGGCAGCAAAAAAGTATTTAAGAAGAGTGGGGTAATCCCCCATCCCTCTTGAGGGGACGAGGAGAATAATTATGACAAGGATAGAACTGGCAAGAAAAGGAATCGTTACCGCGGAGATGGAGGCGGTTGCACAGGCAGAAGGCGTCACTGCTCAGAAGCTTGCATCTGACATTGCTGAAGGGGTAACCGTTATCACCAGAAACGTGTTCCATGAAATCACCCCTCTCGGGATCGGCAGAGGGCTGAGGACGAAGATCAACGCAAATATCGGCACATCAAAGGACAAGGTTTCCTATGATGACGAGATAAAGAAGCTTGAAGTCCTGGTGAAATATGGGGCCGATGCGGTTATGGACCTCTCCACAGGAGGCGCTATTAAAGATTTGAGAAACACCCTCATTAAGAAGTCTCCCGTTGCTGTGGGGACAGTCCCCATCTACGAAGCAGTGGTGAGTACGACCGAAAGGCACGGACATATCGCAAAGATGAGTCCCGATGACCTGTTTGAGGTGATCGAGGGGCATGCAAAGGACGGCGTTGATTTTGTAACAGTCCACTGCGGTGTCACGAGGAGGGCCATAGAGAGGCTGAAGGAAGACGGGAGAATTCTTGACGTTGTGAGCAGGGGAGGGGCTTTTCTCCTTGAATGGATGATTTACAATGACAGGGAAAATCCCCTTTATGAGCAGTATGACAGGCTCATGGAGATCGCAAAGAGATACGACCTGACCCTGAGCCTTGGAGACGGCTTCAGGCCGGGATGCCTTGCAGATGCAACGGACAGAAGCCAGATAGAAGAGCTGGTCACCCTCGGTGAACTGAGGGACAGGGCCCTTGCTGAAGGTGTCCAGGCGATCATAGAGGGTCCCGGACATGTACCCCTGAACCAGGTGGAGCTGAACATAAAGATGCAGAAAGAGATATGCAAGGGAGCGCCCTTTTATGTCCTTGGCCCCCTGGTCACTGATATCGGGATGGGCTATGACCATATCTCTGCAGCCATAGGAGGCGCCATTGCAGGCGCCGCAGGCGCTGACTTCCTCTGCTACGTTACTCCTGCAGAGCATATACGCCTCCCGAACATCGACGACGTAAGAGAGGGGGTTATTGCTTCAAAGCTAGCGGCGCATGCTGCAGACATTGCGAAGGGGATACCCGGCGCCATGGAAAAAGACAGGAAAATGGCTCAGTGCAGGAAAAACCTGGACTGGGAAGGACAGATGTCCCTCAGCTTTGATCCCGCCAGGGTGAGGGAGTGGAGGGGGCAGGTTCCGCCCTCTGTCACCGAGGTATGCAGCATGTGCGGGGAGTTCTGTGCCATAAAGACCGTGGAAAGGGCCCTCGGCAAAAAATAGCTTGGTGCTTCCGAAGCTTGCCAAAACAAGGATCAAGAGAATCTCTCTGCCGGCAAAATGGGCTATCCGACAAATGAGATCGGAGACATGATAGCCGATATGGCCGGAAGATGACACGCTCTTCCGATCTTCTGAGGCACACCATGAGTGATTATACGAAGGGCCTGACTTGCCATAGTCACGGTGAATCGAGTAATATCAACATGGGAGCGCATAGGGTTCTGGTGTCCCTCCTGGACTTCAAATCCAGTGTTGCCTGCCAAAAGCGGGCAGGGTGGGTTCGATTCCCACACGCTCCCGCCAAAATCTCGTGACCCGTTACGCGTTACGAGTTACAGTTGTTATCATATCGGGGCGTAGCGCAGTTTGGTAGCGCGCACGGTTCGGGACCGTGAAGTCGGAGGTTCAAATCCTCTCGCCCCGACCACCTCTCTAAAATCATGAAAAGGCTTATCTCTGTCATAGGCGGACGGAAGGTCGAAAAAAGACTCCTCCAGGAGGCCGAAAAGGTCGGAAGATATATTGCCCGGAAGGACTGTGTGGTAGTCTGCGGCGGCCTCAGCGGCGTTATGGAGGCCGTGTCTAGAGGGGCTAGGGCAGAAGGAGGTCTCACCGTCGGAATACTGCCCCAGGACCATAAAAGGGAGGCCAATGAATACACTGATATCCCCATAGTAACTGGACTGGGAATCGGCAGAAATGTTATTATAGCTCGCACTGCGGACGCTGTTATCGCCGTCGGCGGCGAGTATGGAACGCTTTCTGAGATCGCCTTTGCACTCCAGATGGGGAAGCCCGTAGTCGGCATCGGGACATGGGATATCAAGGGGATCATACCGGCGGATAACGCAGAGGACGCAGTGAAGAAGGTTTTTGATATCTTAGAGCCTTAGAAGTTGTGAGTCTTTTTTTCTGTTTTGAACTGATTACTGATCATTAACGACTGTTCACTGCAGTTGATCGCCCCCTTAGCTCAGTAGGATAGAGCACAGGTTTCCTAAACCTGGTGCCGCAGGTTCGATTCCTGCAGGGGGCACCATTCTTCTTCCTCTCTTTCCAGCAAGCTCCGGCATCAGTTAAAATTATCCATATGGATGTCACAAAGAAAAATATTTTTTTAACGGGCGCTCCTTCATCAGGGAAAACCACTGTCATCAGGAAAGTGATCCGGAATCTCGACATTCCCGCCAATGGATTTTACACAGAAGAGGAGAGAGTGGCAGGGCGAAGGGTTGGCTTCCTAATGAATACCCTTGACGGCAGCAAGGGATACCTTGCCCATCAGGACATAAGATCTCAATTTCATATAAGACGCTACGGAGTAAGTATTGAGAATATCGAAACCATTGCCGTGCCTTCAATTATCCCTGTCAGCAGGAACGTCATAATCCTGGATGAGATCGGCAAGATGGAATGTTTTTCTGAAGTCTTCAGACAGGCCGCAGTCAAAGCCCTTGATTCGCCCAATATTGTCGTAGGCACCATCACCCTTGGCGGTGATGACTTCATCCTGGGGATAAAAAAAAGGGAAGATCTGGAAATACATGAGGTAACCCTCCATAACAGGGATTTACTGCCGGATGTGATCTTAAGGAATATTTCAGATCTCCTGAAACAGATGGCTGATTCTCAATAGAAAAACGCGAGCGAAAAAAATGTACGCGAGGCATTTTAATGAAGAACCCTTCAGTCCGCCTGAGGAGGCGGATGGGGAATGCGTTCGCTATCCATTTCAGCGCTACTTCTTCAGCGCATGGAGCATGATGCCGATGTAACGGTTGATGGGATTTGATCTCTTCAGAAAGGAGACGGGGGGCTTTCTCCTTATGCCGAGCTTTCTGGTCTCCCAGAGAAGGTCCTTGTTCTGATTGTCAATAACGAGTCCCTCATTAAACGCATCCATGGCTTCCTTCCTTTTCCCTGCTGCAAGATAGGCTCTTCCGAGGTTGAGATAAAAGACGGGGAAAAAGAAGTCCTCGCCGAAGGGCACCTTCTTCTTCAGGGTCTCTATAGCCAAAAGACATGTTTCTATTCCTTCCCTGTAGTTTTTGTTGGCAAGGGCATCGAGGCAACCATGATAGGAGAGGATGAAGGGATCGTCAGGGTACTGTTCCAGTGCCTCGTTCAGCAACCTGAGGGCGCTCCTCTTGTTCTTGCCCTTCAGGAGCTCCTTCACCCCTTCGAGATACTCCGAAGTGGTCTTCGCCCCCTTAAACTTACCCGCCCTCACCATGTTCATGGCCTGACGGTGCTGTTTTTGCATCAGCTCCTGCACCTTCCCTGCCCTGTCAGGAGCATCGAGTATGTCGTTGTAGTCGGTCTTCCTCGTCAGCAAAATCTGTCCATTAAGGTATATGCGGGTGATGAGGAGAGGTCGCTTTTCCCCGCAGTCTTCTGTCTGCACAAGATATTTCTCTTTCCCGACGATCACTTCCGAGTCGAACTCACTGCCCAGCTTCGACGTCATTTTTATGGTCTTCTTATCTGCCATAGGGTTTAGTTATACTATATCTCATATCTCCTTGATTTTACATCTCACCATGCCGGGTTGTTCAGTGGGGAAAAGAGGGAATTGCGCCTCTACAAAACTACCCCCTTAACGCCTGCCACCGTTTAAGGGCGGTTTTCTTTGCTTCGGGAAACCCTTTCCGGCGCAGGAGGGTCATCATCTCTTCTGATGCAAGCCCCTTCAGGAATTGCTCCCGTTCCGCCTTGTCGCTGATCTCTGTCAACGCCCTCCTCCGTAAATCTTTCACAAACCTGAGATACCCTGAAAACTCCGCGCCGTACATCAGCTCAAGTTCTCTTCTTATGGTCCGCGCCATTGCCGGGCTGACACCACCTGTGGAAATGGCAATGGTCAAAGGGCCTCTTTTCAGGACGGAAGGAGCAATGAAATTGCACAGGGAGGGATTATCCACAACGTTCAGCGGAACCCCGGCCTTGGCAGCATCTGTCACCACCTGCCGGTTCGTCTCCTCCGAATCTGTGGCGACAATGACGGCGAAGGCGGCTTGTATGTCCCCCTTCTTGTAGTGGCGTCTGAGATGGTTCAGGAGTCCCTTTTCCCTGTACTGCTCAAGTCCTCGGGTGAGCTCGGGGCTTATCACCGTCACCCTGGCGCCGGCCCTGATGAGGGTTGAGCACTTTCTTTCCGCAACCCTTCCCCCTCCGATAATTACGCACTGCTGACCGGCGATGTTCAGAAAGGCGGGATAGTATTCCCTATTTGCTGAAGGAGGCGAACTCTTTCTTCGCTTCTTTGATGACGTTGTCACTGGGGTATTTTTCGATGAGGCGGTTATAGTATTCCAAAGCCTTCTCCCTGCTGCCGAGCTTTTTATAAGAGTAGGCGATGCGGTAGAGGACCACCGGCTCTTTCTTGTATTCAGGGAACTTGGTGAGAAGCTGCTGGAACCTCCCCACCGCAGCCTGGTAGGAACTTTTCTTAAAGTAAAATTCGGCCACAAGGAACTCATAGTCTGCCATGGTGGTCTTGCACTTTTCGATCCTGAGTTCAATCATCTCCCTGTAGGGATTCCGGGGGAACATCCGCTTCAGCTTCTCGAACTCCACCAGGGCCTTTGCTGCACCACCGTAGCCTCTCTCGGGACTTTCTATCTGGACAAAATATGCCATGGCGATCTGATACTGGGCATAGGATGCGTTCTTATGGTCAGGGTATATCTCGAGGAATTTCCGGTACTCTTCCACACCGGCATCATACTCCTCTTCCTTTACGTAAGAATCCGCAATCTTCAGCTGCGCAAGGGGGGCATATTTCTTTGTGAGATCCCTGTTCTTCACCTCAAGGAGTACCTTTCGCGCCTCTTCATACTCCTTCTTCTCGATGAGTTCAGTCCCCCTCGCAAGAGACTTCTCAGGGTCAAAGGCCTCGTCCGTCTTCACCGCTTGCTTAGAGCAAGAGACAACAAGGAGCATGAGAAGCAGGACACAGGGCACCCGGAAGAGGGTAAACAGGGATTTCCTGGAGCTGAAATTGATCAAAGTCACCTTTCTATTAAAGCCTTCCGGGAAGATTTCTGTCAAGGGCACGCATTTCCACTACAATGAAAGGGTGAGGCTGTCCCTCAAAGCAGCGCCAGCGTGCTGAGCATGGCGATGGACCAGATAACATCAATGGGCAACTGGACCTCGCAGGAAGAATCGAACAGGAGATCAGCCCTGGCCGGGAACTCATCATCCGTTGTCCAGAGGATCGGAACCACCGCAACCCGGGAAAGGGGGAGGAGTCTCATGGAAGCGTCCCCGTACCCCAACCTTTCCCCTCCCAGTTCTTCGCCCCTCTTCAAAAATCCGTCCCTGTCATTGCCGTATTTTTCAGCCACCCTGTCAAGGGGAAGCACATGGGACCCCCTGAAAAAGAGCTGTCCGCTTTTCATGTTCATGGGGTTCACCAGACGCCCGGTGGGAGAAACATCCTTTGCGATGGCCAGATACCCCGTGATCGAGAGCCTGAAAAAATAGCCAAGTCTCTGCAAAAAGATTTCGCCACCCGGTGAATGGCTGAATATCTTCCTCTCCCGGGGTGAAACGGAAAAATCTTTGCCGAAGGATTTCAGCATATAAAGACCCTCCGCCGGGTCAAATGTTGCGTCCGTTCTTCTGCACACTTCACCCGGGTCGAGACCTGTCAATGTCTCCCAGACCTTTTCCTCCCCTGTGGACATAAACTATTATAATCGAAGGGGTCATGTGGGGACAAAGGGAGGAGACGTATAAGGAGCCATACCCGTGAACAAACAGTGCAGGGGGCCCTGAGACCCCAAAGCATCACAAGGGAAGCCATCATGGCATACTGCCCTTGACAGCCGGTGACCCGTCAATTATGCTGAAATCAAGGAGGCACTATGCTATGCACCTTTGCGCAGCTTGACCGGGAGAAGCTCGAAGCGATCCAGTCCCTGGAGAAAAAACTGGGAAAAACCGTCATCGCCTTTTCATGTCAGGATATCGGTATCACCCCCATTG
>JAMCQB010000129.1 GCA_023382175.1 Nitrospirota bacterium | reverse complement strand
GGGGGTTTTTCGTAGGGTCGGGCGTCTTAGAGGCGGGATGCCGCACGGTTATCGGACAAAGATTAAAGCAATCAGGAATGCACTGGTCTGTGAGAGGAGCCAATAGCATTATCGCCCTCAGATGCTGCCTTCTCAGCAATCGTTGGGAAGACTTCTGGGAGTACCGGGCATGTGCTTAGTCCGTACCAATAAATTTGTCGCACACCCAAACGGGCATCTGGGGGAGGTATGGTTGCTCTGTGATGGTGCCGCAGGGGAACGATCCTCCCGCTCCCCGGGCCGCAGGACTCTTTGTCCGTCAGATAGCTGCCTTGTTTTTTCGTTATTCCCTATTGTATATTACGGATGTGAAAACGCATAAGGTCACTAAATCCAAAACAAAAGAGCCTGCGTATCGCTGTAGAGGCCGTATCTGGATTGACGGCAGAGAAGGGACCTTCCTGGGATACGGCAGGATAGTGCTCCTCGAAAGAATACGGGAATATGGCTCCATTACAAAAGCGGCCAGGTCTATGGATATGTCTTACCGGCATGCATGGGAGCTTATGGATTCCATGAACAGACAGGCCCCGGAACCTTTTATCGAGACGGCTACCGGAGGTAAGAAAGGCGGTGGAACAAGATTGACCGCAGCGGGAGAGCGGGCTATCACTCTCTTCTGGAAGTTCTATGCGGATTTTCAGGACTTCCTGGAGCGAAAAGGAAACATATTAACGTTGCTCAATAAATGCAAGTGAAGGGGGAAATATGTTCAGAGTAAGGAATATTTTGCTTTCAGCATTATGTGCAGTTGTGCTCACCGCCGCAAGTGCATCGGCGGCAACAGAGATCATCTGCTCGTCGACCACGAGCACTGAGAATGCGGGATTGTTCGCCTATATCCTGCCGATGTTCGAAAAGAACACGGGGATAAAGGTCAAGGTCGTCGCACGCGGCACGGGTGCGGCTATAGAAATGGGTAAAAGAGGCGATGCAGACGTAGCGTTTGTTCACGCGAAGGAGCAGGAACTGAAGGCTGTCGAAGAGGGGTTTTTTGTGAACCGGCATGATGTCATGTATAACGATTTCGTGATCATAGGTCCCCCTGATGATCCCGCCAGGATAAAGGGCATGAAGTCGGCTGCTGACGCATTTAAGAAGATATCCGCCTCTGCTCCCTTTGTGTCCCGCGGCGACAACTCCGGCACCAATACCAAAGAACTCTCCCTCTGGAAGAAGGTCGGGATAGAGCCCAAGGGGCAGAAGTGGTATCTTGAGGTGGGCCAGGGCATGGAAAAGACGCAGAGGATCGCCAGTGAAAAGCGGGCCTATACCCTGACGGACAGGGGAACATGGCTTGCCACAAAGGACAAGGACAGACTTGATATGGTAGTTGTTCTTGAGGGCGATCCCGTACTGTTCAATCAGTACGGCATCATGGCAGTCAATCCTGAAAAGCACAAGCATGTAAAATACAAGGAAGCCATGGAATTTGTGAACTGGCTTATATCAAAAGAAGGTCAGCAGGCTATCGCTTCCTTCAAAGACAAGAACGGCAATGCCCTTTTCATCCCCAATGCAAAATAGCAGGAAGTCCCTGCCGGCAGTCGAGAAGATCAGCAAACTGATCGATGCGCTCAGGGACTGCGCTGTCAATGATGCCCGGGCGTATTGGGAAGAGCATCTGACAGACACCTATCGTGCTCCCTCTCTGGCTTCCTGGGACGCCTTCGCGTGGTTCGAACTGGTACAGGATTGGGAACTCGTCGCTTTTCTCCTTTCTGACGGCTCGGAGGCTCGCAGATTGACAAGGAGCCTCCAGTCGTTGTTTCAATGGTACGGGCAGACCGAGATAGACGAGATCCTCGCACACATAAGTCCCATGAGTATAATGAACTGACGGGAAGCTGGTCCAAGAATGTCTTCAATAGTGGAAGGTTTCGGCAGGGCTTTTTCCCTGATCCTGCACCTTGATGCGGAACTGCTGGGCATTATCCTGCTCTCCCTCAAGGTCTCCGGGACTGCCCTCATTGTCGCTACCCTTATTGGTCTTCCCCTCGGTGCGTTTCTCGGCTTCAGGACGTTGCCCCTGAAAGGATTCATCATCAGCCTCCTCAATACCTTTATGGGACTACCCCCCGTGGTGGTGGGGCTTTTTATCTACCTCCTTCTCTCCAGGAGCGGGCCCTTCGGTTTCATGGCTTTGCTCTATACCCCCGCGGCAATGATCATCGCCCAGACCATCCTTGCCTTTCCCATTGTCTCTTCGCTTTCCCATTCGGCAATCGTTGCCGTCGATCCAATCATAAAGCAGGCATCCATGACGCTCGGGGCAACCCCTTTCCAGGTCTCGTTGACCATAATCAGAGAGGCCCGCTATGGAATAATGGCGGGAATCATTGCGGCCTTTGGAAGGGTAATGGCAGAGGTGGGTGCAATACTCATCGTCGGCGGCAATATCGCAGGTTTCACAAGGGTGATGACAACGACCATAGCTCTGGAGACGGATAAGGGGAACTTTGAACTCGCTCTCGCGCTCGGGATTATACTTTTAGCCATTTCGCTGGCGATAAATTCGGCCCTTCACCTCATTCAGAAAAAAGGGAGTGCAGGAATAAAAAGATGAACTTGAGGCTGACCGCAACACACATATCGAAAAGCTACAACGGGAACCGTGTCCTGGACGATTGCTCCTTTTCCTTTGACCGCAGCGGCACTTACGCATTGATGGGTCCCAACGGATGCGGCAAATCCACCTTTCTCAGAATATGCGCTTTGCTCGAAGAGCCTGATGCAGGAGAGATCAATTATCTCTCTCAAGGGCATCCGGCGAACAAAGATATCCGGCTGAGACGCAGGACGACCCTTGTACTTCCCAGAGTGGGGGTCTTTAACACCACGGTCTTCAGGAACGTGGCTTACGGACTGACCATTAGGGGGATCAGAAGAAAAGAAAGGGAAGAGAGGGTGATGAAGGTGCTGCACTTCGTGGGGCTGGACGAGAAAAGAGACCAGGGCGCACTCACCCTCTCCAGCGGGGAGACCCAGCGCCTGGGTCTTGCACGGGCTCTCGTCATAGAACCCGAAATCCTTTTCCTTGACGAGCCAACCGCTTCAGTGGACAGAAAAAATACCGAGATCATTGAAGACATTATCATGAGAATGAAAAAAGGCGGCCGATCCACTGTTATCATTACGACGCACGACAGATTGCAGGCCGAAAGACTTGCGGATTTCCTGCTCGTGATAAAGGAAGGGAATATCTCTGCCGATAGGTCTCCCCTCTCCTTCTGACACTTCCTGTTCTCATCCCCGGAATCCCACCATATGATCTATGTCAATGCAGACCAATGACATTCCTGATACAATGAGTGAAGAAAAGGAGTTTTCTCAAATATTTTTTCGGGGGGAGCGCAATGGAACTCAGCGGCAAAACAAAGATTGATGACTTACTCAAGGCATATCCATTTCTGATGGATTTTTTCATTAACCGGTCTCCCAAGTTCAAGATGCTGCAGAGTGCGGTCATGAGAAAGACAGTGGGGAAGGTGGCTCCTCTGTCCCATGTGGCCCACATCGGAGGCATCGATCCTGGGCTGCTTCTCTCCGACATTGCGGCCGAAATAAGGAAGAGGACGGGAGAGGACGTAGTCATCGTGCAGGAGACGGGACCGTCCGAACCGGTGAAGGATGCTGAAGCACGACAGGAAATCCTGAAAGACATTATCAGAGACCTCCATAAGGGCGTGAACATGGCGGCCCTGAAACAGCGGTTTTATGAACTCATCAAGGACATCGACGCTTCGGAGATAGCGAAGATGGAGCAGAAGCTCATCGAAGAGGGCATGCCCGAAAGCGAGATAAAACGCCTCTGTGACGTCCATGTGGAGGTCTTCAAGGAAGCCTTGGGCGCCCAGGAACCTCCTTCCGCCCCTCCGGGCCATCCCCTGCACACTTTTATGCGGGAGAACAGGGCCGCAGAAGGGATCGTTCAGCTGATGAAGAGTATCCTGGAGACCCTCTGCGATACTCCCGACAAGGAGACCTTCAGACAGCAGAAGAAGGACCTTCTCGAACTCGTCGACACATTGTCGGCCATCAACCTCCACTACCTCAGAAAGGAGAACCAGCTTTTCCCTGTTTTGGAACTCCACGGGATCTCGGGTCCTTCTGAAGTAATGTGGGCCATTCACGACGATATCCGCCAGACGCTGAAGTACGCCAGGGCCCAGGTGGCAGAGCTTCAGGTGCCCCTTGTGTATGGGACAATCAAATACCTTCTTCAGAGCATCGTCGATATGATCTACAAGGAAGAGCATATCCTCTTTCCCATGGCCCTGGAGATGTTGACCGATGCTGATTGGGGAAAGGTAAAGAGGGGGGAAGAAGAGATCGGGTACGCATGGGTTGAACCGGGAAAGGGATGGATGTCCGGCGCGGAGACAGCAGTTGAAGAAAAGATTACCGCCAGGGAAGAACTCACCCTCAGTACCGGCCATCTCACCCTTGAACAGGTGAACCTGCTTCTAACCCATCTGCCGCTGGACCTTTCCTTTGTAAATGAAAACGATGAGGTAGCCTATTACTCCCAGACAAAGGAGCGGATTTTCCCGAGAAGTCCCGGCGTCATCGGCAGAAAGGTCCAGAAATGCCACCCGCCAAAGAGCTTTTACATGGTCCAGAAGATCCTTGACGAATTCAGGGCAGGCAAGAGGGATGTGGCAGATTTCTGGATACAGATGAAGGGGAGGTTCATCCACATCAGGTATTTCGCGGTGAGGGACTCACAGGGCAATTACCGGGGCACTCTGGAAGTGACCCAGGATGTCACCGGCATCAGGAAGCTCGAAGGCGAACAGCGGCTCCTTGACTGGGATTAGACTGCTGGCAAGACGCCTTGTAGGGGGATCCGGTAGCAGGGTCACTATCGGCTTCCCTTATTGCCGGCTACTCGACTTTCACTGCAATCTTCTTTGTTTCCTTTACTGCCTACAGATTAAGATAAACATATCAGGGAAAAGTGTTATTCTCCCTGTAGAGACTCTTTCGTGGGTATCTGCATTATGAAATCGTGCACGCTCTTGAAAAAGTTAAAGGACACCTTATCTGATATATCTTCAGTCTGAACTCCTACGACAAATGCTGGGCCTTGTTTTGTACAGTATCTGACTTTCACCTTAAAAGAGACCTCCTTCTTGATTCCATGGGTTGACAGAAGGATGCAATCCCTCACTGTGTCAGGGACAAGGGGCTCAGGGCACGTGAACTGAATGCCGTGGGGGCTGAAATTCTTGATGACCACCGGAACAAAAGAATCCGCAATTTTCACTTTCATCAAAATATACTTTTGATGAATCCCCGGCAGCGGAAACCTCAATTCTCTCCTCTTCTCGTGTACCCCGCTTTCATACGACAGGGAACTCAGCTCCCGGAGATCGTGGGCGATCTGCAGAAATTTAACCCAGAGAATCAACTCATCCATGGTCCTCACCGCGTGTGAAAGATTCTCCCGGATTTTTTCCGGAGCGCTTTCTCCCATTGATATTTCGATAATTGAGGAGATGCCGAAAACCTTGTTGATGACCATATCGGCGATGCAATCAATCTGCTTCTTGTTTCCGATAAAGCAGCGCTCCTTATCGTCGCCACATATTCGTCTACATCTTTCGTGCATTTTTCCTCCGGATGATCCGGAACAAATCTTTAGATACCATTCATCGCCACCCGCATAACCACGATGACGGCAGCAAGAAAACCAAAGGCAAAAACATCAAGAGGCGGACTTTTTCCTGGGTCCATACTGACAGGGGCTTAAAGAATTCCTGAACACCCATGGGAGGTCTACAAACGTCTTTTGTCGAAGAGGCCCGGTTCGCCCTTGTGAGGGATGTTCAGGTGGGCGTAGGCCTTTTCAGAAGCCTTTCTCCCCTGTGACGTCCTGATGACGAAGCCCGACTTCAACAGATACGGTTCAACCACATCCAGCAGCACGTCTGACTCGACCTGGAGGGTTGAAGCAATGGCCTCGAGGCCCACCGGCCCCCCTTTATAATTCAGGATGATGGTCTTCAGCAGTTTCCTGTCCGTCTCTCCGAGACCATGCTCATCGATCCCTTCCAGGGCCAAAGCCTCCATCGCCACTTCCTTCGTGATCTTTCCCTCTGCCCTCACCTGGGCATAATCCCTGACACGCTTTAACAGCCTGTTCGCGACCCTGGGCGTGCCCCTTGCCCTCCGCGCTATCTCGTATGCTCCCTCCTCTTCAGTGGTTACTTCCAGGATTGCGGAGGAGCGCTTCACGATCCTGACCAGATCCTTTTCATTGTAGAAGTCCAGATCCCTTGTGATGCCGAACCGTTCCCTCAAAGGAGATGACAGGAGACCTGCCCTTGTGGTGGCGCCGATCAGAGTAAAGGGCTCAAGCCGGTACCGATGGGTCCGCGCGTGAACGCCCTTGTCGAAAATGAAATCCACGGCAAAGTCTTCCATTGCGGGATAGAGGAATTCCTCCACCACTTTCGGTATCCTGTGTATCTCGTCGATGAAAAAGACATCCCCCTTTTCCATATGGGTGAGAATGCCCATGAGGTCGCCGCCCTTCTCCAGAGCAGGGCCTGAGGACGTGATGA
Source organism: Nitrospirota bacterium (assembly GCA_023382175.1). Classification (GTDB taxonomy): domain Bacteria; phylum Nitrospirota; class Thermodesulfovibrionia; order Thermodesulfovibrionales; family UBA9159; genus JAMCQB01. Next base: position 21,887 of record JAMCQB010000129.1, on the reverse strand, counting down.
TTTTGGTGCCCATCTCGCTGGCGATGATATGGGCCAGCGTCGTTTTTCCCAGCCCCGGCGGCCCGTTGAACAGGACATGGTCCAATGGTTCCTTCCTCTGCAAGGCCGCTTCAATGGCGATCTTCAGTGTTTCGACGATCTTTTCCTGCCCGATATACTCCGAAAGCCTTTTCGGCCTCAGGTTCAGGTTATTCTCTTCATCAAGAGGACTCTTCTCTTTCAATATATCGGGAAGGATATCAGGGATCTTGTTCTCTTCTTCGTAGATCACTGCCTCTGCCCCCGATAGACTTCCTCAAACAGTTCTTCCGATGAGCCGATGCGGGGATTCCGCTTCATGGCCTCCTCGATCAACTGCCGGGCCTCCATGAGTTTATGGCCCAGTTGATTCACAAGGACCTCCTCCACTTCTTTCCTGAAGTCCTCCACTACCTCAACAGGCGCTGCAATCTCGGGCATCAGTGCATACTTAGCCACCTTGCCCTTGAGAGTGGCGATGATCTTTTCGGCTTTCCTCTCGCCGATGCCCTTCAATTCCTTCAGCGCCTTTGCATCCTTGCCCTCAATGGAACGGGCGATCTCCCTCACCGGCTTCACCAGGGCTTTTACCGCTGCTGAAGGCCCGATATCTTCCACAGAGATGAAGAGCTCAAAGAATTCCTTGTCCAGGGCAGACTGAAACCCCACAAGGACCGGTTTCGGCTGCCGCTCTGTCTGGTTGTACGATACGTACAGTTCCAGCTCTTCCCCCTCTTTCCTGTCCGCCCTGATCCTCTTCATCACAAACGCGGGAATCAGGATATCATAGCCTATCCCGTTTACGATGAGGGTGACCCTGTCGTCATGGGCGTGGTTCATTCGCAGCTCGCCTTTAAGATAGGAGATCACCGTTTCCTCCCCCCGGTCTTCCGGTAAAACGCGGTCAGGGCCACTGCCAGCGCGTCAGAGGCATGGAAGGACTTAAGATCAGAAAGATTCAGCAAATCCTTTATCGTTTCCTTCACCTGACGCTTGTCCGCGCCGCCATATCCCACCAGGGCATTCTTTACCTCTTTCGCCGTAATTTCCATCATCGATACATTGTTCTGGAAAACAGACAGATATATGATACCCAAAACCCCTCCCAATAATATACCGGCTTTGGGGTATCTCACGAGAGAGAATACATTCTCTATGGCGACCAGGTCAGGATGGAGTGAACGGATCAGATGATTGATGTCTGAATGGATCAGGAAAAGTCTGTCGGAAATGTGTTCTTTTGGAGATGTCTTTATATATCCGCACTTCAGCAGGGAAGAAGAGTTTCTCGTACAACTGATGGCGCCGAAGCCGGTGCTTGCCAGGCCGGGATCCAGACCAAGGATGATCATGTTTCCCATCCTCGACCTATGTCCGAGTCAATCTGTACGATTCCGCTATCTCTTTCTCGGTGTCTCAAAGAGTATCTCCTCCACCATCTGGCAGAGGACATGCCCCAAAGTGATGTGGGTCTCCTGTACCCTCGGGGTGCTCTCAGACGGGACGACAAAACCAAAGTCCGCCCTGGAAGCGAACTTCTCCCCTTTAGCGCCTGTAAACACTATGGTCCTGAGCTTTTTCCTCTTTGCCACATCCATGGCCTTAAGCACATTGCCTGAATTCCCGCTGGTGCTGATGGCGAGAACCACATCTCCTTCTTCGGACAGGGACTTGAGCTGTCGTGCAAAGATCTCGGAAAAGTCATAATCATTGGCTATGGAGGTAAGCACTGCGACATCGGTGTTCAGGGCGATTGCAGGAAGCCCCGGCCTTTCCCTTTTGAATCGGTTCACGAATTCAGCTGCGATATGCGAGGCATCCGTTGCGCTTCCGCCGTTCCCGAAGAGGAGGAGTTTTTTGCCGTCATTGAAGGCCTCGGCAATGAGCCTCGAAGCGCCTATGATGGTATCGACGTTTTCCTTAGCGAATTTGTCTTTGACGGCTATGCTTTCTTCGAAGGCTTTGAGTATCTTGTCTTTCATCCAGGGCATTGTAGTCAGAACAGATACCTGTCCCGTAAAAAAGGTAAAAAGATTTTATCTAGACTAACCCAGAGACTGTTTCAAAGTCAATAGACTTGTTTCTCAGTTTTGGGGCTGTACCTCACGCCTCGCGCCTTACGCCTGACGCTTGCTGTGTTTGACAGGGGAAAGGACGGTTGTTATAATCACGTCAACTGAGGGGGATGAACATGGGGTAGCTTATGATGAGTCCATTGGACACGTTAGATTTGACAAAAGGAGGTGATAACAATGGCAAAAGACATTAAAGAGACCAAAAAACAGCCTGAAGAAAAAAAGACTGAAGTTAAAAGCGAGACGAAGTGTTTCTGTGGCTGCGGTTGTATTCCGCCCATGAAGACGAAATAGGCGCAAATCTTTTGTAGGGGTGGATTAAAGCTGATTTTTTCAGCACCCTGCTAGTAGCTTTACCTGATAAACCTTCTCTTCCAGTAGATATAGACTGCCACGATAAGCGCTGAAGCGATGATGAGCCCGACGGTGATTTGCGAGAGATATTTCTTGATAAGTTCTTGATTCTCCCCGATGAGATAGCCGAGGCCGAGGAGAACGGTCACCCAGAAACCTGCGCCAAGGGCGGTATAAGACGTAAATTTCAGATGGTTCATCCTCCCGAGACCCGCCGGAAATGATATAAGGTGCCGCACAACAGGGATAAGCCTCCCTATGAATGTGGTGATCTCCCCATGGTTATGGAAATATTCATCAACCTTGAGAAACTTCTCCTTTGACACACCGGCATACTTGCCGTATTTCAGAATAAACGGCCTCCCAAGCCAGCGGGCCAGGAAATAGTTGAAATAGGCCCCTGCGATACTCCCCGTCACGCCGCATAAAAGACTGAGGGGGAAATTCATGCTGCCCTGCTGCACAAGGTACCCTGCAGGGATCATCACCGCCTCGCTGGGTATGGGCACAAAGGTGCTCTCCAGGGCCATCATGATAAAAATCCCGGGATATCCGAGGTCGCCCACTGTCTGCACAAGCCATCTCAGAACCTCTTGAATCATAGCGTTCTATAATACCATTTGAGAACATTTTTCCTGAACAGAGAGACGTCTCCTGACAGCGTGGAGTATTACCCTTTAACAAGGTATAATAATTTTATGGAACGTTGTTCCGTCTGTGAACAGCCTCTTGATAAATGTATCTGCTGTCCCGAATGAGGGCATGTCTGCCTCCTGGACCTTGGAGAGCCCTACTGCCCGGTCTGTAAGCCCGCGCCTGCATCTGGAGACGATAAAACCAGGGATACGCGGGGGAGAGAAGCCGGGCCATGAGCCGACGCAAGGAAGTCTTCAAGCCTGAATAAGGGAAGAGACTTTTATGGTATAATCCCCTATGCATAGAAGGCGCTTCGTACCTTTACTGCTTGTGGCCTTTCTTCTGTTCTTTGTCCCTTCCCTTTTTTCAAAAGAAACCGCAAAAGAAGTGATGGTCATTACCGTGGATGGCGTCATCAATCCGGTCTCATCAGAATATATCGGGAAAAGTATCAGAAAGGCCGTCAAAAGAGGAGCAGAGGCGTTGGTGATAGAGCTGGATACTCCGGGCGGCTTGGATACCTCCATGCGGAGCATTGTGAAAGACATTGTGAGCAGCGAAGTGCCGGTGGTGGTTTACGTTGCGCCCAGCGGCGCCCGGGCGGCATCAGCAGGGGTATTTATCACCCTTGCAGCCCACGTGGCTGCCATGGCGCCAGGAACCAACATCGGCGCCGCGCATCCCGTAGGCCTCGGTCAGAAAATGGACAAGACCATGGCGGAAAAGGCGACCAACGATGCTGCTGCGTATATCAAATCCCTTGCAGAGAGCAGAGGAAGGAATGCGCAATGGGCCGAGAAAGCGGTAAGGGAGAGCATATCCGCTACAGAGAGCGAGGCATTGAAGGAGCATGTGATCGACCTGGTGGAGAAGGATTTGAGTTCACTCCTCTCGGATATTGACGGCAGGAAGGTCCGGACACCCCTTGGAGAACGGGCTCTCAGGACAAAGGACGCAAGGGTGGTCAGGGAAGAGATAAGCCTGAGACTAAGGATACTGAATTTCATCAGCGATCCTAATGTCGCCTATATCCTCATGCTCCTTGGATTCTACGGTCTTTTCTTCGAACTCACCAGCCCCGGCGCCATTTTCCCGGGAGTTGCAGGAGGCATATGCCTCATCCTTGCCTTTTACGCCTTCCAGACGCTGCCGGTGAATTACGCAGGTCTTCTCCTCATCATCCTGGCGATCATACTTTTCATACTGGAAATAAAGATCGTCTCCCATGGAGTTCTGACCATCGGCGGAATCATTGCCATGATTATCGGCTCCCTTATGCTCTTTGAATCTCCGGGACCATTTATACGGCTCTCCATTTATCTGATCCTGCCGGCGGTGCTCATTACTGCTCTTTTCTTCTCCCTCACCATCAGTCTCGCACTGAAGGCCCACAGGAGAAAGCCTGTCACGGGAAGAGAAGAACTCATCGGCATGGAGGGGATTGCAAGGACGGACATCACCAGTGCGGGGGGCATGGTCTCCCTTCACGGAGAGATCTGGTCCGCCTTTTCAGATGATGCCATCGCTAAAAATGATAAGATAGTAGTCGAGGAAGTCAGGGATTTAAAATTGAAGGTACGCAAACAAGGAGGGTAGCATGCCATTGTTAACACCGTTTCTCATGACAGTGCTTTTTGCTTTTTTCTTTGCAGTCTATATTCTGTCCAGCGCCATCAAGATTCTCAAAGAATACGAGAGGGGCGTCGTCTTCAGGCTGGGCAGGATCATTCCTGTGAAAGGTCCCGGCCTTGTCATTATCTGGCCCATTATCGACAAGCTCGTGAGGGTCAGTCTCAGAACAGTGACCTTCGACGTCCCGTCTCAGGACATCATCACCAAGGACAATATCACTGTGAAGGTCAATGCCGTCGTCTATTTCAGGGTGATCGATCCTATAAAGGCGATCACTGCGGTTGAGGACTTTTTCTATGCCACATCCCAGATCGCCCAGACCACCCTGAGGTCGATCCTCGGACAGAGTCAGCTTGACGACCTCCTCACCAAGAGGGACGAATTAAATGCAGAACTTCAGAAGGTGATCGACTTCCAGACAGAACCCTGGGGCGTGAAGGTGGTTACCGTTGAGGTAAAAAACGTTGACCTTCCTGTTGAGATGCAGAGAGCCATCGCAAAGCAGGCAGAGGCGGAAAGAGAGAAAAGGGCAAAGATCATCCATGCGGACGGAGAATTCCAGGCTTCCCAGAAACTGGCCGACGCTGCACAAATCATTGCGTCACAGCCAATGGCATTACAACTGAGGTTCCTCCAGACACTGGTCGAAGTGGCGGCAGAGAAGAACTCGACAACAATATTCCCGGTCCCAATTGATTTGATTAAACCCTTTATCGATAGACTGGAAAAGAAAGACTGAAGGGACATTGTGGAGCACGCTACATGATTATGAACACTATGAACACAAAGGTATACGACCATAAATAAAAGACAAAAGCAGAAAATCAAGATCTGGCTACAGCTCCTGCTTTTATTGCTTATTATAGGGGGATCGATATTTGTAGCTGATAAGTTTGGCCTAATCCCTCATTCAATAAAAGAATACCCATTATTACAAGAGCGATTTTTAACTTTCCTGAAATTGCTCGGGCCTGTTGCATTTATAGGGTTTATTCTTTTACAGGCTGCACAGGTTGTTGTTGCTCCAATCCCGGGAGAGGTTACAGGGTTGCTTGGGGGTATTCTCTACGGCCCTTTACTGGGGGTTTTACTCTCAACGATCGGACTGACCATAGGCTCATACATTGCCTTTACTCTCTCGAGAATATTCGGTAGGCCTTTTGTTGAAAAATTTGTAAGCAAAAAAACTATGGGGCGTTTCGATTACCTCCTTCACCATAAGGGGGCTTTCCTCGTTTTTCTCCTCTTTCTTATACCCGGCTTTCCCAAAGACTCACTCTGTTACATTCTGGGCCTTGGACATCTCACCACAACTGAATTCATCGTAATCGGCGGCACCGGCAGGCTCTTCGGCACCATATTACTAACGCTTGGTGGAAATTATATAAAGCACCATCAATATGGAAAGTTTTCTATCCTCGTAGGGATTGCAATAGTGGTTGTCTTTATTGCAATGGCATACAGAGATAAACTGGAACGTACATTCAGAAAATGGCACATCATGAAATACAGAAAACATAAGGCAAAAAAGGCAGAGCAGAAAAATATTATACCCAGGGAATAATTATGCTTAGAGACCTCAGTCCGAAGAAAAAATTTGCCCTGTTGCTTATTGCCATCTATGTCATCTCACTCCCCATCATCTCCACACTCACCTACATTATCTTGAAGGACAATGCTGTGAGGGATGCCTATGATGCAGGGAAGCTCCTCCTATCAACAGTAGAGGCTGTGAAACACTATGTTGCGGAGGAACTGAGACCTGTATTTTACAAAGAGATGCCTGGCAGGTTCATTGTAGAGGGGATGTCAAGGTCTTATGTGGCAGGGGATATTGCCCGCAGGGTGCAGAAAGAGCATCCTAACGATAAGTATATAAATGCATCATTAAGTCCGATGAATCCACAGAATGCTGCTGATGAATTCCAGTCAGGGATTATAAATACCTTTATAAGAAACAGAGAACTAAAGGAATGGCGGGGATTCAGGACAAGACCTGATGGCGAGTATTATGTAATCGCAAGGGCAGGCCAACCCTTCACCGCTGATTGTTTACTATGCCATGGCGACCCTTCAGTAGCCCCTAAAGAATTGGTAGAGAGATACGGCCCAACAGCCGGCTTCAATAAAAAAATTGGCCAGTTAGAGGATGCTACATTCGTATATATACCTATCGGTGTGCCCCTCGCTGCAGCAAGAAAGGTTGTAGCGATATTCATCGGACTCTACACATTATCATTCGGTATTATCCTCATTATCATAAACGTGCATTTTACCCGCCTCTATAATCAGTCCGAAGCGGACAAAAAGAGAATCGAAGAGATCAACCTTGAACTCATGGACCTGAACCGCGACATGGAATCCATCATCTCCGAGAGGACAATGAACCTGATTGCGTTAAGCGTCGCGGACCGTGTCAGGAACCCGGCAACAGCGATTGCGGGGACATTCAACCGCATCCTCAGGAAAGAGGCCCTCTCCGACCCTCTGAGGGAGAGACTGAGCGACCTGATGCTTGAGGCGCAAAAGCTCGACGCCATCGTGAAGGATTATGAGACGATCCTGAGGGGCAGACAGATCATGTTCAGGGTGGAAGACCTGAATGAGATAGTCCGGAGTGTTCTTCCCTTGATGGAGAGCGAACGGAAGGAAAAGGATATCGAGATAACACTGCGCCTTGCCGAAAAGCCTCCGCGGTGTGTGGTAAACAGGCAGCTCATCAGGGTTGCGGTGCTCCATGTGTTGAAGAACGCGGTGGAAGCCACGCCGCCCGGAGGCGCCATAACCATAGCAACATCCTCTGACGAGGACCATATATCCCTCAGCATCGCGGATACGGGCAGGGGGATTCCCGAAGAAGAAATTCCTAAGATATTCAGTCTCTTTTACAGCACCAAGAAACACCGGATAGGAATGGGCTTGCCTCTCGTGAAGCAGATTCTTGAGGAACACAAGGGCGCTATCAGCGTGGAAAGCATCGTAGGAAGAGGCAGCGCCTTCCTGATCACCCTCCCGGTCAGGTGGTCTGAGCAGGAGCTTGAAGGGAAAGAAAAGTGACGCTAAAATATACTTGACAAAAAGGGAGCTATAAGAATTTTAATAAAAACAGCGGACATAACACTCAGGAAAGGAGGCGTGAGGGAATAGCGCGAATAATAAAAACCATTACCGAAAAGGAGGGTGAAATGGAACAGTTATCAAGTTATCCGAAGAAAGGGGCAAGGCATTTTGAGAGGAAACCTTATGGCCGCACCATCGCTTACTCGCTGGCCATGCCGGTGTCTGAACAGGTGGAGAATCCGGCCTTCAGGGGCAGGGCCATAGATATCAGTGATGCAGGCTTGGGAATTGAGACCGATTATCCCCTTGCGCCGGGACACGTGCTCTGGGTTAACGAGGGCATAAACAGATCGGGCGTGGTGAGATGGTGCAGGGAATGGAACGGCAACTACAGGGCGGGAATCGAACTGAGCCTTGAGGCGCAGCCGGCCCCCGACAAAGCAGCCATAGGAACTGCTGCATACGTCGGTGAGGAACCCGTACGTTATCATGAGCTTCTTGCAAGAGCGACCGAGCGATTCACAGGAGAACTGAAAGCCCTTGAGAAACGGTGCTCTGACCCGTCCGAGAATCCGGAGAAACTTCTCAGGGCCACTGAAAAGGCAATGGATGGTGTGCTCGCAGCCTGCGCAGACTTTGAACAGGGTGTAAAGGACAAAAAGATTATCCGCAGCGCAAGGGTTTCGTTCCACGAGAAGACGAACCCCGTCCTGTCGAGAAGTTTCTACGTAAACCGGGTACGGACCTGGCCGCAGGGTTCCCAGGGCGACTACAAGACTCTGGAATATGTTTATAAGAATACCCCTCTGTCTGAGGGCCTTGGGTATTATCTTGATCTCTATTTCCTGAACTCGACCCTGGCCCACGCCGTAAGAAACAGGATAAAGAGACTCGAGGAGATGCTGGGAGAGGAGATCGGGAAAAGGAAACAACCATCCGTGCTCAATATCGGCTGCGGTTCCTGCCGTGAACTCATGGGAATAGCTCCGGAGATCATGGACTCAGAGGCAAAGATCATCTGCGTAGACATGGACAATGACGCTCTCGCCTTTGCACAGGACCGTCTCTCCTACGCAGGGATCATCTCCCAGGTTGAGCTTCGGAGATATAATGCCCTCAGGATGTTCGATGCTGAGACGAACATGGCAGAGTTCGGGAATCAGGACATTATTTACAGCGTCGGATTGTTCGACTACCTCCCCACTGATTTCCTTGTCAAGCTGTTGCCGGCCCTTTACCGCCTGCTGAACCCCGGCGGCAAGCTCATCGCTGCCTTTAAGGACGCCGCCCGATACAGATCCCAGGATTACCACTGGATCGCCGACTGGGACGGTTTCTTGCAGCGCAAGGGAGAGGACTTCAGGGCGATCCTGTCCGCCGCCGGGATCCCTCATGAGGCCATATCAGAAACGAGAGAGGAGTCCGGCGTCATCGTCTTCTATGTCATTACCAGGCAGGATAAGAGCCACGAATAACGGGTGACCGGGGATTCTTCTCCCAAAAATGATTCATGGTATACTACGGTCGTGAACCGGGGATTCCTGTCCGACAGGGTCGCTATTGTCACAGGAGGCACGAGGGGCATAGGTCGTGCCATTGTGCTTGCCCTTGCGCGGAAAGGTGCGGACTGCGCCTTTACGTTTACGCGGAATAATGCCCTTGCGGAATCATTGTGCCGGGAGGTTGAGGGAATGGGGAGACGCGCTCTGCCCGTGCAGCTGGATGTGAGGGACTTTGAGGGCGCCAGGCTTCTCGTTGAAGAGGTAAAAAGAACCTTCGGCGGGCTCCATATCCTGGTGAACAATGCGGGGATCACGAGGGATAAATCCCTCATGATGATGTCCAGAGAAGACTGGGCCGATGTCATCGATTCCGACCTCACCGGCGTCTTTAACACTACCCGTGCATGCATTATCACCTTCCTGAAACAGAAAGGCGGAAACATCATAAATATCGCATCGGTGAGCGGCATTCATCCCCTGCCGGGGCAGACCAATTATGCTGCTGCAAAGGCCGGGGTTATCGGCTTCACAAAGTCCCTTGCAAAAGAAGTAGCCCCGTACAACGTGCGTGTCAATGCAGTTGCCCCGGGGTTCATCGAGACGGATATGACAGGGCATTTGAATGAAAAACACAAAGAAAGGCTGACCGCCTCCATACCTTCAGGCAGGTTCGGCTCTCCCGAAGAGGTGGCAAAGGTCGTCCTCTTCCTCGCAAGTGGCGCATCGGAGTATATAACCGGCGAAGTGTTGCAAATTGACGGCGGGCTCGGACTCCTGGGATGAAGCAAAGGGTCGTTATCACGGGTATCGGGGTACTGTCATGCATCGGGACAGGCAGGGAACCATACTGGGACGCCCTCTTTCATGGGAAAACAGGATTCGGCCCGATAACACTCTTTGATACCTCACTCTTTAATATACATATTGCAGGTGAAATAAGAGATTTTGATCCTGTTATGTTTCTTGGTAAAAAAGGCCTTCGCGAACTTGACAGAAGTACAAGGCTGATATGCTCTGCTGCCAGCCTTGCCATTGATGATGCCCACCTACAGATTACAGACGAAAATACCCAGTCCATAGGAGTCTCTATCGGAACAACCTTTGGCAGCCTTCACAGCATATCACAGTTTGACCGTGTGGGTCTTATTGAAGGTCCAAGATACGTAAATCCTTCGCATTTCCCCAATACGGTGCTTAACTCACCCGCAAGCCGCGTGTCTATCCGTTTCCATATAAAGGGATTTAACACCACCATATCCACGGGCTTCTGTTCCAGCATCGATGCTGTTTCCTATGCTGCCGACTTCATAAAACTAAACAGAACTGATGTCGTTCTTGCAGGCGGAGTGGAAGAACTGTGCGAAGAGACATTTTTAGGTTTTCATAACCTCGATTATCTATCAGGAAAGGACGGCTTTGAACCAACCTGTTTTCCCTTTGATGCAAGAAGAAATGGAACAATCCTTTCTGAAGGTGCAGCGGTCCTGATTCTTGAAGATTCAGAACATGCTGTTAACAGGGGAGCGGAAATCCTCGCTGTAGTCAAAGGTTATGGGAATTCTTTTTCGCCTCAGCGAATCTCCAATGATATATCAGCTGATATAAATTTCAATCAATCAGGGAAAGGATTGAAAAATGCTATTAACCTTGCTCTAAACGATGCATCCCTGACCCCGGAGGATATAGACTATATATCTGCCAGCGCCAACTCAACGAAAAGTCTTGACAGAATGGAGACAGAGGTCATAAAAGATGTATTCGGCAAATACGCATTTACAATTCCGGTGAGTTCAATAAAATCCATGGTGGGAGAATCCTTCTCGGCTTCTGGGGCCCTCTCATCGGCAGCGGCAGTTTGTGCAATACAGGAAGGATTTATCCCTCCCACGGTAAATTATAAGGAGAAAGACCCTGAGTGCGACCTCGATTATGTCCCGAATAATGCGAGACAGAAAGATATCAATAATGTTCTTGTAACATCATCAGACCCATATGGTAATAACTCAGCCATTGTGCTTGGGAGGTATGATAGACGATGACAAGGGGAAGGGTCCGGCAAAAAGGGCTGCTCCTGTATGTCATTCCCCGACTTGTCGGAGCGACTCTCGGCGTAGACTCGCATCGAGATCGGGGAATCCAGTCTTTCCTGGATACTCCGGTCAAGCCGGAGTATGACGGTTACTATCCTATAGTGAAGGATTACGATAGGTGAACCATGCAACTTGACTTTGAAGAGATAAAGAAACTCATTCCCCAGCGGTTTCCCTTCATCATGATAGACAGGGTTCTGGAAGTGGAACCTGGCAAAAAGGCTGTATCGGTTAAGAATATTTCAGGTAATGACATATTTTTTCTGGGTCATTTTCCTGAAAAGGCCATTTTCCCGGGAGCTGCAATAATAGAGGCAATGGCACAGACCGCCATAATCCTTTTTGCTACTGACAAAGGAAAGGCAGGAGAAGATAAGAAACCTTTATATTATTTTGGTTCCGTCAAGGCTCGTTTTCTTTATCCCGTTCTTCCAGGAGATCAGTTGAAGATAACAGTCGTGAACGTCAAATCTCTGCCGAATGTTGCGTACGTGTCGGCAGAGGCTTTTGTTGAAGAGAGAAAAATAGCCGAGGCAGAACTGGCATTCAGCGTTAAGGACGAAGCTTTGTGATTAAAGATACTTAATTTGTCATTGCGAGCGAAGCGAAGCAATCTTCATGGAGAAGCAATATTATGTCTATATAATGACAAACAAGAACAATACAGTTCTTTATACAGGAATCACTAATGATCTGAGGCGAAGGGTTTATGAGCATAGGGAAAAATTGGTTGAAGGATTTACGAAGAAATATAATGTCACCAAACTGATATATTTTGAGATTTTCAGAGATGTTGAGAGTGCAATATTAAGAGAGAAGCAAATAAAAGGCGGATCGAGGTCGAGGAAGATCGAGTTGATCAACGACTTGAATAAAGGTTGGAGAGATTTATATGGTGTTTTATAAGATTGCTTCGTCGAAGCTCCTCGCAATGACAGGGATGATTGGGAACGAATGAATAAACGAGTTGTTATAACGGGTCTTGGGGTTATATCCTCCATAGGCATCGGTTGGGAGGAATTCTGGGACAGCCTCCTCAACGGCAAATCAGGCATAAGTCCTGTGTCTTCCTTTGATACAACACCATACCCCACACATTTTGGTGGTGAGGTTAAAATCTTTAACCCAGAAGAGTTTATTGTCAAAGAGCAATTACCACTTATGAACCGTGCAACACAAATGGCACTTGCTGCCTCTCAACTCGCGCTCAATGATTCTGACTTGACCCCTGAAGGTTTATACAGCTATCGGGTCGGGGTTTCTCATGGGACAACACTTGGTGCTGCTCAGACTATTGAAGATGTCGATATGTTACTCATTCATAATAAAGAAATACACAAAGACCTTATTTATCAGATGTTCACCTACGCACCGCCATCTATGATAGCAAAAGAATTTAAATGTAATGGCCCTCTTTTTATGTTTTCTACAGCGTGCGCTGCAGGGAATTATGCAATTGCTTATGGTTATGATTTAATCAGATTAAATAGAGCAGACATCATACTTGCTGGGGCATCAGACCCAATTTCTCGTATCGAATACACAGGCTTTAACCAATTTTCTGCAGTTGCTCCTGAAAAATGCCAGCCCTTTGATAAAAACAGAAAAGGGATGATGTTGGCAGAAGGGGCAGGGATACTTATCATAGAATCCCTCGAAAACGCCTTAAAACGAAATGCTCCGATTTATGCTGAAATAGGAGGATATGGCCTTAGCTGTGACGCCTTCCATATGACCACTGCCTCTGTGGAAGGAATCGCAGAATGTATGAGAAAAGCGATACGTGAGGCAGGTATCACGGTTGAGGATGTTGACTATGTCAGCGCCCATGGCACAGGGACTCTGGCCAATGACAAAGCGGAATGCGCTGCCATTAAAGAGGTCTTCGGTCCTCGGTATAAAAAAATACCCATCAGTTCTATCAAGTCCATGCTTGGACATACAATGGGTGCAGCCTCGGCGCTGGAAGCGATTGCCTGTTGTCTCGCAGCAAAAAATGATCTCGTTCCGCCGACGATAAACTTTGAGACCCCAGACCCTGAATGTGATATTGACTGCGTGCCGAATCAGGCAAGAAAGCAAATTGTCAATATAGCATTGAATAATTCCTATGCCTTTGGAGGGAATAATGCATCTCTGGTATTGAAGAAATATTCAGGTTCATAATGGATTCTTGTATAATAAACCAAGAACAATAACCGGGTGATGATTACAGCTCAAAGGAGGTATTAATTATGCAGGCAATCGTTAAAAAACAGATTAAAGAGATGACAGAGGATGAGCTGAAAGAAGTCCTCCGAAGGGACTATCTAAGAAGGCTTACTCGTTACAGGATGACGGATGATTTCTACAAAAAGAAGTATGGTACGGACTTTGCGAGCTTCGAGAAAGCGAATATTGTGAAGAAACGGGACTATGCTTTTGAGGTCGAATCCGATGCCCAAGAATGGGAGCTCGCCATTGACGGTATAAAGACGGTTGAGCGGAAGCTGAAGGAACTCTTAGGTGGAAATTAACAGGATCGTTGATGAAGCGAATAAGATTTCGGACAAATATAATCTCAAGCTTGTCGAGATAGACAGAACTGATAATATCATCAGCCTGAAATTATTACCCCTCCCTATCCTCCCCTTACCAAGGGGAGGCTGGTGGGGTTGCCTTTGATAAGAAGAGGTAGGCTTGTATGACAGAAGTGTATAACACGACAAATCAAAAACTTAAACGAAGAATGTTGAAAGCAAACATGCCAAAAGCTGAAATTTTATTATGGTTACGATTGAAAGGCAAAGGATTGTGCGGCTATAAATTCAGGCGTCAATACAGCATTGGAAAGTTTGTTGTCGACTTTTATTGTCCGAAATTAAAATTAGCAATAGAAGTTGATGGTGACTCTCATTTTATTGAAGGGGCAGATGTGCATGATCGAGAAAGACAGGCAATTATAGAAACTTATGGGATTGCTTTTTTGCGTTTTACAAATAGAGAGATTTATGAAAACATAGACGGGGTATTGGATAAGATTTTAGGGCACACACAAAACTTACCTCCCCTGACCCCTCCTTATTAAGGAGGGGTATATGATTTTAGTAAATGAGACCAAGAAGGAGGATATCGAGGAATGACCGATAATGTAGAAAAAGAAATCGTTGCAATAATCTCGGATGTCTCGGGGTTCGAGCCTGAAGACATAAAGCCTGGGACAAACTTTTTCCAGGACCTGGAGATCGATTCCATTAAAGCCATTGAGATCACTGTCGCCATCGAAAAAAAATTCAAGATATCTGTGAGGGATGAAGATGTCCCGAATATTACAACAGTAAAAGAAGCTGTAGAATTGGTTAACAAATTGATAGCAGAAAAACCGAATGTTAAAGCCTAAAGACACGTATGATGCTGTCATAATAGGCGCTGGAATAAGCGGGCTCGTATGCGGGTGTTATCTTGCAAAGGCGGGCATGAAGGTCTTAATAGTTGAGCAGCATTATAAACCGGGAGGTTACTGCACTTCTTTTAAGAGACAGGGTTTCACATTTGATGCTGCTGCTCATTCATTCGGTGGTTATAGAGAAAATGGGACTATGTTCAGAATCATCAATGACCTGGGTTTAAACCTGAGAATAGAAAGGTATGATCCTTCGGATGTCATTGTCACATCTGATTATAGGATCTCTCTCTGGAATGATCCAAACAGAACAGTGGAAGAACTTCAGTCTGCGTTTCCCCACGAATCCAAAAAGATTCGTGACTTCTTCTATTTTCTCAGTAATTCTGAACCGTTTGATTTTGTTGTCCTGAGAAAAAAAACATTTAGAGAATTGTTAGATCAATATTTTACTGATGAGAACCTGAGATCAATCTTGTCTTTTCCAGTCTTGGGCAATGGTGGCCTGCCTCCATCCTTAATTTCCGCTTTTACGGCTGCAAAAATTTATATCGAATTCCTTCTCGATGGCGGATATTATCCGGGCGAGAGCATGCAGTCATTGTCTGATAGTTTGGCAAGAAAATTCAAAGAATACGGCGGTGAATTACGATTATCCTGTCCCGTCACTAAGATCAGAGTTAAGGAAAATGTAATCGAAGGCGTATTCTTGGACAAAAGTACTTTCATATTGACAAGAAATGTGGTTTCTTGCTGCGATACAAGGCAAACCGTATTTGATCTGTTGGGACAAAGACTGGTGCGCGAGGAATTTATGAGAAAACTAGAAACGATGCAGCCTTCTCTTTCGGTCTTTGTTGCCTATCTGGGGATTGATCATTCCTTTGAACCACTACTGAGGCCGGGTGTAAACGTTTGGATTATGCCCCACTATAATATTGAAGAGATGTACTTAACGCTACGTGATAAGAGTATAAACGAAACGATGGGATATATGATTCGCCTGTCTCCTAATGGAAAGAGTTTGCAGGCATTTGTAAATGCGCCGTTCAAAAATAAGGAATATTGGATTGAGAATAAATATCCTTTATTGGAAGACTTTATTAGGAGGATTGAATCTGTCATTCCGAATCTGTCGCAACATATAGTATATAAGGATGCCTCCACGCCATATACTATGTACCGGTATACATTAAACTACAAGGGTGCAGCTTACGGTTGGGCAAGCATTCCCTCGCAGTTATTTGCGCCGGAATTTAAATTTATTGATGGCATAGGGGGGCTATTTTTGTGCGGCCATTGGACCGCTCAGACCCAAGGGATACCCGGAGCGGCCTATTTAGGTTCTGAAACGGCCAAATTAATTTTGAGAAAAGGGAAATATGGCCTATAAATTGCGTTGAATTTATGATATAGTTGATACTACCGATGGAAAAAAAGCTCTATATCAAAGAAGAAATTGACCGGCTGTCCAAGTATTGGTATGGCATCGCTTCTTCAATAGGTTCTTCTCTCTTCTTACTATTGGGCATCATGGATTATTTCAGCACGCCGGAGAACTTCAACAGATTTCTCATGTACAGACTTTGCGTCAGTCTACTGCTATTTGCATCTTTCTTTGTAAACAAGAAAATAAAAAGTAAATATCGCAAAGTACTTTTTACTTACGCAATAATTATTTCTGCCGCTACTATCGAGCTCATGATACTTGACTTTGGTGGCCACAGATCAACTTATTACGTTGGCTTGATTATCTTGGTCATTTGTGTCCTTGGTTTAATTCCTATGAACCTTTCCTTTTCATTGCTTGGAATATCGCTCATCTATGCTATTTATCTTGTCCCGATTTTGCTTTTTGACAAAATAACTGATTTTCGAACATTTTTCACCGCGAACTCTTTTCTACTCTCATTTTTTGTGATCGCGGTTATATGGAGATATTCTACTCAAAAGAATTTAATAAGAACTTTTAGTCTGCAATATGATCTCGATCAAAAGCGCGAGCAACTCGCAAAATATTCCACCCAGCTCGAACAACTGGTCGAAGAACGTACCCGCGAGTTGAACAAATCCGAAATAATGCTGCGAGCGCTCTTTGACAACGCCAATGACGGGATAATGATCATGAACAGGGACGGCATAATACTCAACGTGAACCAGAAGGCGTGCGACATCCACGGTTTCGACAGGGATACCCTCATTGGGACAAATATCAAACTTCTTGAGACACAGGAAAACCTGGATTCATACAAAGAACGGCTGGAGCGCATCCTCAACGGCGAGGCGCTGCTTTTCGAGACCCGGCACTACCGGAGGGACGGGAACAAGGTCTCTCTCGAGATCAGCTCCAAGGCCATAGCGGTTGAGGGCATTACATACGTTCAATCGTTCCAGAGGGACATTACCGAGAAAAAGAGGCTCCAGGAACAGTTGTTCCAGTCACAGAAAATGGAATCCATCGGGATCCTCGCAGGCGGTATCGCCCACGACTTCAACAACATACTTTCTGCCATCCTCGGCCATGCAGAGTTGCTGCATGAATTCAGCAATCTGGACGATGCAGGGAAAGAGAAGGTCAGGATCATCGAGAATGGAGCGCGCAAGGCCGGCCAGATGATCTCGAAACTCCTCAGCTTTGCCCGTAAGGGAAGCTTCGAAACCGTGCCCCTCAATCTCAATGACATTGTAAAGGACACTGTGGACCTTCTGGAGCGCATGATGACAAAAAAGAATGTTGCGATAAAGATGGAGATTGACCATACCCTGCCGTCCATTGAGGGTGATGCGAACCAGTTGGAGCAGGTCGTCATGAACATCATGGTGAATGCAGGGGATGTTATGCCGAACGGCGGTGTTATCACTGTTGCGACCTCCTCAGTAGACCTTGAAAGGGATGCCGGCTCGATTCATCCCCTCCTGGCGCCCGGGAAATATGTGGTCCTGAAAATCTCTGATACGGGCCCTGGCATCCCTGAAGAGATACGGGACAAGATTTTCGACCCCTTCTTCACGACCAAAGGTCCGGGAAAAGGCACCGGCCTTGGGCTCGCCATGGTGTACGGCATTGTGAAGGAGCATCAGGGAGTGATCGATGTGAGGACAAAATTGGGCAGGGGCGCCACCTTCGAGATATATCTGCCGATGTCCGGCAAACTCATACCCCGGCTGGAGCGTCCTTTTGTCTCTTCCATGGCGGGACGGGAAAAGGTACTGGTGGTGGATGACGAAGAAGACATCGTAAGCTTCATAAAGGATGTCCTGGAATCGCAGGGATACAAGGTCCTGGCCACAACAAATCCGGTGTATGCGCTGGATATCTTCAAAGAGATAAAGGATACCATCGACCTGGTCATATCCGACATCATCATGCCCCTGGTGAACGGCAGGGAACTGATCAGGCATTTCAAGTTGATCAAACCTTCCGTCAGGATACTGGCAATCTCGGGCTACGAGGCGGGAATCATCGATAAAAAAGACAAGGACATCAACGCATTTATCAGAAAGCCCTTCGAGGGCATTTACCTCCTCTCCGTGGTGAGAAGGGTTCTCGATGCAGCGGATATCCCCACGTCCTCATGGCGCATGCCTCTCTGACGGGAAATGAGTGTCATTGCGAGTGCAACGAAGCAATCTGCATTCGTGACCCGTTACGCGTAACGCGTTACGACCTATAAAGAAGATTGCCACGCACCTGATGGGTGCTCGCAATGACAGATACCTTTCAGAAATTCCTTTTGTCGATCACCCGTTTCGCCTTCCCTTCAAACCGCTCAAGGGTCTTCTTCTCCACTAGTTTCACGTCAACTGAAATGCCGAGTTCTGAAGAGAGTCTCCTCCCGATCAGGCCGACCAATTCGCTCTGCTTCTTCATTTCATCAAAGAATATGGCTTCCGAGACCTCAACAAGAACTGTTACATCATCAAGGGCGCCCTTCCTCTCTACAATGATCTGATAGTGGGGCTCTGTCCCTTCGATGTCGAATAACACAGCCTCGATCTGTGAGGGGAAAACATTGACGCCCCGTATGATAAGCATGTCATCTGTCCTCCCCATGACCCTGGACATCCTCATGAGCTTCCTGCCGCAAGCGCATTGCTCCGGCATCAGCCGTGTGAGATCCCTCGTTCTGAATCGTACAATAGGGAACGCCTCTTTCGTGAGGGTCGTGATGACCAGTTCACCGATCCCGCCAGGGGCCACCGGCTCCAGGGTATTCGGATCAACTACCTCCACAAGGAAGTGGTCCTCGTTGATATGAAGGCCGTTTCGCTCAAGACATTCCCCTGCCACACCGGGGCCCATGACTTCACTCAACCCATAGTTGTCGGTTGCCATGATCTTCAGCCGTTCCTGTATCTCCTGCCGCATACCTTCTGACCAGGGCTCTGCTCCGAAAAGGCCGTACTTCAATGAAAGGGAATTAATGTTGATCCCCATTTCCTGTATGGTATCGGCAATCAGGAGGGCATAGCTGGGAGTGCAGATAAGGGCGGTGGTCTTAAAGTCCTGCATGATCTTCACCTGCCGCCTCGTGTTGCCGCTCGAAATAGGGATAACCGAGGCGCCGATGCGTTCAGCGCCATAATGCAGACCAAAGCCTCCGGTGAAAAGACCGTACCCGAAGGCTATCTGGACTACATCGTCCTTGGTGATTCCTCCCGCAGTGAGGATCCTCGCCACAAGGTTCGACCATGTCTTGATATCGTTTTTCGTGTACCCTACCACCGTCGACATGCCCGTGGTGCCCGAAGAGGCATGGATTCTCACCACTTCCCTCAAGGGCACTGCAAACAATCCGTAGGGGTAGTTTTCCCTCAGATCATCCTTTGTGGTGAAGGGAAGCTTCCTGAGGTCTTTCAGGGACGTGAAGTCATCGGGGTCTATCTCCAGTTCATCAAACTTCTTCCTGTAGAAGGGGACATTCAGATAAACCCGATGCAATGTGGACTGGAGCCTTTCGAGCTGGAGTTGCTCCAGTTCATCCCTTCCCATGGTCTCGTATTCAGGTTCCCAATACATAAAAACCTCCGTTACGTAGTGTCAGTGAATCGTGTCAGTGTCAGCAAAGAGAAAAACCGACACTAAACACTGACACAGACACTTTTTTATAATTTCGTTTCTGCATCAAGGTCCCTGCCGAGATAGGCCCGCTGAACATCCCTGTTCAGCAACAGGTCTTCTGCAGGTCCCTCAATGATGATTCTCCCCGTCTCAAGAACGTACCCCCTTTGCGCTATCTTCAGCGCACTCCGTGCATTTTGCTCCACGAGGAGTACCGTAAGGCCGTACATATCCCGCAATTCAACAATATATTTGAATATCTCCTTTATGATGAACGGCGCAAGGCCCATACTCGGTTCATCCAGAAGAAGGAGTTTCGGCTTTGCCATAAGAGCGCGGGCAATGGCCAGCATCTGCTGTTCTCCCCCCGAAAGGGTTCCTGCCAGCTGCTTTCTCCTTTTTTTCAATATCGGGAACAGGGAGCACATCTTCTCCATGTCCTCCCTGATCCCGGGACTCGTTTTCAGGGAATGCCGGTGATAGGAGCCGAGAAGAAGGTTGTCTTCCACGCTGAGCGGCTTGAAGATGAGCCTTCCCTCAGGCACATGGGATATTCCCATTTTCACAATGGCATCAGGGTTCCGGTTGGTGATGTCGTTTCCCTCGTAGGTGATGCTCCCGCTGTCGGAACGGATAAGGCCGGATATGGTGGACAGCAGTGTTGTCTTGCCTGCTCCGTTCCCTCCGATAAGGGACACAATCTCGCCCTTCTTCACATGCAGCGAAACATGTTTGACCGCGTGAATCTTCCCGTAACAGACATCGACGTTCTTCAGGATCAACATGGCAACCTTCTCATTCTTCCTCTCCGAGATAAGCCGCTATCACTTCAGGATTCTTCTGGACCTCCAGCGGGGTTCCCTCCGCGATCACCTCGCCGAAGTTCAGAACGGTGATGCGGTCGCTGATATGCATCACAAGATCCATATCATGTTCAACAAGAATAATGGTCACCCCTTTCTCGCTGCGGATCCTCTTGATGAGCTCACCCAGTTCCTTTGTCTCCCTGATATTCAATCCGGCTGCCGGCTCATCAAGAAGGAGCAGCTTCGGCTCTGTGGCCAATGCCCTCCCGATCTCCAGGATCCTCTGTTCACCGATGGGAAGGTTCGATGCAAGTTCGTCCCTCCGGTGGGTGAGCTTGATATAGGCGAGTATCTCTTCGCCGGTCTCCCTGCTTTCCCTTTCCTCCTTTGCAACAAAGGGGAGCCTGAATCCCGAAGAGAGAAATCCTGCCTTTGTCTTCGCATATCTGCCGACCATGATATTCTCAAGGACCGTCATTTCGCCGAAGAGTTCCAGGTGCTGGAAGGTCCTTGAGAGGCCTTTCCTGGCGATCCGGACCGGCGACTGTCCGTTTATCCTTTCTCCTGAAAAGAGGACCTCTCCTTCATCAGGGGGCTCGATGCCGCTGATCGCATTCAGAAGCGTGCTCTTGCCCGCGCCGTTGGGACCTATCAGCGCACTGACAGCGTTTTCCGCAACCCGGAGGCTCACGCTACTCACTGCGGTAACTCCGCCGAAGCTTTTGCTGAGCCCCTTAATTTCGAGCAACGGCAGCGCCTCGTATCTTCTTCAGCCTTTCCACCAGCAGGGGAACAAATCCCTTTCTGAAAAATAACAGCGACAGGGTCAGGATAAGGCCGTATGCCAGGACATCGAATTCCTCGAATCTCCTCAGCGCCTCCGGCAGTATAGTGATCACCACAGCGCCTACGATCCCGCCCCATACATTCGTAATTCCCCCCACAACGACCATCATGAGCACCAGGATGGAATAAAAAAGGGAGAAACTGCTCGGGCTGATGAACGTGACGTAATGGGCATACAGCCCTCCTGCAAGGGAGGCGTAGACAGCGCTGAGCACAAAAACTTTTATCTTCAGCATCACTATGTCCAGTCCCATGGAAACGCTTGCCATCTCGCTGCCGTGGATCGCCCTGAGCGCCCTGCCGGTCCTTGAGTTGAGGACATTCAGCGAAAAGAGCATCACCGCAGCAACGCATCCCCAGATCAGATAGAAATACCCGCTCGTCGATGTCAGCGTATGCCCGAAGATGCTGAAATGAGGGATAT
>JAMCQB010000067.1 GCA_023382175.1 Nitrospirota bacterium | reverse complement strand
GATCTTATAGATCAGACGATATGCGTGTTTGTGGTGCGCCGCAACCTCTTCGATGTCGTATCCCTCCTCTGTCGGTGTCCAGTCGGAGCAGAGCGCGCCCGTATTCTGACCGAGGACCACTGGCGGAATATCGATTTCGTCCGTGGGAGGATAAAAGACCGGGCCTTTGTTGATTCCCCTCGACAAGGTCCTGAATCCCATCTCCTTCATCTCTTCATCATTTTCAGGAACGCTGATGTCTTCAAATCCGTCCGTGATGAGCTGATCCGCCAGCACGGTCACCGGAGTTCTGAACCGTTCTGCCAGATAGAAGGCCTCGACGACGATGGACATCGCTTCCTGGGCGGAATTGGGCGCGAGGACGATTGTCTCGAAATTCCCGCCCTGGGTAGGATAGCGGGTCAGATAGAATTCGCCCTGTCCCGGTGCGCCGGTGATGCCGCTTACCGGTCCCACCCGCCCCGAGTTAAGAATCACAAGGGGGATTTCACAGCCAATGGCCCAGCCGTAAGGATCGGCATAGAGGATATATCCGGGGCCGGATGTTGCGGTCATCGCTTTGTAGCCCCCAAGGGCTGCTCCTATGCAGAGATGGAGCGCCGCGCACTCGTCTTCTCCCTGAATGTAGATGCCGCCGACCTGCGGAAGACGGTAGGACATGGATTCGGCAAGCTCCGTTGCCGGCGTGATCGGATAGCCGGCAAAGAACCTGCACCCTGCCAGCAGGGCCCCTTCGGTAATCGCGAAATTTCCGGTTTCGAGGTATCGTTTCATGGTTGTTCAGCTCCTTTGATTTCTATACAAAAGTCCGGACAGCTGTAAAAGCATTTCATGCAGCCGACGCAGTTCCCGGGATTCTTCACTTCCAGAGGGCGATATCCCTTTGCATTGAAGCTGCTGCCCGGTCCAAAAACTCCCATATGACAGACTTCGCGGCAGTATCCGCACTCCTTGCAGCCTTCGAAGTCCAGTTCCACGGTGAATTGCCGGTAATCACACCACAGGCACCTGTCGGCCTCTTTCCTTGCCAGGTAACCGTTCAGGGTTTTCTCCACAACTTCGAAAGTGCCGACCCTCGTGCCCGCAGGCAGACAGGGGATCTCCACCCGTGCGGCACCCGCATCCGTATAAAAGTCAAGGGAGATCTCATGTTCCTCGGGCACCAGTGACAAGATGATGTTGCCGTCTCCTCCGAGGTACCGGTCAATGGAAGAGGCAGCCAGTTTGCCGTGAGCGATGGCCTCAATGATCGAGGCCGGTCCGCTGACTGCATCTCCGCCGGCGAAGACCCCCTTGAGGCCCGTTGAGAAATGAGCATCATCGACCGAAATAAGCCCGTTTTTATCCAACGCGATGCCGAGGTTCGGCCCCAATACAACCTGTTGACCGATGGCCGAGATCACGGTGTCGAAGACCTGACTGTAGTCGAACCCGAATTTGCAGACCGGCCTCAGCCGTCCGCTCTTGTCAGGAGCGCCCAGTTCCATGCAGTTGAAGATTACCTTTAGGGCCTGGTCCTGCTTTTCGATTTTTGCAGGAGCTGCCAGGAACTCGATACTGACCCCTTCTTCAAGGGCCGCATCGATCTCATCCGGATAGGCGGGCATCTCATTTCTTGTCCTGCGGTAGAATATCTTGACTTCGGAGGCGCCAAGCCGGATGGCGCTGCGAGCTGCATCGATTGCCGCATTTCCTCCTCCGATAACAGCCACGCGCTTACCGACAGGAAGGGGAGTGCCGGAATTCAGCGCATCGAGAAACTCGAGGGCGCCTACAACGCCGTCAAGATCATCTCCGGGGATCCCCAGGGGTGCGCTCTTCTGTGCCCCGCATGCGATATAGACAGCGTCGTATCCTGCCGTGGTGAGATCCTGAAACGATTTCACCTGTGAATTTGTCCTGATCTCCACTCCGATGCTTCTGATTTCATCAATCTCGGCCTGGAGGATGTCCCGGGGAAGCCGGTATTCAGGAATGGCCCAGCGCATCATGCCGCCGGCCTCGCTTCTGCCTTCGAACACGGTCACCGCGTGTCCCTTCAGGGCGAGGTGGTAGGCAGCGGTCAAACCGCTGGGGCCAGCCCCGACAATGGCCACTTTCTTGCCCGAAAGACCCTTCTTCTTTACGTTCTCCTTCCATAGGTCTCCACCCTTTTCAGCTGCAGCCCTTTTCAAAGCCCTGATAGCCACTGCTTCATCAAACTGCCCTTTCCCACAGCGCGTCTCGCACGGGGCAAAGCAGGCATAGCCGCAAATGAAGGGAAAGGGGATCGATTCCCGGATAATTGCGAGGGATTCATCGAATTTCCCTGCCGCTATTGCCCTGATATACCGGGGCACATCGATACCGGCCGGGCAGGCCTTCTGACATGCGGCCAGTTTTCTGCCGGTTCTTACCCGTAGACAAGTCACTTCTTGCATGGAACGAATCCTCCGTTAGGTCGATTTAGCTTCGAAATGCACTATAAAAGCAATTGGCATGCCACGGGATCTTCACCCGGGATCGAACCTCCCTCTGCGGCGTAACACAGGACGTACGGCCGCGCAATTACTGCCGATTTTAGAGCCAGCCGCCGCGGTCCTCTTGTCCTGAAGGAAAGAAAAGACAGATCTTGCATGTCTTGTTTCCAGACATGTCCGGAATTAACACATGAGATCAGATACGTTGTCTTCATCGTGCACTTCTACCGCCTGATCAGGAGCATGATCCCCATGATGATGAGGAGGATAAACAGACCTCTTCTGTAACTGTCTTCATTCATCCTCTTGAAAATATGAAGACCTGCAAACAGCCCTGTCAGCGTGGCGGGGAGGAGTTCCAGAAACGTTTTCGTCATTTCCCTTGTTACGTTGCCCACCACAACATGGAACGCGACTACGAACAGACCGGTTAAGAGGAAGAAGAATTGAAGGGAACCGACGATATTGGCTTTCGACCACTTCTGCGTTGATACGTAAAAAACTACCGGTGGCCCCATAATATTAAAGGCGCCTCCTAGGGCTCCAGCGGAAAATCCGAACAGGTATCCCGTCCATTCAGGAAACCGGAAGGGTACTTTTTTCACAGAGAGGGAATAGACCGAATAGGCAATGAGCAGGATGCCAAGCGTTGTTTTGATCAGCCCTTCACTAAATGCAATGATAAAGTATATCCCTACGGGAATCCCAAACAGAGCGCCGATCAAAAGCGGCATGACACTCCTGTACGCGAACTTCCCTCTCAGCTGGAACGTCATGATCAAAGAGGATAAAACGAATAACAGGGATAAGAGAGGTACGGCGACTTTGATACTCATAAAATAGGACAGACAAGGCAGTGCAACCAGCATGAATGCAAATCCGAAGATACCCTGCAGCAGGGAAGCAATAAACACCACAACTCCGATTAAAATTATTTCAAGATTCATTCGGTTTCTTCAGGTGCTGCTGCAAGGTAACGAAACCCTGCAAAAAGCCAGTAGTGGTGTAAATATGGTCCTCCAGAATACCTCCTGAAAGCGGGCGATTTGGTTCCCAGTTCATACAGGCATCTCAAATTCTCTGCTCACTTTCCTGCTGTTCTTCCACAAGCCCGGAAAACATTTAATCACTGTTCTATCTGACCCTCTCGACGATCATCGCGATCCCCTGACCGCCGCCTATACAGAGGGAGGCAAGACCGAGTCCGACGTTCCTCTTTACCATTTCATAAAGCAGTGTAACAAGTATCCTTGCCCCGCTCGCTCCCACAGGATGTCCGAGAGCTATCGCTCCCCCCAGGACATTCACCTTCTCCATTTTCCAGCCCATCTCCCGGTGGACCTGGATGGACTGGGATGCAAAGGCCTCGTTCACCTCAATGAGGTCGAGGTCTCCCACGGTGCAGTTCGCCTTCGCAAGGAGTCGCCTGGATGCATAGATCGGTCCCAGTCCCATATACGCAGGGTCTATCCCCGCTGAGGCCGAACCCATGATCCTGAAGGCCCATGCAGGGTTCAACTCCGCCATCTTCTCCTTCGATACCACCAGCACTGCCGCTGCTCCGTCATTGATCCCCGACGCATTCCCTGCGGTCACCGTCCCTTCTGCCTTGAACGAAGGCTGCAGTTTCGCAAGGAGATCTTCCGTTGTCCCGAAGCGGGGATGCTCGTCCGTGTCAAATACCTTGTCCTCCCCCTTCGGCTGCTTGATCCGTATCGGCACAATCTCGTCTTTGAACTTGCCCCCCTTTATTGCCTGTTCGGTCTTTTGCTGGGAGTATGCCGCAAATTCATCCTGCTCCCTCCTCGTGATGCCATACTTCAGGGCGATGTTCTCGGCCGTTACCCCCATGTGGCAGTCATAGAACTTGTCCCAGAGGGCATCGTTGATTACGGTGTCAATCATCTCGCCATTGCCGAGACGCTGCCCCCACCGTGCTGTCCTTATCACATAGGGGGCTCCGGTCATGTGCTCCATCCCCCCTGCCACGATCATTTCCGCTTCGCCCGAGGCGATTGCACGCCCTGCTATCTCCACGGACTTCAGACCCGATCCGCATACCTTGTTCACGGTAAAGGAGGGGACATGCTCGGGAAGCCCTGCCATAATGGCCGCCTGCCTCGCCGGGTTCTGGCCCAACCCGGCCTGGATCACGTTGCCCATGATGACTTCATCCACTTCCTCTGCCTTCGCTGAAGCTCTCTTTATGATCTCCCTTATCACTGACGACCCGATATCTATCGCGTTCAACGGCGCCAGGGACCCGTTGAATTTGCCTATCGCCGTCCTTACCCCTCCTACGATGTAAGCTTTCATAGCTTCCTCCCTGATCTCTTTATCGCAATAATTTAGTTTCAGTGGTTCTCGGGCACTGGCAGAAAAAATCTCACTGAGACTTACACTCGATGACGATGCTGGCGAAGAAGTCGTTCCCAAGGGCAGTCCACATTCCTCCCGGAGCGAAACTGATTATGCCTGCACGGTCGTAAGCAATATCGCGTCCACTACGAGCAGAGTTCCTGGAATCACCAGACATCATAGACTTACTTCTTTTCCTTACATCCTCTTTAGGGCCATAGACAGGCACTCAAGTTTCCCTTTTCTTCGTTCCGATGGCCATTATCTCTTCGACAGCTTCAGGGTTAAGGAGGGCGCTCAGGTCACCTGTGTTCTCTCCAAGGTAGGCGTTTTTTATGACTCTCCTCATAATCTTTGCGTTTCTTGTCTTTGGCAGGTCATTAACCAGATAGACTGCCTTTGGCATAAAAGGTTTGCCGACCCTCTCACCTATAAGTTTTTTCATTTCATCTTCGACTTCCTTGGTCTTTTCTTTATCCGGTCGCAAAACACAAAACACCACGATCGCCTGACCTTTAAGAGGATCCGGAATACCTATCGCTGCAGATTCCATGATGCTGGGATGTTCCATGACAATGCTCTCAATTTCAGCCGGCCCAACCCTTTTACCCGCTACCTTTATGGTATCATCAGACCTTCCGAGTATGTACCAGAGGTTGTCCTCATCGACAAGAGCGAAATCACCATGAACCCACACATCGGGGAACCTTGACCAGTACGTTTTTATGTATCTCTCCGGATCTTTGTAGAACCCACGTGTCATCCCTATCCATGGTTTTTTTACAACAAGTCCTCCCACCGCATCCCTGATGGAATCGCCGTTATCATCAACGATATCAACCGCCATTCCCGGCGCCGGCCCTGAAAAGGCTGTCGGTTTCAAAGGTGTCAGGACATTTCCCAGAAGGATTCCGCCGCTCACCTCTGTCCCTCCGGAATAATTGATAATGGGGATTTTTTCTTTTCCTGCTTCCTTAAAAAGCCACATCCAGCTTTCCCTGTCCCATGGTTCTCCTGTAGAGCCGAATATCCTTAAAGATGACAGGTCGTATCTTTCGATCGGTCCGGTTCCATTCGCCATGAGCATCCTTACGAGCGTGGGGGAGATGCCGAGGCAGGTGACTCCATTCCGCTCTATAACTGACCAGATGCGCCCCATATCCGGATAATCGGGTGAACCGTCATAGAGCATCATTGTGGCGCCAAGGATAAGCGTTCCGAATACCTCCCACGGCCCCATCATCCAGCCCATATCTGTTATCCAGAACATCGTGTCGAATTGCTGAATATCCATACCATGGGCCATGTCCTGGGCGCTCTTCAGGGGAAATCCGCAGTGCGTGTGAACCGCCCCTTTGGGCTTGCCTGTCGTACCACTTGTATAAATGAGCATAAGGGTGTCCTCCGCGTTCGTACGCTCTGCGTCAGCAATGTGTGATTCCCCTTTCAGTATCTCATCCCAGAACACATCTCTTTCATTGAGGGAGACTTTCTCCCCCGTATTCCTAAAGACGATCACCTTCCGAACCGAGGGAGTCTCTTTAATCGCTTCATCGAGTACAGGCTTCATGAGGAACTTCTTCCCCCTTCTTACCGAACCGTCACAGGTGACTACTCCCGCAGCCGTGGTATCATTGATCCTCACCGATAACGCGTCCTTTCCATACCCTGAAAACAGGGGAAGGACAA
This sequence comes from Nitrospirota bacterium, assembly GCA_023382175.1. Taxonomy (GTDB): domain Bacteria; phylum Nitrospirota; class Thermodesulfovibrionia; order Thermodesulfovibrionales; family UBA9159; genus JAMCQB01. The sequence continues at coordinate 22,048 of JAMCQB010000067.1, read as the reverse complement.
TCCCTCCTATTTTGATGATTGCGCAGAAAGCAATAACAACCTGCGGTGTCATCGGCATGTAGAGAGCTATGACGTCCCCCTTTTTGAAGCCGAGTTTCCTTAAGGCATTTGCCATCCTGTTGACTTCCATCCAGAGGTCCCTATATGATATCAGCGTTACGGTTCCATCCTCTGATTCGTAACGCACCGCTACCCTGTTCTGCATAGGAGTATCGATATATTTGTCGAGCATATTATGGATGATATTCATCCGTCCGTTCACGCACCACGTGGGAAACTGGATGCCCCCTGACAAATCGACAACCTTATCATAGGGCCTGTAAAATTCGATATTGAGGTCCTCCATCACCGCGTTCCAGAACCATTCGATATCATCGGTGGATCTGAGGATAAGCTCGTTAAAGTCCTTTATCCTATGCCTCTCCATAAACCGTTTCAGCCTGCTTCTCTTTATATAATCATCGCCAGGCTTCCAGACAAACTCACCTTGCATGTTTTCCTCCTCGGGATATTCTTTGTGGGTGAATTATCAAATTAGTTCATATCATCAACTATTTCCTCTTTATCTCCTCATTCTCTTACTCTTCTGGAAAGTACCGACTACTCACGGGGCAAGCCCTTTTACCGGTTCGTCCGGAAAGATCAGTTCAGGATTTCCCATCAGGGCACCTCCCTGGGCAAGCATCTGAATGGTTTTCTTCAACGACATTCGCAAAAGTCAATAGGTGAGAACGACGCCTCCATCGAACAGCAGATCGCCGCCGATCAGATGCCGCGAATGCCGCGAAAACCCGAATATGAACAGATTCGCCACTTCAATGGGCGTCATCATCTCCTTTATGCGTGACTTGCCCATCATCACGGTTTCCACCACTTCTTTGGAACTGATCCCATGCTGTTCTGCCAGAAGAGGGATCTGATTCAACGCAAGATCTGTCTTCACAAAACCCGTGCTCACGGTAAAGGAGCGAATCTTGCCTCCCCCTTCCGCAGAAATGGATTGGCTGAGGGCCCGCAGACCAAATTTGGCGATGTTGTAAACCGGCTTATTGATAGTACAGATATGGGCGTGGATGGAAGCCATGTTACCGATGACACCTCCTCCTTCTCTATTTTCTCGCATATGAGGCATTACAAGCTTGGAGAGATAAAAGGGGGCACGGAGCATGATCCTCATCATGAGGTCATACTTTTCCATGGGAAAATCTTCGATTGAAGCGATGTGCTGAAGTCCCGCGATATTGGCAAGGTATTTGATCGAACCGAACTTTGACGCCTCCCGGACCGCATTTTCTATCTCAGCATCCCGGGTGAGGTCTGTCCTGATAAAAACCATCTTGCCGCCCATTTTGCCGGCTATCTCTTCGGTCTTTTTCCCTCCTTTTTGATCAACATCTAGGCCTACAGTTATGAGATTATTTGCCGCGGCCGTAATAGCCAGTGCTCTCCCTATGCCGCCGCCCGCACCGGTTACAATGCATACATTGCTCGGATTGAAATCATCATCGTCCAAGATGAGTAATTCCTCCCGCTCCATCGTTGTCTCGTTATTGTCCATTACTCTGTCGTTCTCGGTCTCGCAGGTCGGAGATCAGTCATTCTTCTTCCGGGAGGTTACATTCAACGTATCCTTTTAAGAAGACAGCCGCCGACACTATCGTTTCAACTAAAGTCCGTTCTTCTTCGCCGTGCAGGATTCATCTTCAAGCTCTTTATTAATGAGACTGCGGATTCGTCTTTTTAAAGTGGTAACCGCGGGATCCTCCTCATGCCTTGGACGTGGCAAATCCACTACAATGTTTTCCTTTACGTGGCCCGGACGGCACGTCATTACGATAATGCGATCCGACAGCTTGATGGCCTCTTCTATGCTATGAGTGACAAAGATCACGGTCTTGCGCTCTGTTTCCCATATTCGTATCATTTCGTTTTGCATCATTGCACGGTTCTGGGCATCCAGGGCGGCAAAAGGCTCATCCATCAACAACACATGAGGATCTACCGCCAGCGCACGGGCAATGGCCACACGCTGCCGCATCCCCCCTGAGAGTTCGTGCGGGTAACGCTTCTCAAAGCCCGCCAACCCTACAAGCTGGACATGCTGCTCCGTGACGTAAGTGCGTTCTTTAAGGGGAACCTTCTTCATCTCCAGCCCGAATGCGATATTTTCATACACGGTCATCCAGGGGAACAGGGCGTAATCCTGGAAGATAACGGCTCTCTCCCAGCCCGGCTTGCCCACAGGCGTTTCATCCAGCAAGAGTTTTCCACTCGTCAGGCGCTCAAAGCCGGCGATCATATTAAGGAGCGTGGTCTTGCCGCATCCGCTATGGCCCAGGATGGAGCAAAACTCGTTATGCGCTACGGTAAACGTAACATTTTGCAGGGCCACTACTGAATCGGTGGTGTTCTTGCCTGTGTAGGCTTTACACACATCCGATACAACCAGTCTGCTCACTCTTAACCTCCCCCCTTTTCACCCCTCTTCAGGGCATTGCGACAGTTATTTTGACAGTCCCACAGACCATGGCAACAGGCGTCGCGAGAGTTTGCGTATTATGACATCGATAAGCAACCCCGCGACGCCTATTGTCAGCATGCCGACGATCACGATGTCCGTACGCAACATGGTACGGGCATCGTTAATGAGAAACCCGAGCCCGGAACTTGCACCGACCAGCTCAGCAGCAACAAGCGCCATCCATCCCACTCCCAACCCCACACGAATGCCCGTCACTATTTGAGGGAAAGCAGCCTTGAACACAACGCGTCGCAGAACGTTCCATTCATTGGCTCCCACACAGCGAGCAGCGCGGATCAAGTTCGTCTCAACGTTTTTCACGCCTGTTATGGTATTCAGCAGGATTGGGAAGAAAATACCAAGGAAAATGATAAAAACGTTCTGGCTGTCACCAATGCCAAACCAGAGAATGCTCAGGGGGATCCATGCCAAAGGAGGAATGGGACGAAGGATCTCTATCAATGGATCCATCTGATTGTGTACAATTTTCCACCATCCCATTGCAATCCCCAGGGGGATTGCGCCCGCGGCCAGCAGAAAAGCCCATAATTCACGCTTTAAGCTCGAAAGTAGATGATGCAAAAGCTCTCCCGACTTAATAAGCTCCCAAGCTGCCGTTGCCAATGCCGTAGGCGGCGGCATCAATAAAGCCATGCTTTCACTTAAGAGCTTTGTGCTTATCAGCTGCCACGCTATGAGCAGGATACTAAGCAATGTTAAATTGCGGAGTTGACTCAGAACGGACACCTTTAGAGTCTTTGACTGCGCTTTATCCACTACCTGCTCCATGAATCGTCCTCCTTAAGGATTTGATGCGGGAAGTAACGCGGTCCTTGTGTCTTTATCATGGTTTGTATGTTTTACCGTTAAACTCCCATGGTCTTGTGAGATCGCCAGCTTCTGGCCAGGGCTGTGGTTTGCTTAAGGTGTACCTCGTGTAATATTCCGGATACGGTAGCTTGCCGATCGTACCCGTCCAACCTTTCGGGATAAAGGGCGGCTGTGACGGTACTCTCCACCCCAGCTTTGCGTATGTCTTTAGCATAAACTCCGGCGCGAATGCGTCTACATAATTCTTCTTCGTAACGTTTGTTTTCAGACGATGCTGCTGTGTGAGCCATGTTGCGATACGTTCGTTTTCTGCTCCCCAGAATTCGGCAAAAGGATAAGAATAGGTGGGCTTGTAAAGGTTGTTATACAACTGGGTCTGTTTCAAGAGAAGCGCTTTGCCGTAGTTTTTTAGACGGGGTTCTTCGACCAAAAAGTCCGCAGCCTTTTGAGGATTGAGACGAATCCACAAGTCCGCTTCCACAAATGCGTCACAAATGGCCTGTACCACATCCGGCACGTTGGCAACCATCTCCGCACGAACGTAAAAATTGCCCTGATAGAAATTGTAGGGGTAAATAGTATCAATAACGCGTCCTGTCTTGCGCTCTTCCGTAAGGATAGCCACTGTAGGGTCCCAGGGCACAACGGCTGCCAGCCCCTTTGGCAAAAGCATTTGATCCGCAATTGTCATGTTTTTCAGGACAACATCCTTATTGATTTCGATCCCGTTTACTTCTGCAGCCATTTGAAAATAGAATTCCGCTGATGACCCGGTAACAATACCGATGGTTGCCGGAGGGTTACTCCCCTTCAGGTCTTTAATGCTCTTAAGGGGAGAATCTGCCGGTGCGATGACGGCGTGTTCTAGGTTCGGGGCCAGAACGGCAACAGCCTTAACCGGGACACCTTTGTCCAGCAGAGAAGTGAAAGGGAAATTACCGCCGTTGCCGACCTGGAATCGCCCGCTGGTGATAACCTCATTGATTTCAGGCCCTGAACCGAATGCCTGGAATTTGCTCTCAATGCCGCGCTTTGACAGAAGGCTCAAACGATCCATGATCACATTAGTAGTGTTTTGACCGGAGAATGGCGCCTGCCATGCGACCTGGATCGGCCACCATCCTTTCTCCTTTAGCCAAGAGATAGATTTTTCCGAAACCTTCTCGTAGGGCAGCGGCCAACCCCACCGAGTGAACTTTGACTCGGCCGTGGAAAGAGCCGGCAAAGCCAAAAGCAATATCGCCAAAATAACGGTTCTCGCCGTCCATCGAAAAGCAGCCTCAGTTATCCTCCGATTGAACGTATTCATCACATTTCCTCCTTCTTCAAGAGATTACGATTGTCACGGTCCAGTTAACCGAAACGGTTTAGCTGGAAAAACTCCAACGTAAACGAAACAAGAAGCTGTCAGCATCCCTCCTTTCTTTGCAATGCTCAACGTTCTCGTCGCTCCCCAGCGACTCATGATATTGCCGCTTGCCAAAATCCTTAACTCCCCGGCAAATTATGCACGTTTTTGAAGAACATGTCTTTCCAGGAATTCGGCTTGACCTTGATCAAGCCGGCCTCATACATAAAACTCGCATATTTAAAAAACTGCTTGGGCGTCAGCGTAAATTCGATGTCAGGATCAGCGAGCACCTTGTAATGTTTCATCATCGCTGCCCACGCACCGGCAGGCCGAGAATGCGGCGTGCCGCATCCGGCGTTGCAGGCTCGGCCCCCATAAGGGTAACGATCTTCGCTGCTTTTTCCACCAGCGTCGCATTGTTTGGCGCTAATACCCCGCTCTCGATATAAAGGTTGTCCTCCAACCCAACCCGGACATGGCCGCCCAGGATTACCGCCTGCGCCACCATCGGAAACTCGTAGCGCGAGATTCCAAACGCAGCCCAGACCGAGCCGGGCGGTAAAAGATCACGCATGAAGATCATGCTCTCCGCAGTTGCAGGCATGCCCCACGAAATTCCGAGGCAGATCTGGAACAACGCCGGTGTCGCGAGCATTCCCTCTTCCATCATATGCCGCGCAAGCACTACATGCCCGGCTTCAAAGACCTCAAGCTCGGGTTTGACACCTGCTGCCCGAATTGCCTGTGCCATCGTGCGGAGGTGTTTCGGTGTATTGATAAACGCCTGCTCGCCGAAGTTCATCGTGCCCACATCGAGACTGCAAAGATCAGGCCGTAGTTCCTCTACCTGGCGCACCCGTTGCTCAGGCAAGACCAGGTTGGTTCCGAGGCCGCCAACCCTTGGGTTCAGATCGTCCGGCACATACCGTGAGCCCGGCCCCGTCGTCAGGTTAATCAATACATCCGAGCCCGAATCGCGTATCCGTTCTACAACTTCACGGTAGTGGTCTAACTCCAGACTTACCTTGCCGGTTTTCGGGTCGCGTACATGAATGTGAGCAACCGCTGCTCCGGCCTGTGCTGCCTCGATCGCCGAGCGTGCGATCTCCTCAGGTGTTACCGGAATCTCCGGATGTTTGCCCACTGTGTCCGCACTCCCGGTGACAGCACAGGTTATGATGACCTCTCTTCCCATCTCTCTCTCCTTTATATTCAAAAGTAGTACCGCACCATCTCAGGAACCAACTGTGATCTCGATGCCTGCAAATTTAATGTGCGCCCGCGATAAATCCGACCGTTTCCCGATGTAGCGAATCAGCTCAATTAATGGCGATGTACGGTAAGTATAGTGAGCAGCCGGTTTTTTCAGGGGATCTAAAAGCTCTTTATTGTAAAATGCGGCAAGGAGCAAATCATCATCATCCACCGCGGCCCCGAGTTCGGAACGCAAACGAGGGACCCAAGCCGGTATATACTCTCCTGGCCGTCCTGAACGCATCTCTTCGGGCTTGATGTCGGCGCGGTCCATAAATTCCTCGGACAGCGGAGCTGCAAGCTTGCCGTAATAGCCCATCGCATACTTGCGGATTTCGTCGGGAATAGTCTTGTATCTCTCTCCCTGAACCACATTGAGCACTGCCTGGGTGACGACGTACTGGGCAAAAGGGCTGACTACAATCGGATACCCCAGATCTTTGCGGATCCGGCTGGCCTCCTCCAGTATCTCGGGAAGCCTGTGCCCAATATTGAGTGATTGCAGCTGAAACTTTAGATTGGAAATCATTCCACCCGGCACTTGATGCTCGTAAAGGGCCGGGTTGTACTCCGCCACCTTGCCTTTCGGTTTACGTTCCCGGTGACACAGCCAATTAAAATAGCCGGATACTTCCGCCAGTTCGTTCGTGTCCAAAGCCGTCTCGATGCCCATCTCGCACGCTCTTCTGTGGATCTCTTCAACTGCAGGCATCGATGCACCATTGGCCAGGGGCAGAACTGCGGTATGCAGGAAGCTGAACCCGTTTTTCATTGCCTCAACATAGACTTCAGGAGCGAGCCCTGACTGGCAATGAGAGTGGAGCTGAATAGGTGTTCCGTTCGCAGCCCGGTAAACCGCCGGGAAGAGGGTGCGGGCTCTTTCCGGTGTCAAAAGCCCTGTAGGGTCTTTGATCGAAATATGATCCGCGCCCAATGCTATCAGCTCTCTGGTCCGCTCCTGATAATAGCTGTCGGTATGTACAGGGCTTAAGGTGTATACCATCATTGCATTCACCATCATGCCGATCTCGCGTGCGGCCGATACGGAGGATATCAAATTACGGTTATCGTTCAGAGCATCGTACGTTGTCAGCATGGTAATGCCGTTGGCGGCGAGGCGCCTAACATTAAGGGCAACAATATCATCGGGAAAGAGTTCGAAAGTATAAAGGCTCTGCCCTCTGATCAGACCGTCCGCCGGGGTCTTCAGATGCTGACACAAGGTTTTGATGCGATGCCACGGGTTTTCGTGGAGATATCGCACGCAGACGTCGAATACCGCTCCACCCATGATGTTGATGTAGGAATATCCTACCTTGTCGATCCTGGACAAAATAGGGGTCATCATTTCAGTCGTCATCCGCGTCGACCAGAGACATTGATGCGCATCGCGCAGCGTGAGATCGATAAAACCTACCTTTCGTTCCATCTTTAAATAAAACCCTCCCGTCTATTCATCCGGTCATGCCGCCAAAAGGTCCTGCACAAACCGTGTAGAGACCTCGCCTCTCTGAAACCGTGCGTCATCCAGGAGCATCGTATGAAAAGGAGCGGTCGTCTTAACGCCTTCGATCACCAACTCCCTCAGTGCCCGCTGCATACGCGAGATCGCCTCGTCACGCGTTCTTCCCCAGGCGATGAGCTTGGCAAGCAGCGAATCGTAATAGGGAGGGATCTGATAGCCGGGAAATATGTGACTATCGACACGAATTCCGGGCCCCCCCGGGCATAGATAACGGGTAACAGTTCCCGGGCAAGGCATGAAATTGCACGCAAAGTCTTCGGCGTTAATCCGACACTCTATGGCATGTCCCTTCAAAGTGATTTGATCCTGCGATACCTGCAAAGACTCGCCGGAGGCGATTTGAATCTGGCTCTTCACCAGATCGAAGCCTGTTACCATTTCTGTTATGGGGTGTTCTACCTGGATACGGGTGTTCATTTCCATAAAGAAAAATTCGCCAGTCTTTTCATTAAGGATGAACTCAACCGTTCCCGCGTTGGTATACCCTGCGTGTTTGGCCAGCCGGACTGCAGCTTCTCCAATTTTCGCCCGTAATTCCCCGGTAAGGGCCGGGGAAGGGCTCTCCTCTATCAGCTTCTGGTGCCTTTTTTGGATGGAGCAGTCTCTTTCTCCAAGGTGGAGCACCGTGGCATGGTCCGCCAGCACCTGCACCTCAATATGCCGAATTTCAGTCAGATACCGTTCGATATAAATAGAACCGTCCGCAAAAGCGGCTTTAGATTCTTTCTGAGCCTGCTGAAATGCCTCGCGCAAGTCTTTTGGTTCCCATACGATGCGCATGCCGCGCCCGCCTCCACCGGCAGAAGCCTTCAGGATCACAGGATAGCCGACCTGCTCTGTAACAGATGCAGCTTCGTCCACACTCGCGACGGTATCAGCGGATCCGGGGGTAGTCGGCACCCCGATCTGCGCAGCAAGCTTTCTCGCCATTGCCTTGTTTCCCATTAACGATATGACCTCAGGATTCGGGCCGATAAAAATTATGTCGTGAAGTCTGCACAGTTCGGCAAAGTCAGCGTTTTCCGACAAAAAACCGTACCCTGGATGAATTGCGTCCGCCTTCCGGGTCGACGCTGCACTTATCAAAAAGGCCGGATTCAGGTAGCTTTCGGCAGACCGAGGACCGCCTATGCAGACGGATCGGTCGGCCAATTTTACCGGCAGGGAATAGCGGTCAGCCTCGGAATAGGCTTGTACGGTCTCGATGCCTAATTCCCGACAAGCGCGAATTACCCTTACGGCAATCTCCCCGCGGTTCGCTACCAGGACGCTCCTGATCGGCCTTGTCATCTACTCTTTCTTGCCCCCGTTCGGGTCGATAACCATCAACACCTGTCCGAATTCGACAGGCTCGCCATCATTCACAAGGATATGCGTTACATTACCCGAATGACCTGCCTTAATCGAATTCATCAATTTCATCACCTCGATGATGCAAACAGTCGTTTCCGGAGTTACCCACTGGTCCACCTCCACGAACGGAGATGTGCCTGGCTCCGGAGAGTGATAGAATGTGCCGACCATGGGTGACTTAATAAGAATTACCCCTTCCGGAAAATTGTCGGAAGAGACCTCGCCTGCGGATCTTCCCCCCGCGTCAAACATGGTTTCTCCATACCCGGCATGAGCTGTCCGCTGGTCGGCCTTCTGAGGATGTTCTCCTGCTGCCTTTGCAGAGGACCCCTCCTTGGCTGAAGGGTGCATCTCAGGGGGGGAAAGTGCTTTCCCTGAACTGGAAGGCGGTTCCTGGCTGCATGGTGCCGGTAGGGGGGATGCTTTTCGCAGATCGATTTCGATATCCCCCAACTTCAGACGGAATTCGGCAAATTGCGAAGATGACTCTACTAATTTCAGAATCTGCAAAAGATCTTCATAGCTCAGGTTGCGATCACTCATGAACAGAACCTCCCCTTTTATAGTACAGATCTAAATGACATTCATACCGCACAAATTATTATAATTCGTCTCTGGCGCGACTTGCCAATACTGTCGTCTGTTTATTGATTTTTAATTGTGCCCTCTTGCTCATCTTTTCCCTAGGAGCTCATAGCCGACTTCAAATGCCTTTTTATTTTCCTCGTGATATTTCGGGATGACGTGGAGGATGCTGTCCAGAACGGTTCCCGGATCAAGTTCCTCAACAAGGTTGGCCAGCACCCCCAACATGATCGTGTTGGCGAAAACCGGCCTGCCGAAGTTTTCGACAGACATATCCTTTGCCGGTACCGGCTTCTGAACACAGACAAGGCCCTCATCTAACTGGACCACGAAGGCGGGGTCGTAAAGAATCATTCCGTCCTTGACCAGATGTTTGAATGCCTTATAGGCTGCAAGGGAGAGCGCCACAAAGTAATCGGGAGATTCGACCATGGGGCTGTCGATGGGCTCCTTCGAAAAGACGATCTGGCTCCTTACATATCCTCCGCGCATCTCTGTTCCATGGCTCTTGAGCATCGTGACTCGGTAACCCTGCTTGACCGCGGCTTCACCGAGGATCTGTCCGAGCCTTACCACTCCCTGGCCGCCAAAGCCGCTTGCAAGAATTTCTGTTCTCGTTTTCATAGAGCTGCCGTCCTCCTTATCGTCTCGACATTCTTGCGGATGCTTTCCGAGAACTCAGGCCTCGAATTGCTGGCATCGAAGTACACGCCGGTGGCCCAGACAGTGTTTTCCTTCTCCTGACCGAGCGGAGCCGCCTGGTTCTCGATCCATTCATATATCTTTACAGTGTCCCTTGTTCCGAGCTCCCTGCTGCCGAAATTGGTGGGACAGGGAAAGACCATGTGGATCAGGGAGAGGCCCCTGTTCTGAATGCCTTTCTTGATGCTTTCGACAGCCCTCTGGCCGTCCATCGCCACATGCCGCGCAAGGAAGGTGGCCCCTGCGTGCTTCAGCACACCCAGAACATCCATCCCATCGCTCATCAGGTTGTGCTCATACATGCCGTAGGGACTGCTGTCGGTTTTGCTTCCATGAGGCGTCGTCCAGCCGTATTGACCACCGGTGGACATGTAACCCAGGTTGTCATTGACGATGATGGTCATATCGGCGTTGCAGCGGGAGGCGTGAATAAGATGGAGCAGTCCGATACCGAAGGCATCACCGTCCCCGACGGTGAGGATGATCTTCTTCTCAGGCGGCAGTGTCAACCGCAGCCCCCTTGCGATGGCATAGACCCTTCCGTGCGTCCCGGCAAAACCGTCGCCCTTCCAGGTGCCGAAGGTCTGCCGTCCGGCGCAGCCGATGGAGGTGCCCCAGACGACATCCTCCACTTCCAACCCCAGTTCATAGACGGCCTGTACGACCGCCTTATGATTCAGACCCAGACCGCATCCCGAGCAAGCTGTGCTCGGTATCTTCCTTGACCGCAGATATTTTTTCGATAGGTAATCCATTTTACCAGCCCTCCAATTCCCAACCCCGGCGCTCCAGGGACTGACCTCTAAGGATTTTTGTGAACGCTTCGATCAAATCAGGTATGGTGGGGAGATCCCCACAGGTGCCCAGAAAGTTGATCTTGGAGTCTTTGGGTGCAGCCCTCTGGACTTCCCTGACTAACTGGCCGTCCCAGTTCAGCTCCACCGAGAGATACTTTGTCTTCCTGGTGAAGTGCTCGTCCGGAAAGGGCCACAAATTGATCAGGCGGAGGGCGCCAACCTTCATGCCCATTTGCCTCGCTTTCTTTACTGCCGTGTTTACGACACGTGACGGTGTGCCGTAAGAGACCACGACGAGATCGGGATCATCGTCCATGAAAGTCTTTTCGTAAAGGGTATTAAAGAGATCCCTATGATTGCGGATCTTATAGATCAGACGATATGCGTGTTTGTGGTGCGCCGCAACCTCTTCGATGTCGTATCCCTCCTCTGTCGGTGTCCAGTCGGAGCAGAGCGCGCCGGTGTTATGGCCAAGGACCACCGGCGGGATATCAATTTCATCTGTCGCGGGGTAGAATTCCGGGCCCCGATTGATCTTCCTTGGCCATTTACGAAAGCCCATCTCTTCCATCTCCCCCTCATTTTCAGGGACACTGATATCCTCAAAACCGTCTGTTATAAGCTGGTCCGCCAGAACCGTAACAGGCGTTCTGAATCGCTCGGAGAGATAAAACGCTTCAACTACAATTGCCATGGCCTCCTGGGCAGAGTTCGGCGCCAGGACGATCGTTTCGAAGTTACCACCCTGGGTAGGATAGCGGGTCAGGTAGAATTCACCCTGGCCCGGGGCGCCGGTAATGCCGCTCACAGGTCCCACACGCCCCGAATTGAGGATCATAAGGGGGATTTCGCAGCCAATGGCCCAGCCATATGGGTCTGCATAGAGAATGTACCCGGGGCCGGAAGTAGCGGTCATCGCTTTATAACCACCAAGGGCTGCTCCTATGCAAAGGTGAAGAGCCGCGCATTCGTCTTCTCCTTGAATGTAAATACCCCCCATCTGGGGTAGCCGATAGGACATGGCCTCGGCAAGCTCTGTTGCAGGAGTGATGGGGTAACCTGCAAAGAACCGGCATCCAGCCAGTATCGCACCCTCCGTAATGGCGAAATTTCCTGTTTCAAGATATCTTTTCATGACCTATTCCACTCCTTTGATTTCTATACAAAAATCCGGGCAGCTATAAAAACACTTCATGCAGCCGACACAGTTCTGAGGGTTCTTCACTACATAGGCCCGATAACCCTTTGCATTGAACCGGCTGCCCTGAGCGAACACATCCATGTGGCAGACTTCACGACAGTATCCGCACTCCTTGCAACCCTCGAAGTCAAGCTCGACATCGAACTGCCGATAATCGCACCACAGACATCTGTCAGCTTCTTTTCGGGCCAGGAAACTGTTGAGAGTCTTTTCCACCACATCGAAGTTATTTACCCTGACACCGGCAGACAGGCAGGGGATCTCCACCCGTGGAGCGGACGTGTCCGTGTAAAAGTTCATACCGATCTCGTTCTCTTCCATTGCAAGAGAAAAGGCGATATCGCCATCACCCCCCAGGTATCGATCAATTGAAGATGCGGCATTTTTCCCCTGAGCAATGGCCTCAATAATCGAGGCAGGTCCGCTGACGATATCGCCACCCGCAAAAACTCCATCAAGGTTGGTCGACAAACTGTTGACATCTACTTCAACAAGACCCTTATTGTCAAGTGAAATGCCGCTGTTTTTTCCCAACACGACCTTCTGACTGATAGCCGCGATAACGTTGTCAAAGACCTCACTATAATTGTATCCAAACTTACAGACCGGCCTCGGTCTTCCGCTTGAATCGGGCGGTCCGAGTTCCATACAATCAAATACCACTTTTAACCCATCACCCTGCTTCTCGATAGAAAAGGGCGCTGACAGGAATTCCAGCTTGACGCCTTCTGCAACAGCCTCGTCGATCTCATCAGGATGAGCCGGCATCTCCTTTCTTGTCCGGCGGTAAAAGATCTTCACTTCTGTTGCACCAAGACGGATTGCGCTGCGCGCTACATCTATAGCTGCATTACCTCCACCGATCACAGCCGCCCTTTTCCCTACCGGAACAGGTCTCCCGCTGTTTAAGGCTTCAAGAAAAGCAACGGCATCGAGAACCCCCTTCAAGTCATCACCCGGTATGCCTAAAGGTATGCCCTTTTGAGCTCCGCAGGCGATATAGACGGCGTGATAGCCTGATTTCTTAAGGTCCGGTATGAATTCACTCCGCGTGTTCGTTTTTATTTCAACCCCAAGAGCCTTGACCACATCAATCTCCGCCCTGAGGATGTCACGGGGAAGACGATATTCCGGGATGGCCCATCGCATCATTCCGCCTGCTTCGCTCTTGCTTTCAAACACGGTTACCTCATGACCTTTGAGAGCCAGATAGTAAGCAGCGGTCAACCCGCTGGGGCCCGCCCCCACCACCGCCACCTTCCTTCCTGTAGCCGACTCGGGTTTCAGGCTCCTTTTCCAGAGCTCTCCGCCTCTTTCAGCCGCGGTTCTCTTTAAGGCCCTTATTGCTACAGATTCGTCAAATTGTCCACGGCCACAACGGACTTCACAGGGAGCAAAACATGCATAACCGCAGACGGACGGGAAGGGTATAGCCTCGCGAATAATTGCGAGGGATTCGTCAAACTTCCCCTCCGCAATCGCTCTGATATAGCGCGGCACATCTATGCCGGCAGGACAATACCTCTGACACGCCGCCTGCTTTCGAACTGCTTTCAAACAAGTTGCGCCTTGCATTTAGTGAGCCTCCGTATAAACAAATTTTTCGGTGGTCGACAAATAACTTGATACTACAATTAAGCAACTCATATGCCAGACCTTTTGGCAGCGTTTGCCTGACGAGCCGGCATCTTTAGATTCCCGCCTTATTGCGTTGAAACTACACAGAAATCCCAGTCGTCAGCCCTTCAGGTTTCGGTTTTTCGGAAAAGCAAAACGGCAACGATATCTGCCTTGCTTCCGGACATGTCTGGTTTTTATACATAGACTTATGTTATCCTTTATTCGAGGGAGCTAACGTAACGTGAATTCAAACGAAAAAGAGACTCCTGTCTTCTCCGAAATTCCGGAGATTATTCTCAACAGCCTTCCGAGCGGCATAATATTCTGCGACACCGGATGCAAGATAAGGTTCATCAACAGGACCTATGCCGATTATCTCGGTGTGACTCAGGAAGAGGTGACCGGAAAGCCTATCACCGATTATATACCGGGCTCAAGGATCCAGCATGTTCTGGATTCCGGTCAGCCCGAACTCGGGTTCAAGTGCTCGGTGGGAGAAGGCAAGGAGAAGAAGATCCTTATCGTGAACAGAATCCCGGTGAGGGGAAGGGACGGACTTGTTGTCGGGGTCATCTCGCAATCCCTTTTTGGCGACATCGGCGAGCTCAAGGATCTGTCAGAAAGGCTGGACCTCCTGGAAAAGAAGGTAATCTCTTACAGGGAAAAAATAAAGAGCGTCCTGTCCCCAAAGTATTCCCTCTGTGATATCAGGGGCGATAGTCCGGCCATCGTGCACGCAAAAAAGTTGGTCGAGAATTACGGCAAGACCGAATCACCGGTTTTGTTGCTCGGCGCGACGGGAACAGGGAAAGAGCTGTTCGCCCATGCACTGCACCTCGAAAGCCAGCGCTGCAAAGGGCCTTTTGTCAGTATCAATTGCGCAGCAATTCCGCAGGAACTTTTCGAATCGGAACTCTTTGGATATGCTCCCGGTGCTTTTACCGGAGCGCAAAGAGACGGTAAGATGGGGCAGATGGAATTGGCTGATAAAGGTACTCTCTTCCTTGACGAGATCGGCGATATGCCCCTGCATGCCCAGGTGAAACTTCTGAGGGTCCTGGAAGAAAAAATCGTGTACAGGCTGGGATGCAACACTCCCAAGAAGGTAGACTTTCGCCTCATGGCTGCTACAAATAGGGACCTGAAGGCGATGATCCAGGAAGGTAAGTTCAGAGAGGAGCTCTATTACAGGCTGAACACCATGACCGTGAACATTCCGCCTCTCCGGGAAAGAAAAGAGGACATCCCTGTCCTGGCCCGCCATTTTCTTGACAGGCTTGACCGCCACAGCATATCCTGTTCTGAAGGGGCGACGGACATGCTCATGGGCTATAACTGGCCGGGAAATGTCCGCGAACTGAAAAATGTGATCGAACGTGCCGTAAGTCTCTGCAAGGGCAATATAATAGATACCACTGACCTTCCCCCGGAAGTGCTGAGCGAATCCTCGTTTGAGCCTGCCTCCAATGAAGAATCAATTGCCATTTCATTGCCCACGCTTTCCGGCAACGAGCAGAAACTCATAGCGACCGCACTGAAGAAAAATAACTGGAACATGGCAAAGACCGCAAGGACTCTGGGAATTTCCAGAGCGGCATTATACGAAAAGACGAAGAAGTTCCGTATAGAGAGACCCTCCAGGACTGAATAGATTTAGGCTAGCCCTTAAAGCCCGAGAGGCAGTAGTGGTCGTTCGAGTCGAGATGAATATCGGTTATCGAAAAGCTGCCGAAAAATTTTCTCAATTCCCCCCGTGTAAAGTAGTGGTGGGGCAATCCTTTTTCCGGACCGTCCAGGGGAACAAACGTACGGGGCTCGATCTGCATGAATTCTTTTCCCTGGTTTCTTTCTTTTGGTACCGTTATAAAAATAATCCCTCCCTTTTTTAAAACTCTCTCCAGCTCTTTAATTATTTTTTTTATCACATCCGCCCTGGCGTGATGCATCACCTGCACCGATATCACTGCATCAAAAAAGTTATCTTCGTAGGGCAACTCCTCTGTCATCTCCTGCATACACAAATCAGCCGACAGCCACTCACTTTTCAACCACTTTTCCGCAATATCGATCCCTGCGCGGGAATTATCCAGACCGAAAACGGAAAAGCCGTTCTTTGCAAGAAATACGAGATGCCTTCCCGAACCGCTTCCCAGGTCGAGAACAATTCTGGCGCCTTTTTCCCTCAAGGACGCAACCACAAGAGGCAGGTCTTCGTGAGGTTCTTCAAATATTTTCCCTTCTCTCTTGAACCGCGCGTCCCATGCTTTTGTCGTTATCGCCAGCATGTGGTTACTTTACTCTCCCGATCAGATACATTGCAAGGGCCTTTGCAAAATCCCGGTAGACCTCCCTCGTGAAGTGAAGACCGTCGATGTATTTTGCCTCTCCTCCCTCATAACGAGTAATAAAGGTCCAGAAATCGTGAACCGGAATCCGAGCGTTTCCTGTCAGCTCCTCTATAATCCCGTTATAGAGGAGGATGCGGTTGTTGCGGTCGGGGTCTTCCCGGAGAAAGTTTTTCGAAACAGGGGGGACGTTCGAGAAGACGATCTTGGCGGAGGCCCTGTTGAGGACCTGCTTAATAATGCTCTGGAGATTCCTTCTGAACTGTTCGGGGCGGATATAGGGTTCACCATCAGGTCCCGGAGCAAGGTCGCGGTGGCCGGAATAGATATGGATAATGTCCTGCTCTTCCAGGGGCCATGCCGGCAGGGAACTCAGGATCTCATCCGTACGCCCTGCATCTTCGGGCAATGCGGTGACCGAGGCCCTGTCTTTAAGGTACTGCCTTACGTAAGGAAAGAAGAGCCTTGTGTGGGAACTTCCTGCAAGCAAAATCTTCATACCGGTTATGAGATAAGTATAAGACATTTCCCGAGAAAGTTGGGAAAAGGGATCGGCAATCCCCGGATATCTTGTCAGAGACCTTTGCCCTTGAATTCCCGCGACCGATTTCTCTCATAAGCCGGTCCGCGCCAGCACGTCAGGGAGTCACGGGCATACCTCTTTCGTGCCCGGCCATGCAAAAAAGCCGGGTGATGATGCAAAATAACGTATGTTCGGATCCATAGGACGGTTGTTGCGTGAACCATAATGAAAAGTGCGATGTCCGGGAGTCGCCGCTGGCCATGGAATCAGAAAGGTTCCTGAAGGAGGCCGTTGGCGGCGCCATGGACGGCTATGAGATAAGGCCTTCACAGCTGGAGATGATGAAGGCCTGCTCAAGGAATATGGAAGAGGGTGGAACGCTCATGGCCGAGGCGGGAACCGGCACAGGCAAGACCTTTGCCTATCTCATCCCGCTTATCATCTCAGGGAAGAAGGCCGTTGTCTCCACAAAGACGATCAACCTCCAGGAGCAGCTTGCCTCAAAGGACCTGAGGTTTCTCTCCGGTTTGAAGGAGTTTTCCTATGCCATAGCAAAGGGGAGGGGGAATTACCTCTGCCTCAGGCGCTTCAATGCATTCAGGGTTGAAGACGAGAGGGATGCCACTGAATACCGAATGCTCCACATGTGGGTTTCGACCACAGACACAGGTGATCTCGAAGACCTTGATGTGAAGAGGTCCTTCATATGGGACAAGGTGTGTTCGGATTCCGATGCCTGCAAAGGTCTAAAGTGCGGTTATTACAGCCAGTGCTTCTATTTCAGGGCAAGGAAGAGCTGGGAGATGGCCCAGATTGTGGTGGCCAACCATGCCCTCATAGGCATCAACAGCATGCTCCATGAGCACTCAAGGATGCTGCCGCAGGCTGAGGTCCTGGTCATAGACGAAGCCCATGCCCTGGACAATGTGCTTTCGGACGTGATCGGCATCACCCTTTCAAACAGGGGGTTCGGAAATATTTTAAGCAGACTTCTGAGGCTGGATGACAGGGGAACCTATAAAGGCCTGCTTTCCGGGGCGCCACACCTTTTTGATCCTGTTACATCCCTTGGTTCGGAGATGGAACTTCTCTGGCTCCTGCTAAAGAAGGAATTCAGGGACAGGGATACCATAAAGGGCGATTTTAAATTCAGTGACCTTGTTACGGGCCTATCGGATTCCATCAGGACACTTATCACAGAGATAAGGACTTCTGTCACAGGGCTTTTTAAGGAAGATGAAGAGATCGAGTTGGGAGCAACGCTCCTGAAACTTAAAGCGTTCTCTGACGGGCTGGAGGGATTTGCTCATGAAATGGATGATTATGTGCGCTGGATAGAAAGAGAAGGCGGAAGAACTGCCCTCAGGATGGCGCCCATTTATCCCAGGGATTTTGTCATACAGCAGATCGTGCCTGACTACCAGTCAATTATCCTCACCTCAGCAACTCTTTCTGTGTCCGGGGATTTTCGGCTCATGTCACAGGTGCTTGGCCTGAAAGAGGCTGAAACAATATCCTTGCCGTCACCTTTTGACCTGAAGAAACAGGTTACCATCGAAACAAAGAAGGGAATAGATCTGAAAACCGATAATGGGGCAGAAAAACTTGCCGAAGTCATCGTTGAAGAGGCAGCAAGGAAAGACGGCGGAATGCTTGTGCTCTTTACCTCCAGGGAGGTCATGAAGAAGACCTGGGGACTCTGCTCTGAAAAATTAGGAGATATGGACCTCAACCCCATGATGCAGGGTGAATTATCCAGGAGGCGTATGCTTGAAGCCATGCGGGAAAGCGAAAACAGCCTCATATTCGGCCTAGATTCCTTCTGGGAAGGTGTTGACGTCAGAGGAGATTCCCTTAAGTGCCTTGTAATTACGAAATTGCCTTTTGAAGTACCCACAGAGCCTATCGTCATGGCGAGGACAGAGATGATCGAAAGGGAAGGCGGCAATCCATTTTATGAATACACGCTTCCCCGGGCTGTATTGAAATTCAAACAGGGATTCGGGAGACTGATTAGGTCGAAGACCGATACAGGCAGGATTCTCATCTGTGATGAGAGGATCGAGACAAAGAAGTATGGGAGGGTGTTTAAAGAAGTTTTATAACTATTACACCCTGCGGTCTTTGCCGCAGGGTATTCACGCTCAGAGGTAACCCCTGAGCCTTTTTGTTGTTGGCGTTTGAACCTCTGACCTTCGGGTTATGAGCCTTTCGGTCTATGGACGGAGGAGGGGGTGTATTTTGTCACCCGGCTCATCAAATAATTCCGAATATAACCCAGTCTGGTAAGGCCCATATATTTTTTCTGACTTTTAATACTTCCTTGCCGTGATAAATGATTAAGCCAAGGGGAGAATTCTTATGCTCATTCATAAACGATTCCAGATTCCGGCCATCCGTATAATTGACTCTGTCAGATGACTTGACTTCAACCGGTACTATTTTTCCTTCTCCTGCAATCAGGAAATCGATCTCCATCCCAGCGCTTGTCCTGTAAAAGTATAAGTCGGGTTCCATTGACTGGAGTTGTTTCCATTTGATGATTTCAGAAAAAACCCATGTCTCGTAGGATGCTCCTGCATCGACAGACATCTCGCCTAGAATTACTCTGTTCAATCCGACATCAGGGAAATATATTTTCGGACTCTTGATGAATCGTTTCCCTATGTTTTCATAATAGGGCTGTAACAGGCGGCCCTGAAAAGTCATTGAAAGCAGATTGATATACCTCTTTACAGTGTTTACTGACAGGGATACATCTCTGGCAACCTCGCTGATAGAAAGTATCTGGGCAGTTCGGGAACAGAGCAGTTTCTGGGTTAAAACGAATGTTTCTATGTTGCCCACCTGTCCCACATCAGAAATATCTCTTTCTATATAAGTTTTCCGGTAATCTTTTAGCCAGGCTATCTTGTCTGCCGCTTCCTTTCGTTGCCATACAGGGGGGTATCCGCCCCACTTTTGATGGTCTTCTCTGAGATGCCTTAGCCTACGGACGATCTCCGGCGATGCGGCATTGATTCGTTCAGCTTCCTTCTTGTCAAGCCTCCCTTCCGTCCAGATTTTCGACAAGAGCGGGACGCCTTCCATTCGAGTAACTTCCTTAAACGAGAAGGGATAAAGATGCAATAGGGCAATCCGCCCAGCGAGGGATTCGCTGATATTTCTCATGAGAAGTAGTTGAGATGACCCGGTCAGGACAAAGGTTTTTTTACCTTCGCCTCCCTTTTTTTCCTGTTTGTCTATGACATATTTGAGGGGATCGAATAATGGGGGTATCTTCTGGACTTCATCAAGGATGACAAGAGGTGTCTCGATTGCCTCTAAAATAGCTATTGCAGATTGCTGGAACCTAAGTCGCTCATCGGGATCGTCAAAGGAAATGTACGTGAAAGGAAGATTTAAGTAGTTGGGGAGTATCTTTTCGCAGAAGGTTGTTTTGCCTGTCTGACGGGCTCCGGTTAAGACGAGTACATGATCATGCCTTAACTTTGAAAGCGCAACATCGATAACATCACGTCTGATGTATTCCATAAAGGGATGATATCATAGATACTGCAAAATTGCAATGCAATTTTGCAGTATCTATGATACATACGTGGTATAAGAATTGGGACTAGAGACTAGAGACGTCGTAGAGGGCTATCTGCTGCAGAAGGGCTTGTATCAAAGGAAAAGGGCTTGCATCTCTGCAAGCCCTTTTCCTTGTTGGTGGCGGGGAGAGGATTTGAACCTCTGACCTTCGGGTTATGAGCCCGACGAGCTACCAGGCTGCTCCACCCCGCGATAATTCTTAAGGATAACTTATTGAAGTTTATCTTGTCAAACAGAGGGTATCCGCGTGGAGTCCCAGGCTATTTGTCAGCAACGCAGTTTTTCTGTTATATTTATCCATGAAGAGATTCGAAACACTTTTACTATTTATTGTCGCCATTCTCTCGCTGACTGCGGCGCCGCTTTGCGCAGAGGTCAAAGAGTATACCCTTGACAACGGCCTTAAGGTGCTGATAAGTGAAGACCATAAAGTTCCCCTGGCAACGTTCGAGATATGGTACAAAGTCGGTTCCAGGGATGAGCAGTCGGGCAAGACAGGGTTAAGCCACCTCCTTGAACACATGATGTTCAAGGGGACGCCGAAGTACGGTTCCAAGGTATTTTCGAAGATCATCCAGAGGAACGGCGGCGTTGACAACGCAATGACCACCAAGGATTACACCATGTATTTCCAGACCATGGCATCAGACAGGATAGGGATATCCATAGAACTTGAGTCGGACAGGATGACGAATCTGATCATGGACCCGAAGGAAACGGTCTCGGAAAGAAGCGTGGTGATGGAAGAGCGGAGGATGCGGTATGATGATGACCCTCAGAACTCCCTCTTCGAGAACTTTGTTGCCACCGCACTGATGACCCATCCCTATCGCAGGCCTGTCATCGGGTGGATGTCTGATATCGCCTCCCTTACCAGGGACGAGCTTTACCGCCACTATAAGAAGTTTTATGCCCCTGATAACGCTTTTATCGTGATCGTGGGCGATGTCAATCCTGAAGAAGTCATGAAAAAAATAAAGGCTGCCTTCGGGGATATGAAAAGGAGCGATCTCCAGAACGTTCCCGTGACCAGGGAGCCTGAACAGAAGGGCGAAAAACGGGTTTATCTGAGAAAGGAAGCGGAACTCCCCTATGTTCTTGCGGGGTATCACACCCCCAGTTTTCCTCACGAGGACAGCGCTGCCCTTGAAGTGTTGAGCACAATCCTCTCGGGCGGTAAAAGTGCAAGGCTTTACCGGTCACTTATCTATGAAAAAAAACTGGCCTTGAATGCGGGCGCGGATTACAGCGGCATGTATCTTGATCCCTTTCTCTTCTTCCTCTGGGGAAGTCCTGCGCCCGGCAAGGATATCGCCGAACTGGAGAAGACGCTCTTTGGAGAGATAGAAGCGATAAAGAACGCGCCTCCGACGGAAAGGGAGGTGCAGAAGGCAAAGAACCAGATCGAGGCATCCTTTATATTCGGGCAGGATTCCCTCTATATGCAGGCGATGAAGATCGGCATGTTCGAGATCCTGGGAAGCTGGAAACTCATGGACGAATATCTTGAGGGGATAAGGAAGGTGACGCCGGAGGAAGTGCAGCGCGTTGCAAGAAAATATCTCACGGAAGATAACAGAACAGCGGGAATATTAATTCCCATGAAGAGTGAGAAGTGAAAAATAGCAATGGGAAAATAAGACGCGTAACGGCTGTCATACTGCTTACTGTTTTCTGCTTACTGTCCACCGATGCTTATGCCCTTGATATCAGGCGGACTGTCCTCCCCAACGGTCTCACTGTCCTTCACGTGGAGCGGCACAACCTGCCTATCGTGATGATCACCCTTCTGGTGAAGGCGAGCCCCCTTGATGAGACTCCGGATAAGGCGGGGCTTGCGAACCTC
>JAMCQB010000116.1 GCA_023382175.1 Nitrospirota bacterium | reverse complement strand
TTTTAGGTAAATGGGAGGTGGACAGGAATGACCTTAACGAGTATCGCTTCCCTGACCCTCACGACCCAAAAAAGATAGAGCCGCTCAAGAATGTCGTGCGGCAGTACGGCAACGAATTTGTCATTATAGCTGACCTATCCTGCACACTCTTCGAAGCAGCTGCCGGGCATTTAAGAGGCATGGAGCAGTTTCTCATAGATTGCTATGAGGATCCGGTCTTTGCAGGGAGCGTTCTGGACGGGCTGGCAGATTATTATTCCGTTCTGGGGGTCCGGGCAATCCATGAGGGTGCGGATATCATCAGAATCGGCGACGATATCGGCTCCCAGCATGGAATGCTGATACACCCCAGGCTCTGGAGAGGATTGATCAGGCCCAGACTGTTCCGGATGATCCAGACCTTCAGACAGGTGAATCCGAAGATTATCGTTCTTTACCATTCATGCGGCGATTTCCGTCCCATTATTCCCGACCTTCTCGATATCGGCATTCGCGCAATAAGCTCAATGCAGGAAGTGGGGTCCATGAATCTTTCCGAAATCAAAAAGGAGTTCGGCAGGCATCTGGCATTCAAGGGTGGCTTGGACACTCAATATCTTCTCCCCATGGGGACACCTGAAGATGTGAGGGAAGGGGTCATGAGATTAATCCGAACCCTCGGTGAGGGAGGAGGATATATTTTTATGCCGTCTCATCTCCTTTACGATGATGTGCCCCTGGAGAATATCTGGGCGATGTTTGAGGCTTTGAAAGATTATGGAAGGTATCCGTTGGAGGAGAGTGCACCGGAACCCGGCGTATACAGAAAGGATAAGTCCGGCATACTGCTCTCGACTAAGGACAAACTGGAAGCCGTTGCGAAGATGGTTGAAAACGGAGAGGAGCAAAAGGTGGAACAGTGGACGCAGAGACTCCTTCATCAGGGGATCGATGCGCGGGAAATATTGGCGCACGGACTGGAAAAAGGAATGCAGGGACTTGCAGAGCAATTCAGAAATGGCGATGTCTTCCTCCCTGAAATACTGATGGGGAACAAGGCCCTGCGTGCAGGAACAGAGGTTCTCAGGGTTCATCTCATCGGCCGAATGGAGCAACCCAAGGGAATCATCGTTCTCGGGATGGTAAAGAACGACCTCCACGATATTGGGAAAAACATAGTCAAGATCATGTTTGAGATAGCGGGATTCAGGGTGATAGACCTGGGTGTGAGTGTTCCGCCGGAAGATTTTGTTTCTGCCGTCGAGGAGGAGAAAGCAGATATTTTGGCCCTCTCAGCCAGAATGAGCACTACGGTAAAGGGGATTAAAGAGGTGATTGAACTGCTGAAGCGGAAGAACCTCAGGGAGAGGGTGAAAGTCATGGTAGGTGGCGCCCCCATCACTCCTGGTTTTGCCCTCGATCTAGGGGCAGATGGTTTCGCCCCCGATGGGGTGTCGGCCGCTGAGAAGGCTTTGGAATTGACGGGCGTTAAGAGTGCTATTGAAATTATATAAAAAGGAGGATCATATCTATGAAACCACGGGAAAGATTTTTGACGGCCTTGAAGCACAAAGAGCCGGATCGGGTGCCCCAGCTGATTCGATGGGGAAAGGAAATCGGCGAAAGACTCTCTCAGATTTTCGGCGTTTCAGGTGAAGACCTCGGACCAAGGATAGGCAATGACGCCATTGTCTGCCAGGTCGGAATCAACGCCCTCATGGAGATGAGCGTAGGCGATTTATCTGAAGGAGAAACCTTTACGAGCGAATGGGGCGTTGTCTACCAGAGGCAGTCGGGCTTCAATAATCCGATAAAGCACCCTATTGAAAAGAGAGAAGACCTTGATACGTTTAAATGGCCCGATCCGAACAATCCCAGAAGGCTGGATGAGATTAAACGGGTAATGAAGAAATATCACAATGATTATGTCGTGATCGTCGATCTTTCCAGTTCCCTTTACGAGGCATCGATGGCTCACCTTCGAGGGATGGAGAATTTCATCCTTGACTCCTACGATGACCCTGAATGGGTAGGGAGAGTTCTTGATGGGCTCGCTGATTATTACAGCACCCTCGGAACCCACGCGGTGAAGGAGGGAGTCGATATTATCAGAATTGGCGATGACATAGGCACCCAGACAGGATTGCTTATTCCTCCGGAGCTCTGGAGACAACTGGTGAAGCCCCGTCTCAGGAGAATGATCCGGAGCTTTAAGAAAGCGAACCCCAAGATCATCATCCTTTATCACTCATGCGGCGACTTCAGTTCCGTATTCGATGACCTCATTGAACTCGGCGTCGGATTTATAAGTACGATGCAGCCTACAGGTGCACAAGCGGACTATGCGGCAATAAAAAAGAAATACGGGGATAGACTGGCATTCAAAGGGGGCCTGGATACCCAGCAACTGCTGCCTCACGGTTCGCCGGCGCAGATCAGGGAAGAGGTAAAAAAGCTCCTGAGGGCATATGCCCCAGGCGGCGGGTATGTATTCATGCCCGGCCATATGCTCTATCAGGATGTCCCTACCGAAAATATCTGGGCAATGATGGAAGCCCTGAGAGACTATGGCAAATATCCATTAAAAATATAACGAGCATAAATACCTGAAAAGGAGGAAGGATAAATGGCTGATTTAACGAGTCTTGCAAGTATGGTTGAAAAGGGGAAACACCTGGAAACAGCCAGACTAACCAAGGAGCTTTTGGATCAAGGGATGGATCCAAACCAAATACTTAATGAAGGACTGCAGAAAGGACTGCTGACATTGGGGGAGCGCTTCAAGCGAAACGAGTGCTTTATCCCAGAAGTGCTTCTTGCTGCGCGGGCCATGCATGCGGGTATGGATCTGCTGAGGCCCTTGCTGGTAGGAACGGATGCTAAACCTCTCGCAACTATTGTTTTAGGTACGGTGAAAGACGACCTTCATGATATAGGCAAAAACATGGTCGGGATGATGCTGGAAGGCGGGGGGTTTCGTGTACTCGACGTCGGAGTCAACGTTTCCCCGGAACAATTCATGGAGTCTGTCCAGAAGGAGGGGGCAGCGATATTGGCGATGTCGGCTCTCTTAAGCACCACCATGCCGTATTTAAAGACAACCATAGAGGCATTGGAAAGTAAGGGTATTCGGGATAGGGTGAAAGTATTGGTGGGTGGAGCGCCTGTCACAGAAGAGTATGCGAAGGAAATAGGCGCGGATGGATATGCCCCGGATGCAGCTCGTGCAGTTGATGAGGCCAGGGAACTCCTGGGCATATCGGCTTAAGTGCTTTCAGAAAGGGGGTGGCATGATGGACATTTTCGGCTGAAAATCATGCTGAGTAAAACAAAAAGGTTAAAATCAAAAAAAGGGAGGCAAGGAAATGGATGGAGCACATGTAAAAGAAATAAAAAGCGACGTAGGCCCGCGACTTGATCGGCTTCCGTGGACGACCTGGCATTTCAAGGTGGTTTTTGCCCTGGGGTTTGCCTGGTTATTGGACTCTCTGGAGGCGAGCATCATCGGGAGTGTTCTCGGCATAATGAAGAAAGTCTGGACTTTTACACCGGTACAGGGCTCTCTGACGGTGAGTGTCTGGCTGGTCGGAATAATGGTTGGGGCTGTTGTCTTCGGTCATCTGGCGGATAAGACAGGTCGTAAGCCGATGTTCATCTTAACCCTCCTCTGGTATGCCCTCTTTACCGTGGCCTGCGCTTTTTCTCCTAACATCGAGGTATTCATTTTCTTCAGATTTATGGCTGCCTTGGGCATAGGAGGAGAATATGCGGCCATCAGTTCTGCTGTGGTGGAGTTTGTCCCTAAAAAAAGAAGGGGAAGAATAAATGCCTTCATTATGTCATTGTGGCCCGTGGGAGCGATAGCTTCCGCCCTTCTGGTAATGTTTGCGCTGAAACTTTTCCCCCCTGAAATTGCCTGGCGGGCCGGTTTTCTTCTTGCAGTAGTTCTTGCTCTTTTCGCGCTGGTTATCCGGAAATTTCTCCCTGAATCTCCGCGCTGGCTGATTGACCGGCATAAGTTCAAAGAGGCTGAGAAAATAGTTGACTCCATTGAAAAATATGTAATGGAGAAAAAGGGTCTGAAAGAATTACCGGAGGTAGAGCCTATCGCTATTCATCCAACGGTACATACCACATGGCAGCAGACAAAGGAACTGATCACCAAATACCCGGGGAGGGTGGCCCTGGGAGCTTCCATGAATTTCTCGCAAGTTGCGCTTGGCTACGGCTCGATTGCCTACGCATCTCTGGTTCTTTTCCCCTCAACAAACACGCCGGCGGCTGATGTTCCCCTCTACATGATGTTAGCCTTCATGTGCGCCTTTTTGGGCGGCATGACCTCGATGGGTATGGTGGACACGGTCGGCAGAAAGACTACCGGCGTACTTTCCTATCTGACCTTCCCCCTTTCCGCCTTGAGCATGATCTTCGTTACCAGCACCACGGCAGCGGTGATTTCTCTCTGCATAATGCAGTTTTGTTATACGTGGGGATGGGTTACAGAATATGTGATCAAGTCAGAGATTTTTCCAACTCGTATCCGCGCTGCGGGAATCGGCTGGGCTACCTTCTTCGGAAGACTTGGCGGAGTTATTGCGCCTCCTGTTCTGACAGGCGTCTATCAGTCTACCAAGTCGATTGAGACTGTTGCGTATGTTCTTGCCGTTATAGTGCTGCCCGGCTTCATCGGATCTCTGTTTTGGGCGGCAAAGGGTGTTGAAGGGAAGGGTAGATCTCTGGAGGATATGATAAAAGGCTGAAAAGGTTTTCACGTAACTGCCTTGACAGGAGGTTCTCCTCTTCGTGTGCGGAGAACCTCCTGTTCTTAGGCAACTTAATAAATCCTGCGGTCTTAGAGGTGTTCTAACTTGAGGTATTTAAGAAAGTATCTAAGGGGTAACATAAGCATTGAACTGCCTGAAGTCCTGAGATACTTGGGCTACAGGAAGAGCAAGGAAGATATTTCTCCGGCAATTAAAGAAATCATAGAGAATCAGATCATCCTTGCATATTCGTTAATAAAGCCTCGTGCAATTTACTCTTTTATTGATAACGTCTTCTTAAAAGATTACTACATTTTTAAAGGCGCAATAAAAATAGCTCTCGGGATATGTAGTATCGGCTCAGAATTGGAGGATTTGGCAGACAGCCACTTTAGAAAGGGAGCGTATTTGGAATGGTTGGTTCTTGATGCTTGTGGCACGGTTGCCACAGAGAATTTGGTTGAGTTAGTCGGTGATGAGATCAGGAGTAAAGCTTCCCACGAAGGTTTAGGGATTTCAGAGAGACTCAGTCCCGGGTGTGCAAATTGGCAACTTGACGGGCAAAATATTATCTTTGATTATTTTTCCGGTGAGACCGTGGGAGTAACGATAAATGAAGCGTATATGATGAACCCTCGAAAATCGATTTCCTTTGCTTACAAGTTGCAAAGAGATGGAATTGAAGAGGCGCGTTCAGATAACTGTCGGCATTGTGAGCTTTACCGATGCAGTTATAGAAGAGTGAAATTAAAAGAAGTTCTATGTTAAAAGATAAAGCGTGACATACGAAAATATGAGGAGGAACAGCGTGGAAACAGTTGTAGAAGGGGAAAATAGCAGGATAGTAATCTCGAAGACGGCGCCCACGGTTATCATCGGAGAACGGATCAATCCCACGGGGAAAAAAAGGTTGACGGCAGCCCTCAAAGAGAGGGACTTCGACTATATTATCAAGGAAGCGATCCGGCAGGTCGAGGCAGGGGCCCACATCATTGATGTCAATGTCGGAGCTTCCGGAATTGACGAGGAAGATCTTCTGCCTGAAGTGGTGAAAAAGGTTGCCGATGCAGTAGATGTTCCGATATGCATTGACTCTTCAAACCCGGCGGCTCTTGAGGCTGCTTTGAAAGTGTGTCCTGGCAGGCCGCTGCTGAACTCTACTACTGCTGAGGAGAAGAACCTCGAGACCGTGCTGCCGTTAGCCAGGAAATATAACGTTCCCGTAATAGGACTGGTAAATGACGAAAGGGGAATTCCCAAGGATACGGACACCCGTGTTGCTATCGCAAAAAAGATCCTGGACAGGGCAGTGAAACTCGGCATAGCTCCGGAAGACATCCTCATCGATGTTCTGGTGCTGCCCATCGGCGCTGATACGGAAACCGGCAAGGTGACCTTTGATACCGCACGACGCGTTTCAGAGGAGCTTGACCTGAATATTGTCGTGGGAGCAAGTAACGTATCCCATGGGTTGCCCGACAGGAAAGTCATCAATACCGCCTTCTTTGCCCTGGGAGCGGCCTGCGGCATGACTGCCTATATCGCAGATCCGACAGTCATCGAGATTACACAGACTATTTTGGCAGCCGATCTTTTGTTGGGCAAGGACGAGTGGGCGGGCAATTACATTTCTTTTTACAGAAAGAAAGAGGCGTCAAAGAACGCTGCGGCCTGACGCAATAGGCGTCACCCGGGAAACCTAAAAACAGAAGAACGCCGGATGAAAGTA
>JAMCQB010000077.1 GCA_023382175.1 Nitrospirota bacterium | reverse complement strand
CAAACAAAGGTGCTCCCGGTATTGATGATATCACCATCGAGGAGTTTCCCGAGTATGCCCATGAGAACTGGAAAGGAATCAAAGCTTCTTTACTGGATGGGTCGTATAATCCTTGTCCGGTTAAGAGAGTAGAGATTCCCAAAGACAGCGGAGGAACTCGTAACCTCGGTATCCCTGTTGTCATGGATCGTGTGATTCAACAGGCGATCTCCCAGGTTCTCACTCCTGTCTTTGATCCCCATTTCTCCGAATCCAGTTTCGGGTTCAGGCCGTGCCGCTCTGCGCACCAGGCCGTCAAGAAGGTATTGAAAGATATTCAGAGAGGATACGCTTACGCCGTGGACATCGACCTTGAGAAGTTCTTCGATATGGTCAACCACGACATACTGATGAAACGGGCTTCCCTCAGAGTCAGAGACAAAGGCATCCTTCGGCTGATCGGAAAGTACCTTCGGGCCGGTGTTGTCGTAAACGGAAGACTGAACAAAACCTCCAAAGGTGTTCCGCAAGGAGGGCCGCTTTCACCGCTTCTGAGCAACATTCTTCTGGATGACCTCGACAAGGAGCTGGAGAGAAGGGGACATCGGTTCGCCAGATATGCCGATGACCTTATCATCCTCGTGAAGTCCAAACGTGCCGGAGAGCGCGTGATGGAAAGTATCAGCCGATACCTTGAGAGAAAGCTCAAGGTGAAGGTCAACAGGGACAAGAGCAAGGTGGTGAAGGCGGAGGAGAGTTGTTTCCTCGGTTTTACCTTTACACGTAAGAGGCTTACTGTCTCTGAGAAATCCACCAAACGTTTTAAATCCGAACTGCGCCGCCTTACTGGCCGCAGTTGGGGTGTCTCGATGGACTACAGGTACAGGAAAACCCGTACCTATCTTCAGGGATGGATGAACTACTTCGGTATCGCTTTGAAGTATAACGATGCCGTCGAGGTAGGCCATTGGCTGCGTCGTCGCATTCGCATGTGCTACTGGAAACAGTGGCGCAGGGTGAAACGGCGCATCGGGGAACTGATCAAGCTCGGTGCTCCGAGGCATCAAGCGATTCTCACAGGGTTGAGCAGAAAGGGCTATTGGCATCTTTCTAAAACTCTCTCTACGAATTGCGGCTTGGGCAACGAGTTTCTACAAAAGCAGGGGCTTACTTCCATACGTACATTGTGGATTGGGATTCACTATCCGTCCGCCTGAGGCGGACCGATAATTTCCGCGAAACGCCCCGTGCGGACCCGCATGCGGGGTGTTGTGGGGAGGGACGGTTAATTACCGTCCCTTACCCGATTGGGCACCAGATCTCATGTGAGGGCTCATTTTCGAGACCTCCATCATGCCGCGATCACTTCTTGATCCACGCATAGTAGACGAGGAGCAACAACACGATCGCCCACACGGCGGCCGCGACGGTGTTGAATGTGGGAGTGTACGGAATACCGAAAAGCGTGAATTGAACGCCGCCGATGGCAAGGCCACCGTGGGTCAGAACCTGGTTCGCCGCAAATCCGGCGAAGAACTTGGCCGTTTCTTTACCTTTCATGATTGTCTCCTAATGTGGTGGCCGATGCCGAATAGCGTTACGACAGCGGCAACGATTGTCAGAGCGCGATATTTGATCAACGTAACCTCCTGACTGGTGCCCAACCAGTTATTATCTGAACGGATACTGTTAAGGCTATCATAAGGTTTTCACTTAGTCAATGACAAAAAAACTTGACGTATTTGTTGAATTTCATTATATTTTATCAGGGACTAATATGCAGATATGAATATTAGTC
The DNA here is from genome assembly GCA_023382175.1 of Nitrospirota bacterium. GTDB lineage: Bacteria > Nitrospirota > Thermodesulfovibrionia > Thermodesulfovibrionales > UBA9159 > JAMCQB01. Next base: position 26,883 of record JAMCQB010000077.1, on the reverse strand, counting down.
CCGATGTGAAACAGCTTATGGAAATAATTCCAACAGATATTTTAGAACAGTATTCCGCCGTTCTTAAGAAACGAGCGGTTCCTGTTTCCCGCCACGCCGATTACCGGAAGTGGCTGCGATATTTTCTGGATTTTCGCAGCAAGTATCCGCTGCCGGAGCCAAGATCGGAGCAAGTGCGTTTATTCATCCTGAAATTGCGGGAAAAGAATCAAAGCCCGGAACAGCAGAAACAGGCTGCTCATGCGCTGTCGCTCTTCTTTGGGTCTCAGCCCCGGTTGAAGCCCGGCCCCGTTAAATCGGAAAACGTAAAACCAGAGTTTTCAAATATACAGCCCCCGCCTGCTGTCATCTCTGACTCTCAATCGAAGGGTGACAAGGTTGATAATCCCGGCCTTAATGATGGACACAGACCCATCGTTGCCTCTCCAGTGCAAGGCGAAGGAAAAAGCGAGTGGAATGGGCAGGTGAGTGAAAGCCATTTTAATGAATGGCGTTGCATGAGAAAATCCACTTCTCCGGCCTGGGACAAAATCATCGGGAGTCTTGCCTCGGAGATCAAAATGCGGCACTACTCCAAGAAAACGCTCAAGACCTATGCGGATTGGGGCCGCAAGTTTCAGGGCTACCTGCGAAACAAAACTCCCGATGCGCTGACGGCGGATGATGTGAAGGCATATCTCACCTATCTTGCGGTAAACTGCAAAGTTGCCGCATCAACCCAGAACCAGGCGTTCAACGCGCTGTTGTTTCTGTACCGTCATATTCTCAAAAAGGATTTCGGCGAGCACAAAGACATTCCCCGCGCGAAGAGATCGAACTATATTCCAGTTGTGCTTGCCCGCCAGGAGATCGATTCCGTATTGAAACATCTTTCACATCCTTACAATCTTGTCGTTAAGCTCCTTTACGGCTGCGGTCTTCGTCTCTTCGAAGGCGTGAAGCTGCGGGTGAAGGATTTTAATTTTGACGCCGGGGTGCTCACGGTCAGAGGGAAAGGCAATAAGAGCAGGACAGTGCCTATACCGCAGAAGATATTTCCCGAGCTGACGGCGCAGCTTGAGGTTGTCAAGGAGCTCCATGACAAAGATATCGCGGCGGGATATACGGGAGTGTTTCTCGATGATCAACTTGAAAAGAAATATCCGAAAGCGGTAAAAGATTTCATCTGGCAGTGGTTCTTCCCGCAGCAATCGTTGACGTTTGTGGCTGAAAAGAAAGAGAAGCGGCGGTATCATCTGCATGAAAAGCATGTACAGGAAGCGCTTTACGAGGCGGTCCGTCGTGCGAAACTCACCAAGCGAGTCACATCTCATACCTTCCGCCACAGTTTTGCCACACATCTCTTGCAGGCCAATTACGATATCCGGACAATCCAGACTCTTCTCGGCCACAGCGACGTCCGTACCACCATGATCTATACCCACTGCGTGCCAAGCAGGACCCTCAAGGAAGCAAAAAGCCCTCTGGATTTTTGATACTGAGAAACCTGCTGCCTATGCTGACAAAGCCCCTTAATGCCCTTGACTCCCACAATGAACATGGTAATATTCAATAAAGAGAGAAAGGCGGGACAGGGGAATCAATACCCTGAAAAAGGCGCTTTACCATAAGTCTCGCCCACAGGGAAAGAGGGAGATAAGGAGGGCTATTGTCATGAATGATCTGCATCACGAAGAGTCTCAACAGGGGAATGCCACGCGCCGGAGATTCCTTAAGCTTGCCATCGGTATTCTCGCCTCACTCAATGCCCTGATACTGGGAATCCCTTTTGTCAGCAGTCTCATCGGGTCAGCGCGAAAGAGAAAAACGGAATGGTCCAGGGTAACCGACATTGGTTCTTTACCCGAAGGGCAGCCTGTGGAAGTGAAATTTCAGGCCCTGACTGAGGACGCTTATCATCATGAAAATACGCTTTACTCCGTCTGGCTCATCAGACATGCCGGCAATGCGGTGACCGCTTTTTCACCCAACTGCCCTCATCTCGGCTGCCATTTTATATGGAATCCGAAGATCGAAAAATTTGCCTGCCCGTGCCATGCAAGCATGTTTGCTCTGGACGGCAAGGTGCTCTATGGGCCGGCTCCGCGGCCCCTTGATACCCTTCCCTACAAGATCGAAAACGGCGTGCTTTTTGTCCGGTACGAACGATTCCGCGTCGGCACATCGGGAAAAATTTCCCTTTAGGAGGCTGTGATGCTCACGAAGATTAAACAGTGGATGGATGAGAGATGGCCCCTCTCTCCCCTGATACATCTTGCCCTGGAAGAGGAGATCCCCGGAGGCGCCCGTTATGCCTATACCCTGGGGAGCGCTGTCCTGATCGTCTTCATGCTCCAGATACTGTCCGGCATCATGCAGCTTTTCTTCTATGTCCCGGCCACTGATCATGCTTACAACAGCATCAGTTATCTGAGGACTCAGGTTCCCTTCGGGTGGCTGATACACGGCATCCATTTCTGGGGAGCACAGCTCATGGTGATCCTGGTCCTCCTCCATATGGCAAGGGTTTTTCTCTGGGGTGCGTACAAGAAACCCCGTGAACTTACCTGGATTGCTGGCGTGACCCTGTTTCTCACCACAATGGGGTTCAGTTTTACCGGCGGGCCTCTGCACTGGGACCAGCGCGGTTACTGGGTAGGAGACGTGAGCACCAGTATCGCGGGGACTGTTCCCCTTGTGGGTGATCTCACGAAACAGTTGCTGCGGGGTGGCGAAGAGATGGGACAGCTGGCCCTCTCCCGTTTGTTCGTTATCCACACTGCTGTCCTTCCCGGGGCTCTTCTCGCCCTGTTCGTGATCCATATCATTGCCATGCGCCGTTTCGGGAGTGTAGGCCCATGGGACGAAGAGGCGCGGATGAAAAAAGATCCCTTCTGGCCGGACCAGGTTTTTAAGGATGCCGTTGCCGGCACCACTGTCTTTCTCCTTCTCATTCTTCTTGTGGTCTTTCTCCCGCCTCAATATTCAGGAATGGCAGACCCCCTTGATGTCTCCTATATCCCGAAGCCCGAGTGGAACTTTCTCTTTCTCTATGAAGCGCTTAAGTATTTCCCCGGGAAACTGGAACCGGTGGGCACCGTGGGCGTTCCCACGGTCCTCATTCTGATCCTGGTCCTGCTTCCCTTCATTGACCGCAACCCGGAACGAAACCCTCTCAAGCGTCCCATTGCCATGATCTGTGCCTTCATCCTTGCTGCTCTTGTCATAGGGATCAGCATCATCGGCTACTTGAGTCCCGGCTTTGCCGAGGCCCCTGCAAAGCCTGCCGCCACTTCGCAGAAAGGACTTTCACCAGTAGCATCATTGAAGGATACTTTTTCTGTGAGAACCAGTGAGGCGGCAAGACCGTCTCCCGCAAAGGCAGCATCCGTGCCGGTAACCGCTCAGGGCAGCAAGACGACTCCTGACGCTGCCCAGGATCGCGGCATGCCGGGAAAGGCAGCCTACATCATCGGCAGCGCAGAGCGGGGAGCTGAGGTGTTCAAAAAGAATTGTTCCTCATGTCATGGGCCGGAGGGAGTGACCAATGTTCCGAACCCTGGCTCACAGGAAGGAAAGGTTCCGAATCTCAGTCCCATTGAACGTGAACTTTTCAGCGCTGATGCACAAACGTTCGCCGAGAACATCGACAGGTATATCCAACGCGGATCTGTTCCTGCCGGTCCCAACCCGGCCATCAGGATGCCGGCCTTTGGCGACGCCAATACCCTCACGCAACAGGAGATCGCCAACGTGGAAGCTTACATTCTTCAACTCAACGGGGTGGACCGTGCCCAGCTGCAGAATCCCGGTATGCAGCCCCGCAGTTTCTTCCTTCTTGTGGTGGTGGTCTACGGGGTGATCATTCTTGTCCTTGGCGGACTCTGGAATAAAAGATCCAAACAGGCCTGATTTGAAAAATATGATAGGTTTTACATAAAGGAGCCTTTTGCAAAACTATTTAAACCGCAGAGAACACAGAGCCGAATATTTTCGTTACACGTGACGCGTGACGCGTTACGAGTTACGGAATGCTCTGTGACCTCTGTGGTCAGGACTTTTGAAAGAGCCTCAAAGGAGAAAACATTTTGGAGATACAGACCGTTAAATGACCGCGCTGTGGCCTCTGGGTATATATTTTGCGGCGGCTGTCATCCTAGTGACGGCGATGATAGGGGTCTCCTTTGTCCTGGGGCAGAGACACATGGACAGGGCAACGGGCGAGCCCTATGAATCAGGCATTGCCTCCACGGGGTCCGCCCATGTGCGTTTCGACGTGAAGTTTTACCTCATCGCCATGTTTTTTGTGATCTTTGACCTTGAAGCTGTGTTCATTTTTGCCTGGGCAGTGGCCCTCAGGGAAGCCGGCTGGGCAGGGTACATCGAAATCCTGGTCTTCATCGGGGTTCTTGTGGCCGCCCTTGTGTATTTATGGCTCCTGGGTGCGCTGGAGTGGGGAACGCCGGGACGGCAGGGGAGAAGTGAAGAGAGAAAGAGGTATTAATCCATGAACTGGTCATTGAAGAAAACAGACGCTTTCCCTCAGGCACAGGGAGAGCAGAGTTCTGCTGAAGATGCGGTGAGCCGCAGTGTTCTCCTTACCCAGCTGCAGGACCTTGTGGCATGGAGCAGGAAGAACTCCATCTGGCCTTTCAATTTCGGTCTTTCCTGCTGCTTTGTGGAGATGGCCACCAGTATCACCAGTAAATACGACCTAGCACGTTTCGGGTCAGAGGTGCTCAGAGGGACTCCCCGGGAAGCTGATCTGATGGTCATAGCGGGGACGGTATTCATAAAGATGGCCCCGGTGATCAAGAGGCTCTATGACCAGATGATGGAACCCCGGTGGGTCATCTCCATGGGTTCGTGCGCAAACTCGGGAGGCATGTATGACATCTACAGCGTTGTTCAGGGAGTAGACAAGTTCCTTCCCGTGGATGTCTACGTGCCGGGATGCCCCCCACGTCCCGATGCCTTCCTGGAAGGCCTGGTGCTCCTCCAGGATGTGGTGGGCAAGGAGAAAAGGCCCCTGAGCTGGGTCATGGGACCTCAGGGAGTGGTGAGACCTGAAAGGCCCTCTCTGCGGGATTTGAAAAGAGCGGCGAGGCAGCAGGCCGCCATATTCCCTTCCCCGGACGAGGTCTGACCTCCCTGTATGGAGAATACCCTGCACATCACAGAAGAGCTCCGGACCACATTCGGCGAAGGGACGATCATTGATCAGCCAACCTGTGACGCCATTCCTACCGTATGGGTGCCCTGGAACAGAGTCACTGAGATTCTCACCTATCTGAAAACAAAAACGGATAACCCTTACCGGATGCTCTTTGATCTCACTGCCATCGATGAACGTGTACGGTCTCACCGGCAGGGTCAGCCGGAGAGTGACTTCACTGTTCTCTATCATCTTCTCTCTTATGATCGAAACGAAGACATACGCATCAAGGTTGCGCTCAGGGGAGAGTATCCTTCTCTTCCCAGCGTGACGAAAATCTGGCCTTCTGCAAGCTGGTATGAGCGGGAGGTCTGGGACATGTTCGGCATCACCTTTGATGGGCACCCCCATCTCACGCGTATCCTCATGCCTCCTACCTGGAAGGGGCACCCCCTTCGCAAGGAACATCCTGCCCGGGCTACTGAGATGGGACCTTTCCAGCTTCCCGGGGAAAAAGAAGACGTGGAGCAGAGGGCACTCCAGTTCCGGCCTGAAGAGTGGGGCATGAAGAGACGGCACGAGGATACGGACTTCCTGTTCCTGAACCTTGGCCCCCAGCATCCCGGCACCCACGGCCTTCTCCGGGTCATACTGGAACTGGATGGTGAAGAGATCGTGGATGCGGTCCTCGACATCGGCTATCACCACAGGGCTGCGGAGAAGATGGGTGAGAGGCAGTCATGGCACACTTTCATCCCTTATACCGACCGGATTGATTATATGGGCGGCGTGATGAACAATCTTCCCTATGTCCTTGCCGTGGAGAAACTGGCAGGGATCGAAGTCCCTGCCAGGGCAAAGGTGATCCGCGTCATGATGGCTGAATTTTTCCGTATCGTGAGCCATCTGGTGTGGTACGGCACCTTTGCACAGGATGTGGGAGCGCTGTCACCGGTCTTCTATACCTTCAATGATAGGGAACGGATCTTTTCCCTTATGGAGGCAGTGTGCGGCGGCAGGATGCATCCTGCGTGGTTCCGCATCGGCGGCGTGGCCCAGGATCTTCCCAGGGGATGGGACAAGATGGTGCAGGACTTTCTGGATTATCTGCCCAGCAGGCTGAAGGAATACGACAAAATCGTGATGCAGAACCGCATTTTCAAGGCGCGCACCATGGGTATCGGCAGCTATACCCTTGATGAGGCCATGGAATGGGGGGTGACCGGTCCCGGTCTGCGGGCATGCGGGTTTGAGTGGGACTTCCGGAAAAAGCGGCCGTATTCAGGGTATGATCAATTCGAGTTCGATATCCCTGCGGCGCAGCACGGGGACTGTTACGACAGGGGTGTAGTGCGTATCGAAGAAATGCGCCAGAGCCTCCGTATCATCGAACAGTGCCTGAAGAATATGCCGTCAGGCCCGTACAAATCGGACCATCAGCTTGCGACGCCTCCCCTCAAGGAAAGAACCATGCATGATATCGAAACGCTTATCACCCATTTCCTGAATGTGAGCTGGGGGCCGGTGATCCCGCCGGGTGAAGCTGCATTTGCCATAGAGGCGACAAAGGGAAACAACGGATATTATCTCGTGAGTGACGGCAGTACGGTACCGTACCGTGTGCGCATCCGCACGCCTTCCTTCCCTCATCTCCAGATGGTTCCGCATATCAGCCGTGGTTTCATGGTCCCTGACCTCCTGGCGATTCTCGGGAGTATCGATTATGTGCTGGCGGATGTGGACAGATAAAAGGAAGAGGGAAAAGGTTAAGGTTGAGGTTGAGCAAAATACAAAAACAGGTCAGCCGTCCCTGCTGACAATTGCATAGAGGATAGAAAGCCATGCTGACTGAAGAAGAGAGACGTGACATCGAAAGGGAGATCCTGCAGAACGAGCGGAAAAGGGCCGCTGCCGTAGAGGTTCTGAAGATCGTCCAGAAGCACCGGGGCTGGGTATCGGATGAGATCCATGACCTTGCCGGAATCCTGGAGATGACGCCTGCGGAGCTGGATGCGGTGGCCACATTTTACAGTCTCATCTTCAGAAAGCCAGTGGGAAAACATGTGATCCTGGTCTGCGATTCCGTGAGCTGCTGGGTCATGGGATACGAGAAGATTCTGGATCAGCTCACTTCACGCCTTGGGATCGGACTCAACGAGACCAGTGCCGACGGCCAGTTTACGCTGCTGCCTGTGGCCTGTCTCGGAGCGTGTGACCGCGCCCCGGCCATGATGATCGATGAGATGCTCTATACGTACCTGACGCCGGAGAAGATCGACGGGATCCTCGAAAAATACCGTTAGGAGCCGACAGGAAACATAATGGAAAGACCCCTCACAGGGAATATGAAGCCTGACCGACAGCCGTTGACGCTGAAGGAATACGAAGAGGTTGGCGGTTATCAGGCGGTGCACAAGGCGCTCCGCATGGCGCCCCCGGATATCGTGGATGCGGTGAAAAATTCTAACCTCCGGGGCCGGGGAGGAGCAGGCTTTCCCACCGGTATTAAATGGAGCTTTATGCCCATGGGCAGTGATGTGCCCCGTCCGAAATACCTGATCTGTAATGCAGACGAGATGGAGCCGGGGACGTTCAAGGACCGTCTCTTGCTCGAAGGCAATCCCCATCAGTTGCTCGAAGGCATGATCGTCAGCGCCTATGCCCTCAATGTGGACATCGCCTATATTTTCCTGAGATGGGAATACCGGCTTGCGGCGGAGCGCATCGAGAGGGCTATTGCTGAAGCCTACGAGAACTACTACCTCGGCAAGAATATCCTGAGATCGGACTACAGCCTGGAACTCCGTCTCCATGTGAGTGCAGGACGTTATATCTGCGGTGAAGAGACAGCGCTCCTGAATGCCCTGGAAGGGAAACGGGCCATACCACGGGCAAAACCGCCCCATCCCCAGGTGAGCGGGCTTTGGGGCAAGCCGACCATTGTGAACAATACCGAGACCCTCTGTAACATACCTCATATCATTACCAAAGGTGTTGAATGGTACAAGGGCCTGAGCCATACAAAAGACGGCGGCACAAAGATCTACGGAATGAGCGGAAAGGTCAAAAGACCCGGTGCCTGGGAATTGCCCATGGGCACTTCCATGAAGGAACTTCTGGAAGTGCATGCCGGTGGGATGAAAGAGGGGTATCAATTCAGGGGCATTCTGCCGGGCGGCGCTTCCACTGACTTCCTGGTGGAGGAGCATCTGGATGTGCCGATGGATTATGATTCAGTGCAAAAGGCCGGAAGCCGCATGGGCACAGGCCAGATGATTGTTCTTGACCATAAGACCTGTCCCGTGGGAATGGCGCTGAATCTGGAGCGGTTCTTTGCGCGGGAGTCGTGCGGCTTGTGCACACCCTGCCGTGAAGGTCTGCCCTGGATAGCCATGATCCTCCAGGCCATAGAAGAAGGAGAAGGGCAGCCCGGGGACGTCGAGATCCTTGAACAGCAGTGCAGACTGCTTGGTCCGGGGAATACGTTCTGTGCCCTTGCACCGGGCGCTGTGGAGCCCCTTCAGAGCGCTTTGAAATATTTCAGAGAAGATTTTGAAAGAGGCATATCAGGGAGAAGAAATGCCCGTGGAAAAAGGGCGCACGATAACTCATGGCGACGATTTACATTGACAACAAACCCTACGAAGTGAAGGACGGACAGAACCTCTTGCAGGCATGTCTCTTCCTCGGGTTCAACATCCCTTACTTCTGCTGGCATCCTGCAATGCATTCTGTGGGCGCCTGCCGTCAGTGCGCGGTGAAGCAGTTCAGGGACGAGAAGGATACCAGAGGCAAGATCGTGATGTCCTGCATGACCCCGGCCGCAGACGGCGCCCGCATCTCCATAGACGATCCCGAGGTAAAAGAGTTCAGGGCGAGCGTTATCGAATGGCTGATGCTGAACCATCCCCACGACTGCCCCGTATGCGATGAAGGCGGAGAATGTCATCTCCAGGACATGACAGTGATGACCGGGCATTCCTACCGGAGGACCCGTTTCAGAAAACGCACCCACAGGAATCAGTGCCTCGGTCCCTTTCTGAACCATGAGATGAACCGCTGTATCCAGTGTTACCGTTGCGTGCGCTTCTACTGCGATTACGCAGGAGGACGGGACCTGAATGTCTTTGGCTCTCACCATCATGTTTACTTCGGGCGATATGAAGACGGGATTTTGGAAAATGAGTTCAGCGGCAATCTCGTTGAGGTCTGTCCCACCGGTGTTTTTACAGACAAGACCCTGAAAAAACATTACACCCGCAAATGGGACCTCCAGACAGCTCCTTCTGTCTGCGTGCACTGCGGGCTCGGCTGCAACACCATCCCCGGCGAGCGGTATGGCAAGCTGCGAAGGATACTGAACCGTTACAATGGTGAAGTGAATGGCTATTTCCTCTGCGACCGGGGCAGGTTCGGCTATGAATTTGTAAACAGTAAAGAGAGGATCCGAGAACCCCTCATCAGGAATAAGGACAATGGCGCCCTCGAACCTGCCTCTGAGGAAAGGGTACTTGGGCACCTTTCGAACATCCTCTATTTCGGAGCGAAGGTGATCGGTATCGGCTCACCCAGGGCTTCCCTCGAGGCGAACTTTGCCCTCAGGACCCTGGTGGGGCCTGAACGTTTCTTCCCGGGGATTTCAGAAAAGGAACATCAGCTCACTTCCGCTGCAATAGAGATACTGAGAAAAGGCCCTGCCCGCACACCGTCCCTCAGGGATGTGGCGTTATCAGACGCAGTATTCATTCTTGGTGAGGATGTCATCAATACCGCTCCCCTGCTTGGCCTTGCCCTGAGGCAATCGGTGAGGCAGAAGCCCATGGAGATGGTGAAGAGACTCAATATTCCCCTATGGGATGACGCTGCAGCGCGGGAGGTTATCCAGCACGAAAAGGGCCCTCTTTTCATCGCCGCCACCCATGGAACAAAACTGGATGAAATCGCTGCCAGGACCTATAACGGTTCCCCCGATGATCTTGCCCGTCTCGGGTTTGCCGTTGCTCATGCACTGGACCCCTCTGCTCCCGCTGTCCCGGATATTGGGGAGGACCTCATACCCCTTGCACAGAGCATTGCTGATTCCCTGAAGAGTGCGGGGAGTCCCCTTATCATTTCGGGCATGAGTACCGGCAGTGAGGCGGTACTGCACGCAGCCGCCACTATTGTGTGGGCGCTCTGCCGAGATAACGGTAATGCTGCGTTGAGCTTTGTGATGAATGAGTGTAACAGCATCGGGTTAGGTCTCATGTCCGGGGGAAGCATGAATGGCGCCTTTGACCTTAATAAAGCTTTCGACCTGGTGGAAGAAGGAAAAGTTGATGCGGCTATAGTCCTCGAAAATGACCTCTATCGAAGGGAAGACCGCGAAAAGGCAGAAAGGTTTTTTGAGCGATGCAAACATGTTATCGTGATCGATCATCTCTTCAACAATACAGCGGCCAAGGCCGAAGTGGTGCTTCCGGCGGGAACCTTTGCGGAATCTGACGGGACACTGGTGAACAATGAAGGACGGGCCCAGCGGTTCTATCAGGCCTTTGTCCCTGAAGGAGGAATACAGGAAAGCTGGAGATGGCTGAGGGATGCCATGACCGCTTCCCGGCGTCCGGTACAGTGGCAATCTCTTGACCATGTTCTCTCTGCCATGGCAAATGAGATGCCGGTATTCAGGACCGTTGCCGAAATTGCGCCCCCTGCGGGATTCCGCATTGCGGGGCAGAAGATTCCGAGGCAGCCTCACCGTTACAGCGGGCGCACCTCTATTCATGCCAATATCAGCGTGCATGAACAGAAACCCCCGGATGACTCTGATTCGGCACTTTCCTTTTCCATGGAAGGATACGAGGGGATGCCTCCGGCGCCCTTCATAACACGTTTCTGGTCCCCTGGATGGAATTCTGTCCAGGCGGTGAATAAATTTCATTGTGAAGTTGGCGGTCCGCTCCATGGCGCTGATCCCGGGAAAAGATTGATGGAACCGACAGTGAGCGGGGAGATTTCCTATTTCCAGAAGGTGCCTCAGGCCTTTGAGCCACGCAAGGATGAATTGCTGATGGTGCCTCTCCACCACATCTTCGGCTCTGAAGAATTGAGTGTCCTCTCCCCAGCGATTGCGGAGAGGACGCCGAAACCCTATCTTGCCATCAGCCGGGAAGATGCCGGCAGACTTCAGGTAGATCAGGAAAGTGAATTGGAAATTGTAATCTCCGGAAGAACATATCGTCTCCGGGGAATCATCAACCCGTCATTGCCCCGGGGCGTTGCCGGGCTGCCGGTATTGGCCGGCTTAGAAGGGATCACTCTGCCTGCATGGGGAAGGGTCGGGAGGAAAGCATGACGAACGATATTATCTGGAAACTTATCATCGTGTTCGGGGTGCTCTTTGTGACCCTCAACGTTGCCGCCGGACTCATCTGGCTGGAGCGCAGACTCCTTGCCCTCTGGCAAGACCGTTACGGTCCGAACCGCGTCGGTCCCTTCGGGCTCCTCCAGGTCCTTGCTGACATGGTGAAGGTCTTCACCAAGGAGGACTGGATTCCGCCCTTTGCAGACAAGCCTGTATTTATCATCGCTCCTGCAATTATTGTGGTTACCATCATCACGGCCTTCGCGGTCATCCCCTTTGCGCCTGGAGTTGAAATAGTGGATCTCAATATCGGTCTTCTTTTCTTCCTGGCGATGTCTTCTCTGGGCGTATACAGCGTGGCATTGGGAGGGTGGTCATCAGCCAGCAAATATTCCCTGCTGGGAGGGTTGCGGGCTGCGGCACAGATGCTGAGCTACGAGGTCTTCATGGGGCTTTCCCTCATGGGAGTGGTGATGCTGGCCGGCTCGTTCAACCTCACTGATATCGTGAATGCCCAGAAGGGCCTGTGGTTCTGCATCCCCCAGTTCCTCGGCCTCGTCGTCTTTTTTATCGCCGGCATTGCTGAAACGCACCGCCTGCCCTTTGATCTGCCCGAGGCGGAAAGCGAACTGGTGGCAGGTTTCCATTCGGAGTACTCCGGGATGAAATTCGGCATGTTCTTCGTGGGCGAATATCTCGGCATCACCCTGGTCTCTGCGCTGATCGTGACCCTCTTTTTCGGCGGATGGATGGGACCGGCGCTTCCGCCCATCGTCTGGTTCACTATCAAGACATTTTTCTTTATCGGACTTTTCATTCTGCTCAGGGCATCACTGCCGAGGCCGCGGTATGACCAGCTCATGTCTTACGGCTGGAAGGTGATGCTGCCCCTGGCATTGCTTAATCTCTTGGTGACGGGAGGAATTATCCTTGCGACGGGAAGATAGTATGAGATTGGTTCCGAAGACGTCATTCTCGCGAAAGCGGGAATCCAGAGCAGAAACCCATGGATTCCGGGTCAAGCCCGGAATGACAAAGAACGGGCGATCCGATATACCCATGAGGAGCCATCATGTTTAGTCTGTTGAGGACAATGTGGAATGTTTTTCTGCATGCCTTCCGAAAGCGGGAGACGGTCCTTTATCCCGAGGTGAAGCCCTATATCCCTCCCCGCTGGAGGGGACGGATCATCCTTTCCAGGGATCCTGATGGAGAAGAACGCTGTGTGGCGTGTTACCTCTGCGCAGTGGCGTGCCCGGTGGATTGCATCTCGCTCCAGGCCGCAGAGGATGAACATGGCAGGAGATACCCGGAGTTTTTCCGCATAAATTTTTCGCGCTGCATCTTCTGCGGCTTCTGCGAGGAGGCCTGTCCAACCTATGCCATTCAGCTCACCCCTGATTTTGAGATGGGTGAATATGTTCGGCAGAATCTGGTGTATGAAAAAGAGCATCTTCTCATCAGCGGACCGGGGAAATATCCGGACTACAGCTTTTATCGTGTGGCAGGGCTGTCTATCGAGGGCAAGGATAAGGGTGAGGCCGAGAACGAGGGGCCCCCGGTGGATGTGAGGGATCTGATGCCGTGAAAAAAAGCGCAGAGAGCAGGGAGTGGAAAGGTAAAGGTAAAGGTAAAGGTAAAGGTAAAGGTAAAGGTAAAGGTAAAGGTAAAGGTAAAGGTAAAGGTAAAGGTAAAGGTAAAGGTAAAGGTAAAGGTAAAGGATGAATACCCCATTTTACATAGCCGCTGCTGTTGCCGTCATCTCCACTTTTATGGTGATCACAAGGCGGAATGCGGTGCATGCCCTCCTCTATCTCATCGTGTCTCTCCTCTCGGTGGCCCTGATCTTCTTTCTGCTGGGCGCGCCCTTTGTGGCTGCCCTGGAAATTATCATTTACGCGGGAGCCATCATGGTGCTCTTTGTCTTTGTGATCATGATGCTGAACCTGGGACCCCAGTCCACCGAAATGGAGAGGCGGTGGTTGACTCCTGAGATATGGGTCGGGCCGACGATCCTCACTGCTCTCCTGGCCGCAGAGCTGCTCTACGTCCTCGTCCGGGTGCAGGTCAGACCTTCAGACATAAACGTTATCACTCCAAAGCAGGTGGGTATAGCCTTGCTTGGTCCCTATGTCCTGGGAGTTGAACTGGCTTCCCTGCTTCTGCTTGCAGGCCTCGTGGGCGCATTCCATCTGGGCAGGCGTGAAAAATCGGATGGCGGGGGAAGAGCATGATCTCACAGATTCCTTTCGAACACGGTCTTCTCTTGGCAGGGGCACTCTTTGTCCTTGGTCTCATAGGTGTTATGGTACGGCGCAATATCATTTTTATTCTCCTGTCCATAGAGGTTATGCTGAACGCGGCAGGACTGGCCTTTGTGGTTGCGGGTTCCCGATGGAGCCAGCCTGACGGCCAGGTGATGTTCATCTTCATCCTCACCATGGCAGCGGCTGAGGTGTCGGTGGGTCTTGCCCTGGTGATCAGGCTCTATCATGTTTTCAAAACACTGGATGCTGATTGCGCCGGCAAGATGCGGGGCTGAGATGATGGAACTTTTGTGGCTGATACCTGCATTCCCTCTTGCCGGGTTTCTGGCGTTGGCGGTCACGGGCGCGAGAATGCCGAAAAGACTGGCGGCTATTATCGGTACCGGTTCAGTGGGAGCTTCTGCAGTTGTGGCGTTGTTCATAGGCATGCACTTCATCAGTTCACCTCCCCAGGGCCACTTGTCTTCACAGACTCTTTGGACGTGGATCGAGATCGGAGAATTCAGGCCATCCATAACCTTCTACCTTGACCCGCTCTCGCTCGTTATGACCTTTGTGGTGACCTTTGTGGGCTTCCTGATTCATCTCTACTCCACTGAATTCATGGCAGAGGAAGAAGGATACAGCCGCTTCTTTGCATACATGAATCTATTCGTATGCTCCATGCTCATCCTGGTTTTGGCAGACAACCTTCTCCTCCTCTACCTGGGATGGGAGGGGGTAGGGCTCTGCAGTTATCTCCTCATCGGATTCTGGTACAAAGACCATGCTAATGGTAGGGCTGCCATGAAGGCCTTCATCGTGACCCGGGTGGGCGACACTTCAATGGCTATCGGCTTTATCCTTCTCTATTTCAATCTCGGAACTCTGAACATACAGGAAATCATGCAGAGGGCTTCGCAAGCCTGGCCCGTTGGATCCACTTTTGCCGTTGCTGCGGCAGCCCTTCTCCTTGGCGGGGCGCTGGGGAAATCCGCTCAGCTTCCCCTCCAGACGTGGCTCCCTGATGCCATGGCAGGCCCCACTCCGGTGAGCGCCCTCATCCACGCGGCCACTATGGTAACTGCGGGGGTATATCTCATCGCACGGACAAATGTCCTTTTCACCCTTGCCCCCGTTGTCCAGGAAGCGGTAGCAGTGATCGGCGCCCTGACCCTTTTGATCGCCGGTTTCAGCGCCCTCACCCAGCACGATATAAAACGGGTCCTTGCCTATTCCACCATAAGCCAGATTGGATATATGTTCCTTGCCCTAGGGGTGGGCGCATGGTCAGCCGCTCTTTTTCATTTCATGACCCATGCCTTCTTCAAGGCCCTCCTCTTCCTCGGCGCTGGTGCGGTCATCCTCGCCCTTGACTACGAACACAATATGTTCAGGATGGGAGGCCTGCGGAAAGAACTTCCGTTGACTTTCTGGACCTTTCTCATCGGCTCTGCTTCCCTTTCTGCACTGCCCCTGGTGACTGCAGGTTTCTACAGCAAGGATCTGATTCTGTGGTATTCGTTGTCTTCGGAGGACGGCAGCCCCTGGTTCTGGGCAGCAGGAATGGCAGGGGCGCTGCTCACCTCCATCTATACCTTCCGCATGGTATTTCTCATCTTTTTTGGCGCTGCGAAGGGCAGGGTATCCAGAAAGCCCGGCATGACAATGAAGTTTCCCCTGCTGATCCTGGCCGTTCTTTCGATCATCGGCGGGTTTGTGGAACTGCCGCGTATACCGATCTTCTCCGAATTTGTGAAGACCGCCTTGCCATCAGCAAAAACCCTGCACGAGGGCTTGCTTGGCGAAGGGATGCAGCAGGTCATTGCTTCCGGAGTTTCCCTCATAGGCGTCTCTATAGCGTATCTCCTTTTCCTCCGTGCACCCCTCAATGTTGAGCGTTTCACCTCACATCCGGCAGGCAAGGCCCTTCACCGTTTCTGGTTTTCGGGCTGGGGCTTTGACTGGCTTTATAACAAGGTCTTTGTGGGGCCTTTCATCTGGATTGCCCGTACTAACAAAGACGATTTCATCGATCTTATATACGGCGGTATGGCGTGGTATGGCAGGTTCTTCCATGTCGCCCTAAGTCTCACCCAGTCAGGGAAGGTGAGATGGTATGCCATGGGAATCACCATCGGCGCGGTGATCACCATCGGGATTACGGTGTTCCTGTGATACTCATCTGGCTTATTCTCATCCCTCTCATGGGCGGACTGCTTGCATGGCTTTTCAGCCGGGGGAATGACCGGTTGCCCCGCTGGATCTCCCTTATCGCCCTCATCATTGATTTCATCCTGGTCCTTCTTCTCTGGATGCAGTATCCGGAGAGGGCCGGTCTCACAAACAGGTCATGGCTTGTCGACATAAACCTTGAATGGATCCCCCGGCTCGGTATCAGCTTCCATCTCGCCCTGGACGGCCTCAGCTTGCTCCTCGTGATGCTCACCTCATTCCTCGGGATAATGTCGGTGGCGGCCTCGTGGACAGAGATAAAGGAGCGAGTGGGCTTTTTCCATTTCAATCTCATGTGGAGCCTCGCAGGTATCACCGGCGTTTTCCTTTCCCTGGACCTTTTCCTCTTTTATTTCTTCTGGGAATTGATGCTTGTGCCGATGTATTTTCTCATCGCCCTCTGGGGGCATGAAAACCGCATCTCTGCCGCGGTGAAATTTTTCCTCTTCACCCAGCTGAGCGGCCTCCTCATGCTCGCCGCCATTCTGGGTCTCTATTTTGTCCATGCCCGGGGAACCGGGATCTATACCTTTGATTACACGCAACTCCTCGGCACGACCATGGGTTCCACAGAGGGGATGCTGCTCATGCTCGGTTTCCTCATCGCCTTTGTGGTGAAGCTGCCTGCTGTCCCCTTTCATACTTGGCTTCCCGATGCCCATACAGAGGCTCCCACAGCCGGGAGCATTATCCTTGCGGGTCTCCTGCTCAAGACCGGCGCATACGGATTGCTCCGCTTCGCAGTGCCTCTCTTCCCTCATGCGGCTCTCGATTTCACGCCCGTTGCCATGGCGCTGGCGGTCATCGGCATCCTCTATGGCGCTGTCCTTGCCTTTGGCCAGACCGACCTCAAGCGCCTTGTGGCCTATACGAGCGTCAGCCATATGGGTTTTGTTCTCCTCGGAATATTTGCGTGGAACGAGCTTGCCCTCCAGGGAGCGGTGATACAGATCATCTGCCACGGTATCAGCACAGGGGCTCTCTTCATCATTGTGGGAGCCCTCCAGGAGCGTATCCATACCCGGGACATGGAACGCATGGGCGGCCTCTGGACATCTGCGCCGAGGATGGGTGGGGTGGGACTCCTTTTTGGTCTTGCGTCCCTTGGCCTTCCGGGGCTGGGCAATTTTGTGGGCGAGTTTCTGGTGCTGATAGGGGCATACACGGTGAGCATACCCATGACTGCGATCGCAGCCACAGGTCTTGTCTTCGCCACAGTCTATTCATTATGGATGATTCAGCGGACATTCTTCGGACCCAGGGAGGTATATCTGAAGGTCCCTGACCTCAACATGAGGGAGATGACTGTCATGGCGTTCATGGTAGCGGTGATTGTCTGGATCGGTCTTTATCCACAGCCGGTCATCAACACGGCAAAGGGGGCTCTCAATGCCCTGCAGAAAAATGCCGGCGCCATGACCTCTTTCGGAAAAATATCTTATCCTGTATCCACCGGAGCTGACCGTGACACTAAATGACCTCGCGCCCTTGATTCCCCTGATGGTGATCGCCGTTTCGTCTGTGATCATCATGCTTGGCATTGCCTTTTACCGGAGCCGTGCCTTCTCCGGTCTCCTCACCCTTGCGGGAATCGCCGTGGCCTTCATAACCCTTTTCGGTGTGCAGGGTACGCGCCAGGTGACGTCCCTTCTCATCCTTGACGATTATGCCCTTTTTTACATCGGTCTGATTCTTGCCGCAAGCTTCGTGGTGGCCCTTTTGTCTTCGGATTACCTGGAGGGGCGGCGGGAGAATATCGAGGAATTCTATATCCTTCTCCTCCTCTCTACCCTCGGTTCCTCAGTGCTTGCCGCATCAACCCATTTCGTCTCTTTTTTCATAGGGCTCGAAATCCTGAGCGTGTCCCTCTACGCCCTCATCGCATACACAAGGAATGAACTCAACATCGAGGCAGGAGTAAAGTATCTCGTTCTGGCTGCTGCCTCCTCTGCCTTTCTCCTTTTTGGGATCGCATTGCTTTACGGAGAAACGGGGACCATGGAGTTTTCCCGGATGTCATCTGGAATCAGTGCTCAGGGGATCAACAAAGGGATGCTGCTGACGGGCTTTGCACTGGTGCTGACCGGGGTTGGTTTCAAACTGGCGGTGGCCCCTTTTCATATGTGGACGCCGGATGTCTATGAAGGGGCGCCTGCTCCGGTAACTGCCTTTGTCGCCACAGTTTCGAAAGGAGGGGTATTCGCCCTCCTGCTCCGCTATTTCATTCAGGTGGACATGCATGCTTATCCCTCATTATTCGGCGCTGTGGCTTTCATTGCAGTGGCTTCCATGTTCGCGGGCAACCTTCTTGCCCTTTTGCAAAAGAATATAAAACGCATCCTCGCGTATTCTTCCATCGCCCATCTGGGATACCTGCTGGTGGCGTTCCTTGCCGGCGGGGTGATGAGGGTGACAGCGGTCACCTTCTATCTGGTGGCTTATTTCATCACCACTCTCGGCGCCTTCGGAGTGGTCACCATGTTATCCGGTAAAGAAAGGGATGCGGATGCCGTGGAGGATTACCAGGGTCTCTTCAGGCATCGGCCCTGGCTTGCCCTGATCTTCTCCGCCATGCTCTTCTCCCTGGCAGGAATTCCGCTGACCGCCGGCTTCATCGGGAAATTCTATATCGTGGCAGCGGGCGCAGGTTCAGCCCTCTGGCTCCTGGTGATAATGCTGGTGATCAACAGCGCCATCGGACTTTATTATTACCTGAGGATCATTGTCGTCCTCTACGCACAGCCGGGCCATAGCGAGGTCTCCGCAGTTTCATCCCTCCCCCTCACCGGAAGCCTCGTGCTTGTGCTGCTCACCGTCCTGCTTCTCTGGCTGGGGGTCTATCCGGAACCGCTTATAGAGATGATCCACCGGATGACAATGAGGTTTTAGAGAGGAAAAGAAACCCGCCTTTTTTCAAGTGGCGTCGCTCTGTGGAACCTCCTGGCGTGCCGGTACCCTGAGATATCGGAAAGCCGTCCAAAGCAGCATAAGCCCGAAAACCGATCTCAGTATCCCTTCGGGAAGAAAGTGCGCGACGCTTCCCCCGAGATAGGTTCCGATAAAGGCCCCGGGGATCAGCCCCTTGAGGAGGCTTGGTTGAACATTGCCGTAGCGCATGTGCGTCAGTGCGCCGGCCAATCCTGCCGGGACCATGGTGAGGAGCGAGCTGCCCTGTGCGGTGTGCTGGTCCATCCCGACGAGAAGCACCATGACGGGGATCATCACTACCGCGCCGCCCACGCCCATCATCCCGGAGAGGAACCCTGTCACGGAACCAGCGAGAAGGAGCACCACAACTTTGCTCCATCCGCCCGCGAAGTACACAAGACGGGGAAGGAAAGGCTTAAGAAACAGGAAACCCGAAACGATAACCAGAAAGGCTCCAAACGATCGCTTCAGTTTCCATTCAGCAAGAGAACTGGCGTGTCGGGCGCCCGCATGGGCAGTGGCAATAGCCGTAGCCGCCAAAAGCGCGGAGGCCAGGACGTCCACCGAACCTTGCAGCGCATAGGTGGCAGCGCCGACCAGCCCGACAAAGACCATGACCGCCAGGCTGGTACCGTGGGCCTTATGCTGTGTGACCTTCAAGAAACCGACCATCAGCGGAATCATCACTATCCCGCCGCCGATTCCCAGGAGACCGCCGAAGATGCCGGCGAGAAAGCCAATCAGAAAGGTCATAGCACCTTTATGTCCAAAAAGGGATCATTATTGTTTTTCAGTGTCCGAACGTGAAACTCATCAAAATAATTCCTTCGCCTTTAAAGATGTTCCTTCAGGTCACTCTTCATTATAAAGCATTTCCGTGGTGTTCATGAAGTTGAAGCTGATCGTGAGGAGTTGTGCTGCCATGATGGTGATGACGACATCACTATCGCCGGCCGGGATCAGATCAATGATGCTGCGCGGGAAACCGTATATCAAACTTCATTCTTAGCCTTGTTCCACCTCTGCTGCCTGCTCTTTCTTCCTGCTGAGCAGATGAGTTACCATCGGGAGGAAGAGGGCGGCAACCGACAGAACCATACAAACAGCGCTTACAGGTCTCCGGAAGAATATTGTCCAGTCATTCTGATAGCTTATCATCGTGGTCATAAAGGAGTTTTCCGCCAGGCGTCCCAGGATCGCGCCCAATACCAGAGGCGCTATGGGAAATTTTATCTTCTCAAAAATATAACCGACAATCCCGAAGATGATCATGAACCAGAGATCTGTGATGTTATTCCTTATGGAGAAAGCACCGATGAAGCAGAAGACCATAATAAAAGATGAAATAACCGATTCGGGGTAATCGAGGACCTTAACGAGCGGTTTGACGGCAAAATAACCGATAACGCACATGACAATGATACCCAGAATCAGGGATGCAAAAATCGTATAAACCATAGGCGCTGACGTTATAAACACCTGAGGTCCGGGCTGCAATCCATGGAGCAGGAATGCAGCAAGGATTACCGCCGTAGCGGCGCTATGGGGAATCCCCAGAGTCAGCAGCGGCACCATGGCTCCGCCAACCGATGCTGTCGCTGCAGCCTGCGGAGCAGCGATACCTTCAGGAATACCTGAGCCCATCTCTTTTTTCCGTTTGCTGTACTGTCCCTCGACGCCGTAAGCCACAAAAGAGGATACGGTTGCACCTGCCCCGGCGATAAGACCGATAAGATGTCCGATGATGGTGCTGCGCATGAATATATTTCTCAATTTCCAGACCTCGCCGAATGACGGCATCTGTGTCTTCATCTTGCCGCCTAATTGCTTGATAGGCTCTGTAGTGAATCCTTCGCCCAGGCGGGTCAGCACCTCGCCGATACCGTAGGCGCCAACCATGATCGTCAGGAAATCAATTCCGTCCATCATCAGTTGCGAGTCGAACGTGAACCGCGCACTGCCGTATATAGCATCCACGCCTACGGTAGTGAGCAGGAGGCCCAAAAAAAGGCTTATATAAGCATTGGTAATAGATCCGCGGTTCAGGGTGACCACGGTCATCAGTCCCAGTATGACGATCGCGAAATAATCGGGAGATGAAAAGGTCAGCGCCACCTGTGCAATGGGCTGCGCCAGAAAGACCATTGCTATTGACGACACCAGCCCTCCGATACAGGCTGCCAAAAGAGTCCATCCGAGTGCCAGCGCCGGTTTGCCCTGACGGGCCATGGCATATCCATCCCAGAGGAGCGGGACATGAATGGGTTCCCCGGGTATTCTGAAGAGTATCGAGGTGAACGCACCTCCGTATGTCCCTGAAACGTAGATGGCGGTAAGCAATATGACCGCCGGAGTTATGTCCATCGCATAAGTAAAAGGCAATGCAAGGACAACACCCATCACCAGCGTGAGGCCGGGCAGGACTCCGACCAGCAGCCCTAAAATCAGGCCCACCATAAGCAGCACCAGATTGGTGAGGCTGAAACAGTGTACAAAACCGATGCCCAGATTATAAATAATATCAACCATACATCCTCCTGGTATAATCCTCACCCATGTATAGAGTGAAGAAGTTTATAATCGTTAATACGAGTCTTTTAAGCAGGAGAGACAGTTCAGATCCCTCCTTATGGGTCTCTCTTTGAGAGGCACCATTTGCAAAAGACTACTGCTTCCTGCCTGTCTGGCTGGGGAATATTCATTTAGGATGCTATGGCCTCCGGTTGATGCCGAAGGACCATTTATCTCCCAGGCTATATGTGGTCAGAACACGGCAAGAAGCCTGCTTATCAAAACTTGTTTCAGAAAGGAGCCTTATGTTCCACCTTGGTATCGATGTTTCCAAAAAAGCTGCCCGCTACTTCATCCTTGATGAATCCGGCAGCAAGCTCAAAGCTTTTACTCTCGACAACGACAAAGAATCGCTGGAGAGCCTGCCGGGAAGATTTGAAGCTTTTTCTATTACCTCGGAGAATCTCCTGATCGGCATTGAAGCCACCGGCGGCTTCTGGGAAAATATTTACTCCTTTCTCAAGGACAAAGGCTTTCATATCGTTTTACTGAACCCCTATCACACCAACAAGTTCAGAGAGGCCCTGGCTAAAAAGGCCAAGACCGACGATATCGACGCCCTTGTCATCGCCCAACTCCTCAGGACCGGAGAGTATGTCCAAAGCCAGGTAGCCGAAGAAGACATCCAAGCCCTCAGAGAGCTGACCGTCCTTAGATACGAGTTCGTCAAAGAGAGAAAGAACCTTCAGCGCCAGGTCTGTTCCCTTTTGAGCATTGTCTTCCCGGAGTATGAAAAAACCGTCATTGCAAAACCGTTCTCTCAAGCCTCTATGAGAATACTCTCTGAGTACCCGACTGCCTGGCATCTGTCAAACTCCAAACCAAAGCACATTGAGAAGATTGTCCGCAAGATCGTCGGCAACAATTTCAACATAGACGAAATCCAGAGCCTTATAGATGCCGCAAGGAACTCCATCTACTCGGGAAGGGCCAAGGATGCCCGGGCAACTACCTTGAGAATGCTCCTGAAACATATTGAGAACCTCTCAAAATCAATCGAGGAGCTCGAAGCCCAGATGAAGGCGATCCTCTCCCCGTCCGAGGATGATGACAGCTTCCCCGGTCAGAACCTCCTCTCCATTAAAGGAGTCGGCGACAAGACCCTTGCAGCGCTCATCTCGTATCTCGGTTCCGACGGTTCCAACTTCCCTGACTCTAACTCTGTTGTCGGATATGTCGGTTTCTATCCCAAAATCTATGAATCGGGACAGACCAGGCGGGACAACAGAATCTCAAAGCGAGGCCCGAAGGTCCTGAGATGGGCGCTCTATATGGCCGCCGTTGCCTCTCTCAAACATAATAAGGAGATGCGAACTTTGTACCATAAGAAGCTTTCTCAGGGGAAAACTGAGAAGCAGGCCCTCATATGCGTCGGCAAAAAGCTCCTCCAGATCGCGCTCAGTATGCTGAAATCCGGAGAGCCTTACAACCCCGCAAGGGTCTTTGTTTCACGCTAAATTTTCAAAGAACGATCTTTGACAACTGAAAACACCCGGTTGGAGAAAAATCGGCCCTGCCTGCCGGCAGGCGGGTTCTCCAAAAGCCACACAATCGATTTTCTTCGTCCAACCCATATCTAATCATTACCTGTTTTATGCCTTGACACCCTTATAGGATGTCTTTTTACTTAATGCCCATGAGTTTCAGGATGAAAAACGAGATCGCAGAAAAAGGCCCATGCCCGTACGGCAGGGAGATGTAGACGAGCCTGATGAAGACGAATGCCAGAATCAATGTGCCTGCGGCGCTGCTCGTCACTATTACCCAAATCTTTCTATACCGTCCCACGAACATGAACAACGAAAGATAGAGGAATGTGCTTAACAGGAAGCCGAGCACCTCGACAAAATAGGCATATGCCATGGTCAATGAGGTTCCGATCAATAGGAGGGCTGTATATGATTTCTGGGGGGCTTCTGCCGAGACGCCATCCTCCACGCTTTCCGCCTCTTCTATCTTCTGAGCACTACGGTCGCCTCTGAAAAAAAAACTGTTTTTCACCACTTCGTAGAGACAGGCAACCATTGTCAGGGCCAATATCACCTTGGGCCAGAAATCGGGACCGAGTGATCCCGATTTCGCTACATACTCGACTTTACTCGCAAGGTGGTAAAAATATACTGCGGCAAGGAAAATAACTACATACGGCACTATTTTTTTCAGTCTGGCGGTTTCCATTCTGAACCATTACCTCCCTTTATAGGCTGTTCCTCTTTCGCTCCACACTGGCATGCCAAAGGTGGCCCCCTCACATTTCACTACCCGGAGGCCACTCTTTGACTTCCATCGTGAGAGGGATTATTTTTTCTCTTTCCCGGCATTGTAGATTTTTTTCATCGTGTCCAACTCCGATTGTATGTACTTCAGGGTATCTTCAGTGTTCATATAGCTGTCTTCGCCTGAGTACTGCTCATGAAGAAAAGCCTTGTATTCGGCGGTCTCGGCTAGTTTCTTAAATGCATCTGATAATGCCTGGACCTTCTTCGGGTCTGTGCCGGCCTTGA
Source organism: Nitrospirota bacterium (assembly GCA_023382175.1). Lineage (GTDB taxonomy): Bacteria > Nitrospirota > Thermodesulfovibrionia > Thermodesulfovibrionales > UBA9159 > JAMCQB01. Next base: position 2,922 of record JAMCQB010000077.1, on the reverse strand, counting down.
CGATTACGGAGCGGAACTGCGGGAGGTAAATTTCATATCCGAGCTCCTTTGAGCAAGGCACGTCCTTAAAAGCAGGAAACCTCTTCGTATCAAAGACGATAATCGGCCGTATCTGTTTGTTCTTAAGATACTGGGCAACATCTCCTGCCTGCTCGTAGAGTGCGTCGACATGATCGCCCAGGACTGAAATATACCGCTCTCCCGGGTTGGCATAGGGTACCTGGATCACTTTAATGCCTTTGCTTTCGAGGTAAGTGAGCGTGATATCGTCAACGCTTCCATACCCTAATGTAGCAACCCTCAGGGTAGCGGGTTTTGCCTTGGCTTCTTTCTCAAAATCCGCCCAGGTCTTGAAACGGCTGTTCTGGGCGACAAAGAGGAAAGAGGGCGCCTTGATCATCCTGGCCACGGGCATAATGTCGTTCAATTTCCATCTCTGCGCTGAAGTGGCGAGCAGGGCATGAGAGTCCGCTATATAGATGGCCATTGAGTAGCCGTCAGCGGGAGCCGCCAACAGCTTGGCAAGGCCCGACCCTCCGGTTGCGCCGGGGACATTTATTACGGGAATCGAAACATGCACTATCCCCTCCAGCAATTTTCCTGACTTCCGGGCCAGTTGATCAGCGCCTCCGCCGGGTCCCCATGGAACGATAAATTCTATTGACCTCGCGGGATATTTTTCCTGGGCAAAAGCTTTTTGTATTTCCCAGATCCCGGACATGCCTGCAATTACCGCGATCGTGATAAGCCCCAACAAAATCCTCTGCCCGGTTCTCTTGCACAGCGTTCTTCCCATAACATACCTCCCCTTTTTTAATCCTTACCTTTAGAGCTAGATAAGGAAGTTTAGATTATTAATAGCTCTCTTACCACAAATTTCATTCTTCTTTCCGATAAACACCACATACTCCTTTGTCCTGGCCCGCCGCACGTTCCTTTTCCCGTACAAGGCGCCGCAGTACCTTGCCCTGCGGACTTATAGGCAGGTTTTCACAAAACTCAATGAGACGCGGCGTTTTGTATGTGGCCATGTTTTTCTTGCAAAAGGTTATGATCTCTTCACTGGTGATGTTTCCCACAGAATCGTCCTTGGGAACAATAAACGCCTTGGGAACCTCTCCGTAATAATCATCGGGGACCCCTACCACCATAGCCATGCGGATTTTTGGATGTTGGTACAGGACCTCCTCAACTTCACGTGGCCATATTTTATAGCCGCCGCATATAATCATATCCTTCAGACGGTCAATGATATAAAAATAACCCTCTTCGTCCATTCTGGCCACATCTCCTGTATGGAACCATCCCCCTGCCATAGCCTTAACAGTTGCTTCAGGTTTATTCCAGTACCCCTTCATCACCTGTGGACCACGGATAACCAATTCTCCTTCGCAGCCCTTCGGAAGATCCTCACCTGATTGGAGATCTACTATTTTTGCGTCTGTGTCAGGAAGAGGAATTCCTATGGAACCCTCCTTTGTTTTTTCCAGGGGGTTGGCATGCGTAAGAGGACTGGTCTCGGTAAGCCCATATCCCTCGACGAGCACTTCCTTCCCGCACAACTTATCAAATGCCCGCTTAACGGCAACGGGAAGGGGAGCAGCATTGGTACGGCATGCCCTAAGTGAGGACATGTTACATTTCCTTGCAACCTCATTATTCAGGAGGGCGACGAACATGGTCGGGACACCAAAGAAACGGGTTGCACTGTATTTTTCTATCGCCCTCGCAACGGATTCGGCGAGGAACCTTTTCATGACAATGAGCGTAGCAGCTGCATAAAGCGGTACGTTCATAACTCCACTCATCCCCCCGCTGTGGGACATAGGGATAACGCAGAGGCATGCCTCTTTGCCAGGTTTGAAGTCATACCATTCTCCGAACTGGATGGTATTGGCTACAATATTATAGTGCGTTAGTACAGCGCCTTTTGGATCGCCTGTCGTGCCACCGGTGTACAATAAGACAGCCGTATCTTCACAGGGGTCTATAGAGAAATCAGTTGGGCGTTTTCTTCCGTTGTAAATCAGTCTTTCAAATGGGATAGCATTCTTACTATTTCTGTTGTTTATTTTTTCGCCAACAGAGGCGACAATGAGTGTAAGCCCTAACTTCTCTGTCACAGGTGAAGCCAGTCCGTTAAGTGTGTCTGCTGCAATGAGAATACGAGCCCCTGAGTCTTTCAACTGGTATTCAATTTCTTTTTCTTTGGCCATTGCATTGCATGGGGTGATCGATGCTCCGGACATCCATATGCCATAATAGCTTACGATGAGCGATGGAGAGTTGGGGAGAAGCGTCGCTACCCTATCACCCTTTCTGATACCAAGCTCACGAAGCCCTGCGGCAAGGGAATTTGCCTTCTGCCATAGGTCGCTGTAAGACAGTCGCTCGATTTCACTTAGGTCCTCATGATTGAGGAATATAATCGCTGTCCTGTCGGCAAAACGATTCATATTGCGTTCGATTATCCACCATGCAGGCACCTGCGGGTATTCCAGATTCTTCGGCAGGTGTCTCGGCCATACCTTGAACCATGGTCTGTTTTCGACTGAAATCTCTTTTTCCTTCTTCATATCTACTCTGTGCCTCCCCTTATCTTAAAACAGCATGTTCACCTTCCCTGAGTAAGGCATACCCAATCTCAAAAGCCTTTTTATTCTCTTCCTGATACTTGGGAATAACGTGTAAGATACTTTCCAGCACTATTTTAGGGTCCAGCCCATCAATAAGGTTGGCCAGAACTCCGAGCATAATGGTATTGGCGAAAACCGGCCTGCCGAAGTTTTCGACAGACATAGCCTTTGCCGGTACCGGCTTCTGAACACAGACAAGGCCCTCATCTAACTGGACCACGAAGGCGGGGTCGTAAAGAATCATTCCGTCCTTGACCAGATGTTTGAATGCCTTATAGGCTGCAAG
>JAMCQB010000128.1 GCA_023382175.1 Nitrospirota bacterium | reverse complement strand
ACCCCCCCTATATCGGGTATGCCAGCTTCTTTCTTCCAAGACTTTATCGTCGTCTCTGCAAGTTTGCCTTGGTATTCCCGCGCTAACCTATTGACCCCCTCTCCGTTCTTTAATCTATCGATTACGAGATCTTTCAGGTTATTCTTATTTTCCCTCTTGGTTTCCTCTAGCCAGCGCCATATCGAACGTTCACCCGCACACAGGGCTTTGGCAATTTTCTCGTCAGAGTATCCGAGTTCATTAAGCTCCCTTGCAGCCGCCTTCCGTTCTTTCAGCGTAAGCGGCATCGGCGACTTCGCGTTATAAGGGCATGCCATCTCCAGTATCTCGCCTCGGACTTTTCGGTCTTCAAGGTCGGAGACTGTATAGGCAGGTTCAGTATGCACATTTGCCAGCACATCGGAAGCCTTCAATCTTTTGAGTGCCTCGTATCTGTGCAGTCCTTCAAGAATGAGGTATACCGAACTCCGGGGGTCGCCCGCCTGTATCAGGAGGACTTCTATAGGGGCGACTGTTCTGCCAGCCTCGTTCCTGAAGAGCTCAAGGAAGAAAAGGACGCGATCTTCGACAATTTCCTGTCTTGGATTCGTTCCATCGAGGAACCGGACGTTCTTGATCGGGATCCTCTTCGTGAATACCGTTTTTGTTTTTTGCAGTACCGTCATTGCACCATCTGTCATTATTTCCCCTCCCCAAGTGAAATTCAGACTTCATCGAAGAAATATTACTTTTGGCCTCGTGTGGACTCTTTTTTCTTTGTTTTTTAGGCCTTAGAGACATGGGGTGGGAGTGGATCGACAAAAATGCTCTTCGTGCAGAAGTGAATAAAGGAATTGGGGAATTGAGAGAGAAATAACGGTGCTTGTTGTTTCCGAGGCAGGTGTTACGTGGAGATTCCCACGGCCCACCCAATTGCTAAGGCCTTCGTCCGATTGCCCCTTTGGTATCTACCCGCATCTTACCCCGTAGAACTCTGCTTTATGGGACGGAAACCCGAACAACTGAGCGCTCTCGTCAGGAAATGAAGGCCTTAATCCCGGGCGAAACAGCACTTTTGGTGGAGACTGCGCCGCGATCGACCGGTATGAGAACACTCGATCCTCTGCCGACTGTCCGCATAGATACAGAGTTTCAGTGGGGGTCGAATAAAGGGGAGGCAAACAGGTGGATGATTTTCCAGCGTATCTCATCAGACAGCAAGGAATCGAGCCGCTGATCATAAGATTCATAAACTGTTTACTAATGGTCAGGTTTATCCTTAACATTTTGATTTTAAATAATAATACACCTCCTTTTTTGACTTTTTCCATCAGATGCACCTCGATCATCCCCGGCGCAAGGAAAGAGAAATAATATTGTTTCATAGCATGGAAAGCGTAGCGACACTGAAAGGGAGTCGTCTATTGGGCCTGATTAACCTCATTTTTCCGTCAATAGCGGACATCGAGCAATAAAGGGTCATTAGGCCTGACAAGCCCTTTTTGATCCGCAAGACCTGGGGCGGCTTCGGAGTCAAGGCATGACATTCACATATTTGCCCACCATGTAAAAATGACGACCATAGATACTTGCAGTCTATTGTGGAGAAAAAGACAGACATGCAGAAAACGGAAATACTGCCTGACGAAGAGCTTGACTTAACAGGCAATGAAGGCATACCGGTCATCGTTGACGACCTTTACCTTATCAGCCGGCTCAATCTATCAAAAGGATTCATCAACCGCCATGCGAAATCGATGGGTTCCTTCTGCCGACCCCGAAAATTTTTTTTAAAAAATGTCCTTTGCCATCTTGACAAACTGGCAGGCAAATCAATGAATAAGGATAGGACCACTGAGGCCAGGAAGGCGGCGGCGAAACATCAGGTGAATAATCTGCTCGACATAGTCATAAAGCAAAGAAGGAGAAAGTGAATGACTGTCTATAGAAGGGGAGACGGTTGGTACGTAAACATCAAGCTGGGCGGGGTAAGACTCAACCGTAAGATAGGCGATACAAAAAAAGAGGCAAAAGAAAGAGAGGCCGAGCTGAGGACTAAGTTTCGCCTCAAGCAGCTTCATCTGGCCGATATACAAAACTCCGTGCTCTTTCATACCGCTGCCGATGAATATCTCGATTATGTCAAAAAGACAAAATCGGGGAGGCTGCTAGAACTCGAGGAGACGGACTATAAGAATCACATTGAACCCTTTTTCGGGGACTACTTGCTGCAGGACATCAACGACAACATTCTTCTGGCGTTCCAGGGAAGGCAAAAATCCACGGGCTATGCAAACAGAACATGCAACATTCACATGGGTCTGGTGAGGAAAATCATGAACTTCGCGAAGGCCAAACAATATATAACGCGTGTGGAACTGAAATATCCAATGCTCAAAGAAAGCAAGAAGCAGCACGCCTTTTTTGCGCCTCAAGAGTACGAACTTCTGAAGAAGAACATCACTTACGACCTCGCTCTCAAGCGTGTGGAGTTTGCAAAAAACACCGGCCTCCGGCCTGCTGAGCTCACCTATCTCGAATGGGACGACGTGAGTTTTGAGTTCAGAACGATAAAGATCCAGGGAAAGACGGAGTGGAAACCAAAGACCGACGAGGAGAGGACCGTCCCGCTCAACAAGACGGCGCTCCAGACTTTGAAGGATCTCTACGAGAAGAGAAAAGGCAGGTGGGTATTCTCAAACAGTGATAAACCGATCAAGTCCATCAGGCGCGCCCTGATCACCGCTGCGCGCAAGGCCGGCATTACGAAGAAGGCGACTCCGAATATGCTCAGGCACACGTTCGCCACCCATGCTCTCGACATGGGGGCCGATCTCATGTCGGTCAAGGAAGTCCTGGGGCAGAAAAATATAACCACCACCGAAAAATATCTGCACAGCATTAAAGAAAGCATGCGCGATGCCGTAAATAGGGTTGAGCGGAAAAAAAAGAAGAAGTGACTTCCTTGGTTTGATGTCTACACTTCAGGCATCAACCCCGATATACATACAGTATTCCTGCAAGAAGAACGGCTATACCGAAGATGAAATTTGTCTTGACGAGACTTAATGATAGTCTTTGAAGCCTGCCGACCTGCTCCGAATGTCCGCCTTCAGATATCAAGCTTGTGATCCTCGGTGTGAGGACCAAGCCCCGGTAACAATGAATACCTGTCATTAGCAGTGCAGCGATGATTTTACCTGATAAATTTTTTGACCACGCAGTGCCGAATGAGGTGATTTCTGACAGAGTGTGTGATGAGAGCGTCATGAATGGAGCGAGCATACATCCACAAGGATGCGGAGGTATAAAAGTCATGAAAAAAAGAACGCGAAAAGAGGGGAAAGAAATGTCTCTGAAAAAAAGTTGCGACATTCTTGCGACATCAAAAAAAATCAAGGGCCTACAAAACTTCGTAAGCCCTTGATTTTAATGGTCGGGGCGACCTGATTTGAACAGGCGACCACTCGCACCCCAAGCGAGTGCGCTACCAGGCTGCGCTACGCCCCGATTAACGGATTTGACTCAGTATCTCCCTGAGCCTCTGCCTGACCTTCTCGACAACTTCCTTTGCAGGGGTGGGAACTGCAGGGGTTTGCGGCTGTGCGGCTGCTTCGGGTTCTCCAAATTTTTTCCTTACTCCTTCGATAGTATAACGTTCTTCGTAAAGCAGCCTTTTTATCTGGAGGACCAACTCGAGATCTTTTTTTACATACACCCTTTGTCCTGACTTGTTCTTCCTCGGTTTCAGAAAGGAGAACTCCGTCTCCCAGTACCTTAATACGTAAGGCTCCACCTCGGCAATCTTACTCACTTCGCCGATCTTGTAAAAGAGCTTGTCAGGAAAAGGTCTTTTTGCAGCGATGATATTTTCAGCTGATGATCTATGCATCTGTCTTTTCTATGAGTTCCTTAAAATGGTTGCTCGCCCTGAAAGTGACCACTCTCCTTGGCGTTATCTGGAGTTCGTCACCTGTCTTGGGGTTTCTCCCTCGTCTGGCGTTTTTCTTCTTTACGTTGAACGTCCCGAAACCGGATACTTTCACCGACTCACCTTCCACAAGCGTCTGTCTGATTGTCTCAAAGATCATCTCGATGATATTCTGGGACTCTATCTTTGAGAGCCCCACTTTTCCGAATATGATGTCTACCAGGTCAGCCTTTGTCATATGCACCTCTTATGGAATCTTTTCGGATGGGGGGGCCGCCGTGGTCCGGCATCGTCGGCGCCCTCATCGTTCTGTTTTTTCATTATAGTGATGGCATTCTTAATTGTCAAGAGAAATCAAACACTTATTGACAGTTATTAAATTTTTCTGTTATCTTTAGGCTGATGAAAAAATATCTCGGGTTCCTCTTCCTTGTCTGTATCGCCTTCACCGGATATGCAGATGCCTTCGATCTCAAGGGACTTCAGCCTCTGGCGCCCTACGGGGTATTCTCAACATTCAGCGCAGAAAGCCTTAAAAAGGGCAAGTCAGGGATCGCCCTGGGTTTTGAGAGATCACGGGAGCCTGACTTCTACCGGATTACCGGTCAATTCGGCCACGGCATTACCGATTCTCTTGAGCTGGATATCACCATACCCTACATTACGGGATGGCAGGACACTGCAGACGGCTTTGAGGATATCGCTATCGGGCTGAAGCACCGGTTCTTCGAAGAGGGGAAATACGGCCCCTCCGTGGCTTATCTGGTCACCGCTTCACTTCGCTCCGGGACCGAGGAATTCAGCACGAGAGGAAGCATCGGAGGGGGTATTATTGTGAGCAAAAGGGTTGGGCCTGTAAAGGGACACCTCAACCTCTTTTATTACCGGCCGGGGTCCGGCAAATTCAAGGATGATATCACCTTTGCCGCAGGTCTTGACTTCTCTGCGTCGCACAATTTCACCCTCCTCAGTGAGTTGTACATGAAAAAAAGTTATTCGGGCAGGGTGGACCGGCTTGAAGCCCGGTTCGGATACAGAATCCTCACTGCAGAAAACATATATACTACGCTCGGTGCAGGCTATGATTTCAAGAACAGGAGCCCTGAATTCCGGCTGCTCTTGTCCCTGACGTACCTCTTCCCCTCCGACGAAAAGAAGATAAAAAAGATTATTGAGCAGGAGGAATAGGTGTTCGACCTCGGCATTCAGGAACTCATCGTGATCTTTATTGTGGCCCTCATTGTTTTCGGCCCCAAGAGGCTGCCGGAACTGGGGAAGACCCTCGGAAAGGGCATGCTGGAACTGCGAAAGGCTATGGAGGGCATCAGGGAACAGATGCATGCTGAATCCGAGGCGCTCTCCAAGCCCCTGGAAGGGAGCGCTGAAGAAGGAGAAAAAAAGAACGGGACGGGTGTCGAACCCGCTGCAACACCTCCTCCCCCGGAAAGCCCGTACACAGCCCAAGAGGAAAAGGCCAAGACAGATGCCGGAACAGTCAGCGATACAACGAATAAGACGTTACCCGAAGCGAGAAAGGAAGACAAGGTAGATGACAGATGAGAAGATGCCCTTTACCGAGCACCTCACAGAGCTCAGAAAAAGAATTATTGTTTCTTTGGCGGCACTTCTCATCGGCTTCATTGTCTCGTTCAGCTATTCCGAAGAGATTTTCGAAGTTCTCACCCTCCCCCTCCGGTCGGAGATGAGCTTCAGCATGCATTACCCCTTCGTATCCTTTGTTCCTGCAAAGATAAAGAACCCTTCCCTGGTGTTCCTCGCTCCTGCAGAGGCCTTCTGGATGCACCTGAAGGTCTCCTTTGTTGCAGGGCTCATCCTGTCCCTCCCCATAATACTCCATCAGTTTTGGAAGTTCATATCACCGGGATTGCTCTTAAAGGAAAAAAAATACATCGGGCCGTTTGTGGTGAGCGCCTCCCTGCTTTTTCTGGCGGGAGCGCTCTTCTGTTTCCTCCTCGTCCTTCCCTTTGCCATGGGGTTCCTGCTGACCTACAAGACCGGTTCCATGACGCCCATGCTGTCCGTCGGCAATTATGTGGACTTCTGCCTGAAGTTCATCCTTGCCTTCGGCGCCGTGTTTGAACTTCCCATCATCATCGTTCTCCTGACCCGTATGGGCATCGTCACCCCGAAGACCCTTGCAAAGAACAGAAAATATGCGATACTCATCGCATTTGTCATCGCTGCCCTCCTCACTCCCACCCCCGATGCTTTTAACCAGACCCTCATGGCAGTTCCCATCATCGTTCTCTACGAAGCCGGCATACTGGTATCAAGACTTTTTGTGAGAAAGAGGACCGAGGATGCCCAACGTCAGGGGTAAGAGTCTAAAAGCCATAGCCAGGGATATATCCGATGGATATACCGTAGTCAATCCCCTCTTTCTGAAGCCCTTCGACGATGAAACCCTCAAAGCGCTCTACCACGAGGTAACGAAAACCCAGGCAGAGATCCGCGGGGAGAAATTTCCTTACAGCGACGTGCAGTCTATTCGGTGGAGAAATCTGAAGCTCCAGAGACTTCACACTACTGCGATGATCATCAGGACCTATGCGCGGGACAAGCGCATTCCCCTTATTTGACACATAGTGAAATCTGTGGTATTTTTGGGGATGGAAGCATTTGAGGACATACGGCTCGCAAAGGACATCATCCAGGCTTTATTGAAGGCAAAGAAGACCATCAGGATGTATCCTGAGAACAATCCCATCTATAAGAAAACCGTC
>JAMCQB010000166.1 GCA_023382175.1 Nitrospirota bacterium | reverse complement strand
TCGCCCTTTCTCCTGATGATATCCTCATTGCACCTCAGTGGGGCAGGACAAGACAGGAAATCCTGCGGGATATAAATGAGAGGTTCATCCAAAGAGATGCTCTCCAGGGATCAAAATGCCTCTGTTATCGACGCTGAGCTGCGGTTAATAGGCTAAATTGGCTTTCTTCAGCAGGAAAGGATTTCAACGCTTATTAACTCAATGAGATCAACGGGATTATCCTTTCTAAGAAATGTTCGCCCTAAGATAAGATAGTCAGCGCCTGCCTTTATAGCTTGCTTTGGTGTAATTGCCGTCTGTTTGTCGTCAGGAGGCACCCATGAAGGTCGTATTAGTGCTGCTATCAAAAAGTTTTTTCCACAGTGTTTTCTCACATTGAACACTTCATGGGCTGGTACAACAACACCATCAATGCCTGCCTTTTCACCAAGTTGTGCTAGTTGTGTCACTTGCGAAGGAATGGAACGCCGAACGCCCAGCTCTTCCTTAAGAGTTGTTTGGGACATACTCGTGAGAACAGTTACACCGACTATCTTTGGTTTTTGAATATTTTCCTTGAGGCATCGCTCTTTCACATTATCAACACAGCTTTTCATATTTACCAATCCGACAGATGTATGTATGCTGATCAGATAAGCACCTATCTTTGCAGCATTCATAATGGCTTTTGTAACAGAAGTAGGTATATCATTAAACTTTAGGTCAAGAAAGACTTTTTTACCTTTCTCATTGATGCTTCCGACGATTTTTGGACCAGCAGATATAAAAAGGTCAATGCCGACTCTGAAAATGTCAACATGATTATAAAATCTTTCAACTGATTCAATAGCAGATTCATAGTCCAGATCATCCAAGGTCAGGATGAGATGCTCTTTAGGATACATAATCATAAGGTCTCATTCTTTTACCACAATCATATCGGAGACTTGCCATTCAGGAGAATTTATTGACAGGAACCTTAGAGGGTTGTCTACGCTTGTATTTTTCAGTCTATGCTTTACCCCGACTGGAATTGGTATGCTTTCTTCAGCTTGTACTGGAAACCACTTACCATTCAGTTCAATTTCGCCTTCTCCCTCAATTATGAAATAAATCTCTTCTAATCTCTCATGATAATGAAGCTTGGCAATTTCTCCGGGAGCAAATATACACATGGCAATTTCAACATTTTTCAGGCCAGAATTCTCAGTATCTAATACTTTATAGATTATTCCTCCGCAGCCATCTTCAATCTGATTTAAGCTTTTCCAATTAATAATTCTTTTCACCCAACACTTCCAAAATCTTCTTCTTTGCCAACATTGCTGCTTCACGAGGCGTAACGGATGTTGTAGGACTGTATATAGCCCTACCAATGATTTCATAATCCGCACCCGCTGCAATAGCACTGCCAAAGGACGTTTTCACCTTTTTTCTATCACAATAGTTCTGTGATCCAACTCCACAGCATATAATTATTAAATCATTTCCTACTCTTTTCCTAACTCTTCGTATTCTGTTTTCTTTAGTTCCTGGAACTTGAATGCCAGCACATCCAAGTATTTGGGCTATTTCAATATAGTCATCCGCCATTTTTCTTTTTATTAGACCACCACAGTGAGTGAACTCTGTAAATACAAATACCATGTTGTCTTTAATAAATCTCATACAGGCTGCAATAGTATCACTTCCCGCAGTACCACATACTATTATCCCATCCACTCCTGCTTCTGCAGCCGATTTTGCAATTCTCTCGGCAATTTCAGGAATATCCATTAATTTTAGATCTGCGATCACAGGCAGGGCTGTCAACCTCTTCAAGTCGGTGATTATTTCCCATCCGTGAGTATATAAAACTATGTTTCCAACTTTGATGGCGTCGATATACGGGGAGACTTCTTGGGTTATTTCAAAAAGAGTTGATTTTTCAATGATATCAGCAGCAAAAATTATCCCTTTCTTATTCCTCATAATTACCAGTTCAGAAGCTTATTTTTCCTAAGCTCATTATTTATTTCCGTATTCATACCAATAACTGCTTCACGGGCTGCCTCCGCGAATTGGCTATCTTTGAATCTCTTATCATGCCTGTAAGCATAATTAATGCTGCGCGAAGCTGCAATAAGAGCACCGCATCCATCTTTGTTAAAGCAATTGATTACGTCTGAGGCCTTTCCCCCTTGGGCTCCATAACCGGGGACCAGGAAATATGCTTTGGGCATCAACTTCCGCAACTTTCTTGCATCTCTTGGAAAAGTGGCACCGACAACTGCACCAACAGAGGAGTAGCCGAAACTCCCTATGGTATTGCTTCCCCATCTGTTTACTAATTTCGCAACGACTTCATACAGCCTTGCTTTTTGCCCTTCATACCTGACTTTTATATCTTGCAAGTCTACAGACGAGGGATTTGAAGTTTTTACTAGAATAAAAATGCCTTTAGAATACGTTTTTACGTCATCGAGAAATGGGAGAATTCCATCTGAACCCAGATAAGGATTGACCGTCATGGCGTCAACATCAAAAATAGATGCATCGTGGCTGTCCACCCTGACCTTTCCAATGTGCCCATCTGAATAAGCCTTCGCTGTGGAGCCTATATCATTTCTCTTGGCATCTTCTATAACTATTAGGCCTTTCTTCTTTCCATATTTAACAGTTTTAATAAATGCTCTGATACCTTCTATCCCGTATCGCTCATAAAAAGCAATCTGGGGTTTTATGGCAGGCACCAAATCGTATATGGCGTCAATCAACCTGCAATTGAATTCTGTTATAGCCATGCAAATGCCCTTAATTGAGAGCGGGGTTGCGCCCTTAATGGATTCTGGCAAATTGTCATAATCAGGATCTAATCCAACAATAACATGACTCTTTTTCTTAATTATATTTGCTATGAGATAATCGCTAAAAGAGATTCTCTTTTCTGATATCATGTCGTTCTTCCTTGACAGAGTTCCCCGTGTATATAAGCAATCTTTTCTTGGAGATCTGTAGGTACTTCAACTATACCAGGTCCCAAAGACTCCGTAACAACAAGCTTTGCAGATTCGAATAACAGGGTCGGAATAAAACCTATCTCTATGTCAGGCACGCTTTCACCTTCAAAGAAATTTATCGGATAGCCGTCTGCTAAAAGAATCACTATGTTATTTGTCAACAATTCATACTTAGCACCGACTCCTGTAAGATGCGTTTTTTTCTTAGTGAGCTTCTTCAATTCTTGGTGATTGATTTCAAGACGTTTAGATGAGGCACTGGCGAAATAAACATTGTGTCCCAATTTTAATATCTCGTCAGTTGACAGCCAGGGGTTTTTTTGTCCTGTTGCACCAACAATTATTTTTGCATTGCCCGAGACAATATCTCTTAAATCCTCTGCTATAGCAAAGCCCTCGCTTCTAGCTGCATTTCTCTTAATGGGGTCCTTGTCGTATACTGTTACATGAGCACCGGCGTGTGTGAAGGTTTTTGCGATATGGCTTCCAGTTCTTCCATAGCCATTGAGAGCAACCTCTTTTCCCCTGACACCTATCCCTCTCTTCCCTAATACATCTTGAATGCTCTTAAACACTGCATCACCAATCAGCGGACTTTCAAGTGTGTCCTTTAACTTGGATTCTGCTACATTCATGACAGGAATCTTGAGGTGAATGCCGTTTGTTTCTAAATCCCTATCCCGCCAAATTCCGTTTGCAGTTTGCTCAACTGCACCGATGAATGATTGACATCTGTTTATATACTCACGATGAAGAAGCGGGACTACGTAACCTCCATCTTCAATGACTAAGATTTTGTTCCCAGTAGCTTCGGACATGAAAAGTGCTTTCTCTATGGTCTTACGAACAAAATCATCAAAGGGTGGTGACTCATAATCGGATGGCGTCTCTATATTCGGATACTCTAGTATTCTTAGTGCCTCTACGGTCTTGCTCTTCGTGGAATACGGAATACCAACTATCAAGACTGCATCTTTATTCGCACCATTCTTCTCAAAAGCTTTAATAAGATGAAGAAAGTCACTCAAGAGGTGCTGTACAAAGATGATTATGCATTTGGAGAACAAGGCTGACGGAGGGGTGGAAAACTGTAGTAAAGTCGGCAAATACTCAATAGTGGACAAGATAAGAATTCTTAGGTTTGCATCATTGTTCTTATCCACCGGTATGTTGGGGATCTTTAGCGAGTCGTTTTCCCGTTCATATTGATCATTTGAAAGCCTGACTTCATTCAACCGAACAAAAAACGTCATATCTTCCGGTATGAGATTCTCAATGCTGAACGTATAGCTTGCTCGCTCGTGATAAGAAAAAGTGAAATTATTACTAGTTATTAACTCTTTGAATGCCTTCCATTTACAGCCTATTGTTAAAGAAGAAACATTTTGGGCAGCCAGAAGAAATTGTGGCTTTTGGATATAGAGCTTAGTTGTAAAACCATCTTTCTTGAGTGTGTAAGATACACTTTCATCATTCAATTGGACAAAAAAATCAGAACAGTCGAAGAAGAAATTAATGGGAGAATCTGAGAGATCTATAGGTATTGCTGTGCTTTCGCTTCTATTAGAATATAGGATCTTACGGGTAAGGATCGCATCGCCTGAATGGTCAATACTGAAATGATCGGTAACAGTAATTTCACGAGAAATACCTAGAGGTCTTTGGGTGATATTCAAGGAGCAATCCTTTACTTGAAGAACGGTTTTTATCCGATTGTTGTAGAGGAGGCTCCGCCGAAATCAATCAGTACCGGAGAAAACCTTTCCTCTATGGTGACTTTGAACTTTTCTTGTATTTCTTTCTCTTTTTTCTCCTTTAAGGTCTTAGCGGAAACAAGTGAGAAGAGTTCTATCCCTTTGCGTTCGAGATTAACTGTAGCGCCTTGACACCTATCAATAACAACTAACGCACACGGAGCCTTACCACCCAGTTGCCAAATCTTTTCAGCAGCCTCAAAAATAGTCCAACCTACCGTCGCCACATCACTAAGAATCAGAATCTTATCACCCTTACGTAAATTGCCCTTTACCGCGCCTCTCAGCAGCTTTTTCTTCGGCCTAATTATTAACATCTCTTTATTTGTTAACGATGCGACAAGCGTACTAATCGCAATTAAACCTACAGGACCAGCCCATCCCTTATCAATAAATGCAATTTTGTCAAAATCTCTAATTTCAGATAAGCTAATGATTTTCTGAGATAGAAATTGAGATAGCTCTTTAGAGTTTTCATTCATGGTAAGATAATTATCTATATCAAAATAATGAGCGCTCGGAAGTCCGTAGGCCAGCGTCCATTCGCTATTCTGTAAGCTCATGCCAGCAATTTTTACACAAATATCCGAATCCGCGGGCTCTTCCAAATTGCATATCTCCTTCAAATAAAACATAATTCCCCCCTTTCTATAGCACTTCACTTCTGTTTAGTGAATTAATAATATCCACGTACTTGGAGACCAACTCAGGAAAAGATTCGAATACAGCGTAGAGCTCTTTTTTTCTCCCCATGTGCATAAAGGTTTTGGCAATGTCCTCAAGCAAAGAAATACGAGCTGAGTGCAGATCCTTATCGTATGGGGTGTCACCTAGCAGATTGAAAAAAATTTCATCTACAAAACTACAAATTAAAAAACTGAGAAAGCGTTCATAGCTGTCTTCAGATTCGAGCAATCGCCTAAAACAATAATGACGGAGTTTTCGCAACGACATGAAATTCGGATGTTCAGGATCGTCTGTTAAAGATGCTTTGAGTTCGTCGCTAGTTATTAGTATACGGTCAAATAAGTCTTCCATTTAACCTACAATGCCTCTGCAAATAAGAAGATTGATAGTATAAAGTATAGCCGAAATGGTAGTCAATGCAATTATTTATCACCTAATGGAAAAACCTCCTCATGTTTTTTCCCTAGTGCCTTAGCAATTTTTAGTTGGGAGTTTCTGCTCGTTGGCAGCCCCTTCTCCATCTTTGCAATGGTTTGGGGGACGAGATCTGCCTGTTTTGCGAGTTCTGCAACTTTCAATGCACTAGCTTCTCTAAATTCTTTTACCTTGTTTTTAATAATTTTAGCACTCATTCAGCAGTATTAACCTCCATCGTTAATTGTTTAGTTATTATCATTAATTTTAAAAAATGTCAAGTAAAAAAAATTAGCTAAGATTCAAATTAATCAATATTAAGTAATATTAAGTAATATTAAGTTGCTATATTGACTGAAAACTAATGATTACAAGTTGAAAAATTCCAACATAGAATTCAAATTTCATCTTAGATCCGCTATCATTTATCTATGGCTGATGAAAGAATTAAACTGACGGCTTATTCCGGCTCAAGAGGGGAAGAGATTCCCCGGGCGTTTATCCTCTATGGCGAAAAGATTGAGGTTATCGGAATTCTGGATATGTGGACTGAGGAGGAGTTCAAGGGGAGGGGAAGAAAGAGATTCTTTAGAGTCAAAGGGAGTGATGGGTACACGCATAAAATATATTATGATGAAAAGAAGATGGAATGGTTTATACAATGAAACTTATTTACATTATTGTTCTGCTTATATCCCCGGTCTTTGAATGTGGCCGGATTGAATGCCTTATCGCATCAGTAATCCGGTTCGCCAATCCTTTTAAGCTCCATGGTTTTTCCGATATCGAGGGGATAGTCTTCTCCTCTCTGAATGGTGGCATCTGTGGAATAACCATACTTTGACCAGTATCCTTCGCCACTCTTTGAGACGAATTCCAGCTTAACTATGGTCTTCACGTTTTTATAGCCATATTTGAATGGTATGATTAACCTTAGCGGCGCACCATGTTCGTCAGGCAGTGGCCTGTCATTCATCTCGTATGAGAACATAACCCTTGGATTCAGGAGGTCTTTGAGGGGTATGTATTCATAATAATCATCTGCTGAGTAGAGGTATAAGAACTCTGCCTCTTTCTTTGGCTTCACAACAGCGAAGATTGTTTCTGGTCTGAAACCTCCCCACTTTGCCTTTGCTGACCAACATTCCACACATTTGAGTCTTGAGACCTGTGTCACTTTTTCGAGCTTTTTTAGAGCAGCCATATCAAAAGACTGCGGCTTTTCGCAGAGCCCTCCTATTTTCAATCTCCACTTTGATGTATCAACAGGTTTGAATGGCTTGTAAAATCTGATGTAAAAGCCTGGCCTATTTTCATTTTTGAGCAAGTTGGGTTCACCTGCATTGGTACATAAAGGAAACATTGAGCATGCAGTAAAGCCGCCAAGAATTTTCAGAAAATCCCTTCGTCTCATCGACATTTTATCAATCAATAACTCTGTAACCCAGTTTTTCTATGCTGTCCCTGGAGATTTTCAGGATATCCTCTTCCATGACCCTTGAATCGTCAAACTTAATTACGATTTTGCCGTTTTCGACATCAATGGAATCAACTCCCTCCATCTTTCCGACAAACCTCCTCAATGCAAGGGAGCATTCGTCGCAGAATTCTTTCTGTACGTTGAGAGAAACCCTCTTCATAGCCCACCGCCTTTCATAAGAAGATTATAGTTGGGAAGACAGGACAGGTCAACTTTCAGGATTTAGGCAGGCATGCCGTTCCTAAACGCATTGACATCCTAAACGCATTGACTTGACAAATTCTTCTAAATAGTATACAAATGTATATATGAAAGGCCTGACTCAAAAACAGAAAAGGATATACGAGTTCCTGGTGGAATTCATGCAAAAGCAGGGGTATCCTCCCACTGTGCGGGAGATCGGGGAATATTTCGGGTTCCTCTGGTCTGCTGCAAGGGGGCACCTGCAAGCTTTAGAAAGAAAAGGTTTTATACGGATCAACCCGCTGAAATCAAGGGGGATAGAGATCAAAGGGATAGGACATGCAGGCGGGTTCATGGTGCCGGTTGCAGGAAGGATAAGGGCAGGGAAACCCATCCTCGCTGTGGAGGACATCGAGGCACGCCTCCTCATCGACAAATCCCTTTTCCCGGCAAGGGATGCTTTTGCATTGAGGATAACAGGGGACAGTATGGTGGAGGCAGGGATATGGGATGGGGATTATGTGATAGTGAAACCCCAGGAGACTGTCAACAAGGGAGAGATAGGGGTTGTCCTCATAGGGGATGAGTCCACAGTGAAGAGGATCTATCTGAGAAAAGGGGAGATAATCCTTAAACCCGAAAACAGGAACATGAAGCCTGAAACGTACAAGTCCGGGGAAGTACGGATAATCGGGAAGGTGATAGGGGTTATGAGGAAGATATGATGGATGTGGGAGAGACCATAAGCGTCATTGCATCGTTCAGTCAGACATACAGGATCAAGCCCCTGAGATTCCGATGGTCAGGGAGATTATTCGAAGTGAGGGAGATCACCTATTTATGGAAGATGAGGGAAGGGCAAAACGAGATATACCACTTCTCAGTAACCGACGGAAGGTCGTTGTATGAATTGACCTTTGACACAAAATCGCTTCTCTGGAGGCTTGAGAAACTGGAGGCGTAAGCCCTTGCAAGGGGAGGTGAGGTGGGGTAATGGTAAACATCATGTCACGCATCATCCTCTGCATCGATATGGACGCTTTTTTTGCCTCTGTGGAGCAGAAGGCGAACCCGCGCCTCAGGGGCAAAGCCATAGGGGTCATCGGCTCGGGTGCAAGGACCGTCATCACGACTGCCTCATACGAGGCGAGAAAATTCGGTGTCAAGACAGGAATGAATATCTGGGAGGCGAAGAAGGCCTGCCCCCACCTCATTCTTGTGATAGCAAATAACGCGAGGTACACCCACACATGTAAAGGACTTGAAGAGATATACAGCCGTTTCACCCCTGATGTAGAGATATATTCTATTGATGAGGCGTTCCTGGATGTGACCGCCACGCACCACCTCTTCGGGGGGCCGGAAGAGATAGGGCGATCGATAAAGAGGTCCATCAAAGAAGCCTTCGGTATCAACTGCACTGTGGGCATAGCGCCCAATATACTCCTTGCAAAACTGGTGAGCGATATTGCGAAACCCGATGGACTGAGATGGATAAAGCCTGAAGATGTGGAGGGGCTAATGGAGGACCTTCCGGTAAAGGAACTCTGGGGCATAGGGGCAAAGATCACGGAGAGACTTGCTGTCCTGGGAATACGTACCTGCGGGGAATTGGGCAGAGCGCCTTCAAGCCTGCTCCGGAGTAAATTCGGGATATACGGTGAAACCCTGAAGGCCATGGGGAAGGGCATCTGCAGCAGGCATGTCCAGGCAAAGCCTGAAGATGCCAGATCCATAGGCCACAGCATGACGCTTCCGAGGGATATCCGGGAAAGGAAGGAAATAGAGGCATATCTATTTAAACTCAGTGAGATGGTCGGAAGGAGGGCGCGGAAACACGGATATATGGGGAAAACCATAGTCCTTGTCATCAGATATGCCGACTTTGAGACATTCTCAAGGCAGAGCATGCTCCTGGACTTTACCAATGATACCCATGATGTCTATGAGGGCGCGATAACATTGCTCAACGGAATACACTTGAAGGATAAGATAAGGCTTCTCGGGGTGAGCCTCTCGACCCTCATCCATGATCCGCACCAGCTCCCCCTGATAGAGGAAGAGAGGAAAAGGAAAGCAGTTCTCCGGGCAATGGATTACGTGAATGACCGGTATGGGGAATTCAAGCTCACCTGGGGTTCTTATATTGCCCGGGAGAGAGAGGCAGGTGTTATTTCGCCCTCATGGAAGCCCTCAGGGGTGAAGAGTGTACATCTGAAATGACATACGAATCTCTCTTTGGGTATCTTTGCTGCCACAGGTCCTTGTTTAAGGGCAATGGCGTTTAACCAATTATATCAGAGCCTGCCTGTTTCTCGATGACGAGCGTGTCTCATTCCATCGGATCAGGATATGATAAGCTTAAAGGGATTGGTAAACCTGGGAATACCTGAATAGCAGGCGGCATGATAAAGATACACGAATACGGCACTCTCCATCCTGGCACTCTGGTGAAGAGGTACAAGCGGTTTCTCGTGGACGTGGAGATTCTAGACAAAGGCATTGTCACCGCCTTCTGCCCTAACTCAGGGAGCATGAAAGGATGCAGCGATCCGGGCTCTCCTGTGCGTTTGTCATTTCACAGTGATTCACCGGAGAGGAAGACCCTTTATACCCTTGAGATGGTGAAAGCGGACAATGTATGGGTCGGGGTAAATACGCTGTTAACCAACGTCCTTGCACATGAATTACTGAAGCGGAAGCTCGTGAGGGAACTCTCAGATTACCACATCATCAGACGGGAGATAACCTTTGGAGGCTCGAGGCTGGACTTCTTTCTCTCGGACGGGAAGCGGGTTTGCTATATGGAGGTTAAGAACGTGACCTTGAGAAATGGAAATGCTGCAGAATTTCCCGATGCCGTGACGGTGAGGGGAAGAAAGCATATGAATGCTCTCATGAACGCAAAGGAGCAGGGATATGATGCGTGTATGCTTTATGTCGTCCAGAGGCCTGACTGCGATTGCTTCAGACCGGCAGCAGATATCGATCCTCAATATTCTGACGCTCTGAGGGCGGCACAGCAAAAGGGGGTTACTATTGTTGTATACAAGGTCCGTGTCAGCCCTGAAGGAATTTGCTTTCTGGAAGCTCTCCCTCTTTGTAACCGTTCATGAAGGATGAGGGGAAGCTATTTCCTGAATATCCGGTGGCACCTGACGCATGCGTCGAGGAGCCTATGCGTCTGCCTCTGGACAACTCCCATGTTATTTTTCCCGGCCGCTTTGAGAAGGAGCTCAAGATCACGATGGAATTTATTGTCCAGTCTGACAAACTCCTTGAAGCGTTTCTGGTTTTTGGGGAGCACGATCTTTGCCCCGCTCTTTATCGTGTGCTCAACCTGCTCCCTTATCCTGTTTGCTTCTTGAAAGGCCGGAACGATCCTTTCCGGTTCGTTCAGTACAATGGCATCCACGGTAACCTTGAGAGCGCCGTCAAGGGCAATCATCTCTTTTTGGATCAGATTCTTTGATTCCTGCTGTTCAGCGCTTGCCGGAATTCCGAGGAACGGTATGGTGAAAAAGAAAAAGAGCAACAATGGCATCATCCCCATGCACTTCTCCTCCCCGTTAAGAGCTCTGTTGGCTCAATTATATCATTTTACCGTGAGGATGGGCATTCTCCGGGTCTGACTGTTTTGATCAGGTCAGTGAGGAACGGGCGAAGGTCACCACAACCACTTCGCCTGCCCCTGCCTTCATAAGGGTCTTCGCGCATTCCCTTGCCGTGGCGCCGGTGGTCATGACGTCGTCCAGCAGGATCAGACGGCGCTTGGTGAGCCTTCCTGTGACTTCAAAGGAATTCTTGAGGTTCCTGACCCTTTCCTTTGCGCCGAGGCCTATCTGCGGCAGAGTCTCTTTTTTCTTAAAGAGAAGGTTCATATGAACCGGTATCCTGAGATGACGGGAAAGAAACTTCGACAGCAGAAGCGTCTGGTTGAACCCGCGCTCCCTCAGGGTTTTGGTAGACACCGGCACCGGAACAATACCGTCCATATCCGGGATGGGAAGTTCTGTTAAGAGTTTCCCCAGCGGCCTTGCGAGTCTCCTCAGCCCGGAGAACTTAAGCAGATGAATGGCCTCAGACAGGGCGCCTGCATAGAGCCCGTAATTCAGGACCGTTGAGAAAGGGGGCGCTTGGCGAAGGCATTCTCCACACCGCCTGGAGTATTCCGACACCAGCGGACTGGCGCATATCATACATGAGGGACCCGTGTAACGACGTATGGATCCCCAGCACCCGGTGCAGAGGGGAGCACAGGAAATGTTATCCGTAGGCTTCTTGCAGAGGGGACAGGTGGAGGGATAGAGCAGGGAAAAGAGGGAAGATGCTAAACGTAATCCCTTGTGTCTAATAAAGCGCCGCATTTCCCGCACTTCGGGCTGAACTGAAGCCTTTCCCTCGGGACTTTGTTTTTCACATTGCAGTTTTGACAGGATATGATGACGGATTCGGGGACGTGCTGAGCGGTCTTTTCAGCTTTCTTTTCTTCCGCTTCATGTTCGTGGCTGCCAGTGGATCGCGAGCGGTGTCCGGCGTCTTCAGACTTATCATTACTATCGAAATTCTTGAGAAACTCAAGGTAATTGGGATCTCTCTCGATTAACTCGATTCCCATGCCGTTTTTTAACATGGTAAGGGGAGTTTTTACCGTTCTTCTGACAATGCCTTTGAGGAGGCCTGCTTTACCCTCAGGCAGATAGAGCTCTATGTCGATGAGACTTCCCGGGGTCAGACCATTCTGTGTCCTTATGAAAAGTCCACCGGCTGAAAGGTCACTGGAAATGCCCCTGTACTTCAGCCCGCCCGAGGAGAATGTCACTTCAAGTCTTTTTGTGAATCTCTGGCAGAGTCTTTTTGGCATTTAGAACTGTTCTCTGAGCATGATCAGTTCATCTCTGCGCTGGCCTGTAGAGACCATGTCGACCTTTACGTCCAACGTATCCTCTATCTGCTTTATATATTTTCGGGCATTCCTGGGGAGTTTTTCAAATTTTTTTATTCCGACGGTGCTCTCTTTCCAGCCCTCGATCTCTTCATACACCGGCATGGCTTCCTCAAGGAGAGAGAATTCCTTCGGGAAATCCTTATGAATACTGTTCCCATATTTATAGGCGACACACACCTTGATCGTACCAAGGGCATCGAGGATATCGAGCTTTGTGATAGCGATGCCTGTCAGGCCGTTTACCCTGAGGGCATGGCGCAAGCCCACAAAATCAAGCCATCCGCACCTCCTCGGCCTCCCGGTGGTAGCGCCATACTCTCCCCCCCGCTGCCTCAGTTCTTCTCCCACGCCCCCCATAATCTCCGTGGGAAAAGGTCCCCCGCCCACTCTGGTCGTGTAGGCTTTTACCACGCCGAGAACCTTCGAAATCTTTGTGGGACCGACCCCAAGGCCCGTGCATGCACCACCTGCAACTGCACTGGAGGAAGTCACAAAGGGATATGTTCCGTGATCCACGTCAAGGAGGGTTCCCTGGGCGCCTTCAAAAAGGACCTTTCTCTGTTTCGCGATCATAGCATTGATGATGATATCAGTATCAGCGACATAGCGGGAAAGTTTTTCCGCATACCCCATATATTTCTTTAGGATTCCATTTGTGGTAAATCCCTTTGTCTTATACCGGTTCTTCAGGAGAAAGTTGATCTCCCAGAGGTTGGCGTCAAGTTTTTCCTTGAGAACCTTTGGATAATAGAGGTCCACGACCCGTATTCCTGTCCGAGCCATTTTATCCACATACGTAGGGCCGATGCCCCTCCCGGTTGTTCCTATTTTTCTGGATCCCCTCATTTCTTCGTGGGCATTGTCTATAGCGATATGGTACGGCATGATAAGATGAGCATTCTTGCTGATGATAAGGTTCTTCCCCACATCCACGCCCCTCTCCTTAAGGCCGTTTATCTCTTCGATGAGGGCAGAGGGTTCGATAACAACGCCATTCCCGATGACGCAAAGCTTGTTCTTATGCAGTATGCCTGACGGAATAAGGTGGAGAACGAACTTCTCATGATTGATTACTACGGTGTGCCCTGCATTGTGGCCTCCCTGATACCTGGCAACCACATCAGCCTTCTGTGTAAGGACATCAACGATCTTCCCTTTTCCCTCATCCCCCCACTGGGCTCCAACAATGACTACTCCAGACATCTTTTAACCCCTTGATAAAAAAATAAAAATTTGTTTCAATTGCCGCTATATATAACCCAAGTTAAGCGATTCCTTAAACAGGTGTCATTGACCCGAAAATGACCTTTACCGCAGAGGCCGCTGAGTGCGCAGAGAAATAATCTAAGTTTTTTGTGACCTTTGCGTCCTCTGCGGTAAATTTTTCCATGCTCTTTTGTGAGCCAAAGCTCATGACGATTCCCGCAAGCGCAGCGCGTCGGGAATCCTTCTTAGAACACGGAAAGATTCCGGACAAGCCGGAATGACAGACAAAGAATCGCTCAATTTAGGCATAAACCACATGAATTAGAGGCTTACTACCCTCACGGAAAGGATATTCGGCATCTTCTTGATATCTTCCAGTTGAGCCGCTGTTACCGGTGTATCGATGCTCACCACCGAGATCGCTATTCCCCCTGCCGACTCTCTTCCAAAATGCATCCTCGCAATATTAACGCCGCATTTGCCAAGATAGGAACCGATATTGCCGATGACGCCAGGCTTGTCATTATTATACATAAAGAGCATATTCCCCTCCGGAATGATTTCCACGGGGAAATTATTTATCTTCACGATCCTCGGATCCGTCCTCCCCAGCAGAGTCCCTGCCAGATAGTTCTCCTTTCCGTCTATCCTGACCCTGAGGAGGATCATGCTCTGAAAATCCCCTCCGTCGGCATGTTTCATCTCCTTGACCGCGATGCCCCGCTCCTTGGCGATGACCGGCGCATTGACAAAATTCACGGTTTCCTCAAGGATCGGAGTCAGGAAGCCCTTCAAAAGCGCAATGTTCAACGGCTCCGTGTTCAACGTGGACGCCTCCCCCCGGTATTCTATGGTGATCTCGGTCACCGCACCCTCGAAGACCTGGGCAGCGAAACCCCCCAGCCTCTCGGCAAGGGTCAGGTAGGGCCGGAGCTTTAATACCTGGTCAGCTGGCACAGAGGGGAAATTCACTGCATTGCGGATCACCCCGCCGATGAGATAGTCCACCACCTGTTCGGCCACGGCAACGGCCACGTTCTCCTGCGCCTCCTCTGTGGCGGCTCCAAGATGGGGAGTGCAGATGAGATTGTCCAGGGTCAGCAGCGGGTTATCCCCTGGCGGTTCCTTCTCGAAAACGTCCAGAGCAGCCCCTGCAATCTTGCCGCTCCTGAGAGCCTCATAGAGGTCCGTCTCATTAACAATGCCACCCCTTGCGCAGTTGATGATCCTTACCCCGTCCTTCATCTCCTGGATGGTTTTTTTACTGATGAGATTCCTGGTTTCCGCAGTAATAGGCGTATGCACGGTGATGAAATCGGAGCGTCTGAAGAGCGCCGGCAGATCCACTTTTTCTATCCCCATTTCCCTTGCGTTTTCTTCGCTGAGATAGGGATCATAACCGATCACGTTCATTTCAAGGGCGAGGGCCCTTCTTGCAACCTGTTTTCCGATGGCGCCCATTCCTATTATGCCGATAGTCTTGTTGTAGAGTTCAACACCCATGAAACGCTTCTTTTCCCATTTGCCGTTTTTCATGGAAGCCGTTGCCTGAGGGATCAGCCTCGCCAGGGCAAACAAGAGGGCTATGGTATGCTCTGCCGTGGTAACGGTATTGCCACCCGGCGTGTTCATCACCACAATCCCTTTTTTTGTGGCGGCCATCTTATCCACATTGTCCAGTCCGGAGCCGGCCCTCCCTATGACCTTCAGCCTGGTGGTCGCTTCCACAACATCAGCGGTCACCTTAGTGGCGCTTCTGATGATAAGCCCGTGATATTCACCAATGCATGCCTTCAGCTCCTCGGGACTCATCCCTGTCTTCACATCCACGTCAAGGCCTGCCTTTTTCAGTATATCGATCCCCCGAGGGGACAAGTTGTCGCTCACGAGAACCTTCATCAATCCTCCAGGTTAAAATACATTTTCACCACAGAGCGCACAGAGAAAAACCAAAATACTTTTTTAAAAAAAGAGCGCTTCTAATTTTTTCCTCTGTGACCTCTGTGTTCTCTGTGGTTAAATTTCTTCTGTGGTTTCATATTATCAAGAGTTCTTCGGCAACCGCGACCCCGGAACCGAGTTTTACGGGGTAGCCCATTGATTTCAGCACCATCTCTACCCCTGCAATTGCCGTAATGATGTCGAAAGTATCTGCATACCCCAAATGGGCTATCCTGAATATCTTGCCCTTTGCCTGCCCCTGGCCGCCTGCGGCAGTGATGCCGTAATTGACTCTGAGGTTCTTATAGATCTCCTGACCGTCCAGGCCACCGGGCGCTTTTATAGCGGTAACCGCATTGCTGGGTGACTCTTTTGTAAACATCTCCAGATTAAGGGCCTTCACCGCCTCCCTTGTGGCATTGGCAAGCCTCCTGTGGCGTGCAAACGCATTTTCCAATCCTTCTTTCTGAAGAAGTTTCAGGCATTCATTCAACCCTATGATCAAGGTCACCGGAGAAGTGAAATTCGTCTGGTTCTTGGCCAGAGATTCCCTCTCTTTCTTGAAATTGAAATAAAAATGCGGACACTTCGCACTTTCGGCAAACTTCCATGCCTTATCGCTGATCCCCACAAAGGCAAGGCCCGGGGGGAGCATAAGTCCTTTCTGGGAGCCGCCGATGAGGACGTCAATCCCCCAGTCATCCATTTTGAGGTCGTGGGCAACAAGAGCGGAAATCGCATCGACAATGAGAATTGTGCCACTGTATTTCCTGACGATGGAGGCAATGGACTCTATGTCGTGGTAAACCCCTGTTGAGGTTTCGGAAGCCTGAACAAAGACTCCCTTTATGGAAGAGTCGGCCTTCAGCGCCTTCTCGACCTCCTCAGGTCTTACCGTGTACCCCCATTCAATCTTAATCTCCTTCACATCGAGTCCGTAAGCCTTGCATATCTTGGTCCATCTCTCACCGAAGTTTCCTGCATTAATGATGAGGGCCTTGTCTCCCGGGCTGAAGAAATTGTTCACCGAGCCCACCATACCCCCTGTGCCGGACGAGCAAAGAATGAGCACGTCATTTTTTGTCTGATAAAGCCATTGAAGACCTTTTTTTGCCGCATCAAGCACAGGGAGAAAATCGGGTGATCTGTGATGAATAATGGGCATCGCCATGGCAAGCAGGGCTTCAGCTGGCACGGGTGTCGGTCCCGGAGCAAGCAGATACCGTTTTAGCATCAAATCCTCCTTATAACTTCTCAATGTGCCGGTAAAGCGGGACGACGACTGCCTGGTATTTTTCCTATCTCGATCTCGTTACGCCTTACTTTCTTCAACGCTTTTGCGGTTGTTTAGCATATATTATGGAGCGCTCTTTGGTCAAGATTGCTTTACAAGCTTATGAAAGGATTAGTATAATTAATGAATATGAAGAAAAAGATTTTTGCAGGAATCGCTATTCTCCTGGTAGGGTTCCTCCTAGGAGGAGTTTCTTATTACATCATCGGGAAAATGGTTTCTCCCCCTTCCCTCCGTACCGCCTTCAGTCCGAGGGTTCCCAGCCAGATGATCGAGACGAGCAGGGCCTTTTCCGAGATTGTGCATGCGGTCTCCCCTGCAGTGGTGAATATATCGACCACGAAAACGGTGCGCAGGGATGCCTTGCCTTTCTCAGAGGACCCTTTCTTCGATCTTTTCAAGCCATTTCATGATTTTGGTCTCCCGAAGAAATGGAAAGAACAGAGCCTCGGTTCAGGAGTGATCGTATCCAGTGACGGCTACATCATCACGAACAACCATGTGGTGGAAAAGTCGGAAGATATAAGAGTAACCCTTTTTGACAAAAGGAGTTTTCGGGGCAAGGTAGTGGGAGCGGACCCCAAGACGGATGTTGCTGTGGTAAAGATCTCTGCTGATAAACTGCCCACAATTCCCTGGGGCGACTCGGATAAATTGCAGGTGGGCGAATTTGTCCTCGCCATAGGGAACCCTTTTGGCCTCAGCCACACCGTGACCATGGGGATCATCAGCGCAGTGGGCAGGGCAAATGTCGGGATTGCCGATTACGAGGATTTTATCCAGACCGATGCGGCCATCAACCCGGGCAATTCGGGCGGTCCTCTTGTGAACATAAAAGGTGAACTCATCGGCATCAATACTGCTATTTTTTCGAGGAGCGGCGGATATCAGGGCATCGGCTTTGCAGTTCCGAGCAATATGTCCCGGCTTGTGATGGATCAGCTTATGAAGCAGGGGAAAATCGTCAGGGGCTGGCTCGGCGTGACCATCCAGGACATTACCCCTGAACTTTCCCAGAAATTCGGCCTTCAAGATTCCAAAGGCGCCCTCGTGGGGGATATTGCCAAGGGCAGCCCCGCTGAAAAGGCAGGCATTGTACGGGGCGACGTGATCCTCGAGTTCAATGGAAAGGAGATCAAGAGCGTTGGAAGCCTGCGTAATATGGTTGCCCAGAGCAAGGTGGGTTCTCAGGCCAAAGTGAAAATACTCAGGAACGGCAGGGAATATGAAATGTCCATAGTGATCGCTGAACTTCCCAAGGAGGTTGCCGGGGCGCCCACAGAACCGTCGCCGGAGGATTTCCAGAAAAATGCCTTTTCCGGTATTACGGTAATGGATCTCTCAAAAGAGATCGCAAGGCAGCTGGGTCTCGGCGCAAATGAAAAGGGAGTAGTGGTGGTGAAGGTCGAACCGGGATCCACAGCTGATGAAGCCGGTCTTAAGAAAGGAGATGTCATTCAGGAGATAGACAAAAAAAGAGTGGGAGGAATCGGGGACTTTAACAAGATAACTTCATCCATAGGGCCTGGCGATACAACCCTCCTTTTCGTGAACAGGGGAGGGAGAAGGTTTTATATAACGATAAAAGGATCGTAATACCGTGACGCGTAACACGTGATGCGTGACGGGTCCAATAAACTCGTTACTCGTTACGCATTACGCGTTACGAGTCAGGAAGGGAGGTGAGATAATGTTACTTGTCATAAGGGTAGCAGTTTTATTAGTGTTTGTATTGTCGGGGTATTTTATCGGTTTGAAGTATAATGCATTTATTGAGGGAACCGCCCTTGGTCTCCTGTGCGGAATACTTTCGTTCCTTCTTGAAAGGGCGTTCAGGAAGGTTTCCCTGGGGAGGATCATCGGCGCACTGGCAGGGCTTGTAACGGGTATTGTTTTCGCAAACCTCCTTCTCTTGCCCCTCAGGAGGATCATTCCTGATATATCACTGGCCTCATTCATGCTGAATGCACTGTTGGGATATGGAGGGCTCCTCATGGGGTTAAAAAGGGGGGAGAATCTCACCCTCCCCGGCCTCTTCAGGATGTTTAAGGGACAGGACTCTGATGAGCATCTCAAGATACTTGATACCAGCGTTATCATTGACGGCAGGATCGCTGATGTCTGTGATGCCGGATTTCTGGACGGGGTATTTCTCGTCCCCCAGTTTATATTGCAGGAACTCCAGCACATCGCTGACTCGCCGGATGCCCTGAAAAGAGCGCGGGGGAGACGGGGGCTTGATATTCTCCACAGGGTACAGAAGATGGCCCATATTACGGTGAGGATAACGGATGAGGACTTCCCGAAGATCAAGGAGGTGGATTCGAAGCTGGTGGCCCTTGCGAGGGTTCATGACGCAAAGGTGATCACCAATGATTTCAATCTCAACAAGGTGGCTGAACTTCAGGGTGTTACCGTGTTGAATATCAATGAGCTTGCCAATGCTTTGAAGCCCGTTGTCCTTCCCGGCGAGGCATTGAGGGTTTTCGTGATCAAGGAGGGCAAGGAATATAACCAGGGCGTTGCATACCTGGATGACGGGACAATGGTGGTGGTCGAGAACGGCAGAAGGTTTATCGGAAAGAATGCAGAGGTCGCGGTCACCAGTGTTCTTCAGACCACCGCGGGAAGGATGATATTCTCCAAGCCGAAGGAAGAATACGAGAGAGAAGAGTTTAAGGCAGTCAAGTCATAAAGCAGACATGCGCTCATGAAAGAAAGCATTGTTGCCATTGTGCCGGCGGCTGGCCTGGGAACGAGGTTCAGCCCCGGCGCCAACAAACCCTTCCATGCGCTTCTGGGCAAGCCTCTCATCGTCTGGTCTCTTGAGCTCCTCGAGACGCTTCACGAGATAAAGGAAATAATCCCTGTGCTGAAGGAGTCCGACCTGGAGATGGGCGTGGAGGTCTTTGAGCGCTATAACCTTTCAAAGGTAAAGAGGATTGCCCCCGGGGGAAAGGAGAGACAGGATTCGGTATATAATGGGCTGAAGCTTGTAAAAGGCAGGGCAGACATGGTGCTTATTCATGATGGCGCGAGGCCCCTTGTAGATAGCGCCATGGTGAAGACTGCTCTCAACGCTCTCTCCGGTTTTGACGGAGTGATTGCCGGGGTCCCGGTAAAGGACACCATAAAGGAAGTGCAGGACAGCCTGGTGAAGAGAACATTAAAGCGTGAGACACTATGGGCTATCCAGACGCCGCAGCTTTTTCTTTATGATTCCCTTATGAAGGCATACGATGCGGCGATGGAAGAGAATTTTTATTCCACTGACGATGCTGCATTACTGGAACGAAACGGGGGCAAGGTCAGGGTTATTATGGGTTCGTACTCGAATATCAAGGTCACCACACCGGAGGATATACCGGTTGCAGAGCAATTATTAAGAGAGAGGATGAAACCCAAAGAATGAGAATCGGCGTTGGGTATGATTCCCATAGGCTTGTTGCAGGGAGAAAGCTTATTCTTGGAGGCGTCGGGATTCCCTTTTCCAGGGGACTGTTGGGCCACTCCGACGGCGATGTGCTCTGCCATGCCATCATTGATGCCGTCATAGGCGCCTTGGGAATAGGTGATATAGGGAGGCATTTCCCGGATTCAGATCCGAGGTGGAAGGATGCTTCAAGCCTGGAAATGTTGAAATACATCGTGGAGCTTGCGCATGCCAACGGTTATGAGGTGACATGGATAGATTCCATAGTGATGGCCGAGAAACCAAAACTTGCGCCATACATGGAATCGATGAAGGAGACCATAGCAAAGGCGTGCATCGCTCCGGGATCTATCAGCATCAAGGCAAAGACTGATGAAGGCATGGGGTTTGTAGGTCGTGAGGAGGGGATGGCGGCATATGCGGTATGCCTTTTAAGAAAAAGATCCTAAGTAAATTGAAAGAGATACGTTTTTCGAGCGCTGACCCTTTCAGTTTCTTGAGCGGTGACCTTTCGGAAAAATTTATAATAGCCGTTCTATTCTCTTGTTATGCAGTTGCACCGCATTTACTTTTTGCTTCATTCACGGCTGGTTGGCCGAACCAAGAAAAAGTTTTTTTCAGGGGTCACGTCTACATATGTGTTGATTTGTAATTCCCCTATAATTCCTCCCCCTTGACAGGGGAGGTTAGGTGGGGTGATTGGAGACAACTTTTATCACTCTCCCCTTTATCCCCTTCCATCAAGGGAGGGGTATTTGAATGAGGATACACTGCGGTCTTGCCGCAGTGTGGTCTATTATGCGTTGTGAGATTACGCAGCTATAGGAAAGGCACATGATAAGAGATTCTCAATATGATGTGATCGTCATAGGGGCCGGCCATGCAGGGTGCGAGGCTGCGCTGACAGCAGCGCGGATGGGCATGGCAACCTGCATGTTCACCATGAATCTCGATACCATTGCTCAGATGTCCTGCAATCCTGCCATAGGCGGTCTTGCAAAAGGTCATCTGGTGAGGGAGATCGATGCCTTGGGCGGAGAAATGGCAAAGAATACCGACAGGGCTGGGATTCAGTTCAGGATGCTCAACAGATCCAAGGGGCCTGCGGTATGGTCGCTGAGGGCGCAGGCGGACCGGGTGCTTTACCGGCTTTCCATGAGGAAGGCGCTGGAATCCCAGAAGAACCTTTCCATAAAGCAGGCGCTCATCGAGAAGATTATTGTGGAGGACGGAGAAGTGATGGGGGTCTCCACATCCCTGGGTATCTTCTATGGTGCAAGGGCGGTGATTGTAACTACAGGAACCTTTCTCAAAGGATTAATCCATATAGGCCTCGATAATTATCCTTCAGGGAGGGCGGGGGAGTTCCCGTCTGTGGGGCTTTCCGATTCCCTGAGAGAGCTGGGGCTCAAAATGGGGCGTCTCAAGACAGGGACGCCTCCAAGGCTCGATGCGCACACCATCGATTTTTCAAAAACGGCGCCCCAGTACGGTGATGAGCCGCCCCTTCCTTTTTCGTACAGCACGGAACGGATCACCAATCCGCAACTGCCCTGTTATATCACCTACACAAACAGTGAAACCCACAGGATAATCCGTGAAAACCTTGACCGTTCGCCCCTTTACAGCGGCAGGATAAAATCCATTGGTCCTCGATACTGTCCCTCTGTCGAGGACAAAGTGGTGAGGTTCTCCGAACGGGAAAGGCATCAGGTATTCCTGGAACCTGAAGGTCTCGATACAAAGGAGTACTATGCCAATGGCATATCCACCAGTCTTCCCTATGACGTGCAGGTGAGGCTTGTGAGGTCTATCCCCGGGCTTGAGGAAGCCGAGATAATGCGGCCTGCCTATGCCATCGAGTATGACTTTGTCTATCCAACGCAGGTAAAACACAGTCTCGAGACGAAAGGTGTGAAAGGATTATTTCTTGCCGGACAGATCAACGGGACGTCAGGGTATGAGGAGGCTGCAGCCCAGGGGCTTATGGCCGGCATAAACGCTGCATTGAAGATAAAAGGGGAGGCACCGTTAGTTCTCGGGAGACACGAGGCATATACCGGCGTTCTGATCGATGACCTGGTCACCAAGGGCACAAATGAACCGTACCGGATGTTTACCTCAAGGGCTGAGTACAGGCTTCTCCTGCGCCATGACAATGCTGACTCGCGATTAATGGAAAAGGGATACCGCATCGGTCTGCTCGATGAATCATCGTATAAGAGATTCTGTGAGAAAAAGAAGCTCATGGGAAGGGAGTCATCGAGGTTGAAGAGCACGAGGCTCAAGCCTTCCGTGATAAATGGGGCGCTGGTTGCTCTCAATACGGCTCCCATAAAAGAAGATGCCGCCCTGGAACAGCTTCTGAAGCGGCCTGAAGTAGGATACGATTTCATAAAAAGATTTTCTCCGCCTGAGAAGCCGTTGTCAGAGGACGTCTGCAGGGAAATCGAAATCCAGATTAAATACAATGGCTATATCCTCAGGCAGATAGAGACGGCAGAGAAACTCAAGCGGATGGATGAAAAAAGGATACCCGAGGGCATTGACTATTCCTCTATCAGCGGGCTTTCAAAGGAGATTGTCTTAAAGCTTGAAGAAGTGAGACCGGCGAATATCGGCCAGGCGAGCCGGGTGCCGGGAGTCACGCCTGCGGCCATTTCCCTCCTATTGGTCGCAATAGAGAAGGGCAGAAGGGCAGTCAAATCCTGAGAAGCAGAAACAGACAATATAAATAAATAGTGCAGTAAATGCGCAGGACAGAAAGTCTCAGAATTTTTATAATCGACATGATATTAATATGGCATGCCTTCGTCTATTTAATAGTAAGCTCTTTCCAGGATCTTCCCTCAGGCTTTTCTTATAAGGTGTCGTGTAAAAATTCTTCTCCTTCCTATCCTGTGCATATTCTGAAGCTGTCTGCCCTGTGCATAGGCGAGTAAGCGAATGCGCTCCACAATATCGTCTCCTGAATCGCTCCTCAAAAAAGGCCTAAAAGAGCTATCCTTGGCCCATAGCGCTGAACAGATCAGGGCGTTCATGGCCTACCTCTCCGAGCTGAAGAAATGGAACAAGGCATACAATCTCACTTCCTTGAAGACCGATGAGGATATCATCATAAAGCATTTCCTGGACTCGCTTCTCTATCTCGAGGCAATACCCGAGGGTGAGGTGAGTGTTATGGATGTGGGCAGCGGTGCCGGGTTTCCTGGTATTCCCATAAAGATAATCAGACCTGAGATTACGGTGTATCTTGCGGAGCCATCGAGAAAAAAAGCGGGCTTCCTGCGCCATGTCATCGGCGTCCTCGGACTTCAAAGTATTGAGGTCGTGGAGAAAAGGATAGAGGAGATCAAATCCTTGATGGTTGACGTTGCGGTTACGAGGGCTCTTTTTGACATCAAAGATTTTTACCGGAAGGCCATCCCCCTCTTAAAAGAAGGGGGACGGCTTGTTGTGAGCAAAGGCCCGAAGGTGAACGAAGAACTGAAGGCCGTAAAGAACATGGATTATGAGGTATTGACCTTGACTCTGCCCCTTTCAACGACAAAGCGTTTTATCGTAGTGATTACTAAGGGCGATCAAGAGACAAAAACAGCGGAAAAACCTAATTCAGCAGCGCTCAACAATGTACCATCAAAGAGCAGCGATATCTGTGTCAACGCAGAATGCCGCTTGAGAAAAGCCGGCTGCAGAGGGTTTGAAGGATGCCCCGGGTTTAAGGCAAGGGGTTGAAAATTCAAGTCATGTTCCACGTGGAACATCTTTCCTGCTTTTTCCGGCTCCTTTTTCTTGCCTTTTTTTGATACACTGAGAATAAAAATCGTTAAGCAGAAGAGTTAACAGTATGGACGCACCGGCTCTCTTTGACATTTTCAAGATAGCTATAGAGAATGAACGTGCGACACATAACCTTTATATGCATGCTGCGGCTGACGCACCGGATGCGTATACAAAAAAACTTTTTGAAGAATTAGCCGCTATGGAATTGAACCACGAAAAGAAACTGGAAAAGTGCTATAAGGAACTGAAAGAAAAATCTTCTTAGTCCAGGCCTATGAACTGAATGAAGTTCTTATCAGACTTTCCAGTTCCATTGTTTCTTCTCTGCGCTTGCATATAATGCATTCCCCGGAATCGACGCTGCCGTCTTCCCATTGAGTCACCCGTATGCTCGAGTTCCAGCAGACGGGACAGGTGATGTAATAGGACTCGCCAAATCCCTTTTCCTTGTTAAACCTGACGGTCGAATCGCTATAGAACATAGGTTATTCTAACATTTTTACAGCAACTAATATATTTTTATTGCTCTGTTGTGAATGTGAGAGGGCTGTAACCATTCAGTGATGGGTGGTAGTGATTTCTTGAACTCCTCCCCTTTGCAAGGGGAGGGGAGGGGTATTGGTAAAATAACCAAAACCTCCCCTCACTCCTGGTAAGGAGGGGCTTTCTGCATGAGGTATGGACAAATCTTGACTTTCCCGGTGTCCGGACTAAAATGGAATAATAACAACTGAGGAGGTATTGGATATGGCAAAGGCAAAGAGGGTAAAACAACTGAGCTTCACCCTGTCGACCAGGGCTGGACTGCTTTCGGACGTGACCAGTGCCATTGCAAAGGCAAAGGTGAACATCACTGCCATATGCGCTTACGAGATGGCAAAAAACGCTTATTTCATGCTTACCGCGGACAGCGCTGCCAGGGCGAAAAAGTGCCTTGCTTTCCTGAAGATAGGGATCGAAGAGGAAGAGGTGGTGGTCGTGGAAATGCCGAACAAAGTGGGAGAATTGCAGAAAGTGGCGAAAAAGATTGCGGACGCAGGAATCAATATCGATTATATGTATGGGACTGCGGCAGCGGGAAAATCATCAACGTGTGTCTTCAAGACATCAGATGATAAGAAGGCGATTAGGGCGATCAACAAATAAGACAGGAGAATTTCCCGGGAACAGCCTATAAAGAATATTCACCGCTCACCGCAGCTGCGGGCTGGGGAGTTGGACGCCTGAAACGGATAGGAGAGAATAAAACAAAGCATAATCCATTTCGTTCAGATGCCCTGCGGTAAAACCGCAGGGCATCTGAATACAGCACAGTGCAGCAGATTGGCCATCTTTTCCACGCCCTTGCCCCAAAACGTCCAACTCAGTTAAACTAGCTAAGTAAGATGAGCGTCAAATCCGCAGCCGGAAAAGCAGTCTGTCTTCACCTTGAAAAGAGGGTAATCGAGAGGATGAGCAAAGGTGTTCCCATGGACAGAAGGCCTGACCTTATTGTTTGGGTCTGTCATTTTCCTCTCCCCTCTCTGTCGGGCATCCAGTGCCCTGTCCTCGTCAATGGCTCCCACTGTCCCCATAACGGCCCCTTCAGTACTAATTGATATGTTCCACGTGGAACATTAAGCAGGTAAAGGTTAAGGTTAGGATTGAAAAGGTCTTTACTCATCAAATGAGGTACGAATCTGCCGTGATTCTTCATTTGGTTCTTTTCTTTTCACCTTCACCTTTGCCTCAACCTTTACCTTTTCTTTGCCTTGCCCTGTTGCCGTGAACTCTGTTAAAATCATGGCAATGGCCACTATCATTGCCATCGTAAACCAGAAAGGCGGCGTGGGAAAGAGTACCACTGCTGTTAATCTTGGGGCTTCTCTTGCCCTGGCTGAGAAGGACATCCTTCTCATAGATACGGATCCGCAGGGCAATTCCACTAGCGGGCTCGGCATAAACCGGGACGATATAAAGAAAAATCTCTATGATGCCTATGCAGGCAGGTGTGCGCCTGACGAAGCGGTCGTGCCCAGCGTCATGCAGCATCTGGATGTTATCCCTTCCACCGTGGATCTTCTCGGTGTTGAAGTGGAATTGGTAGGAAAAGAGGGCAGGGAAAGCATTCTTTCACGAATAATAGCGGACCTAAAAAAGGAGTATAAATACATACTTATCGATTGCCCTCCCTCCCTTGGCCTGCTCTCCCTGAATGCCCTTGTGGCGGCCGGTTCGGTAATCGTGCCGGTGCAATGCGAGTACTATGCTTTGGAGGGGCTCAGCCTTCTCACAAGGACGCTCCATCTGGTGAGGAATTCCTATAATCCCTCCCTTGAGATAAAGGGCATCCTTCTTACGATGTTTGACTCGAGGAACAGCCTGTCCGGACAGGTTGCCCAGGAAGTGAGAAAGCATTTCGGAGAACAGGTATTCGAGACTGTGATACCCCGTAATGTAACCCTGGCCGAGGCGCCGAGCCACGGCAAACCCATAATCCTTTATGACGTCCGCTCCAGTGGGGCGCAGAGCTATCTTTCCCTGGCAAAGGAGATTCTGAATGAAAACGGCGTTGGGCAAGGGGCTTGAATCCCTCCTCCCCGATAAGACCCAGGAAATAATCAACATAGACATTACCCGGATAATCCCCGGAGACCAGCAGCCGAGGAAGGTCTTTAAGGACGCTGCCTTGCAGGATCTGGCTGCCTCCATAAAGGAAAAGGGTGTCCTGCAGCCCATAATCGTCTCAAGGACAGGGGACGGCACGTTCAGACTTATCGCAGGGGAGAGGAGATGGAGGGCCTCATCACTGGCAGGACTCAAGAAGATACCTGCCATTGTGAAGGATGTTGCCTCCGCAGATTCCCTCGAGATAGCGCTGATCGAGAACATTCAGCGGGAAGACCTCAATCCAGTGGAGACGGCAGAAGCCTTTCATCGCCTGATGAAGGATTTTAGTCTCACGCAGGAGGAGCTTTCTGCAAAGGTCGGAAAGGACCGGGCAACCGTAGCAAATTATCTTCGTCTCTTGAAGCTTCCCGACGAGATAAAGAAATTCGTCAATGACGGTTCCCTGAGCATGGGACACGCCCGCGCAGTTCTCTCCATTGAAGGGAAGGCCAACCAGTTGGAAGCAGCGAGAAGGATAATCCATAAGGGCTTGAGTGTCAGGGAGACCGAGACCCTGGCGAAAAAATGGAGCAGCGAGACAAAGAAAAGGACAGCTCGCCACAAAAAAGACCCGCAGATAGAATCCCTCCAGGAGAAGCTTATCCGCAGCCTTGGTACAAAGGTCCGCATTCACCATAAAGGGAAAAAGGGGAAGATAGAGATCGAATACTATTCCCTGGATGAACTTGACAGGCTTCTTGACATATTGATGGGAGAGGGAAGTTAGCAGCAATAAGGAGACGCCCACATTGTGTCTATCACCGGAGACCGCGGCTAAGAAAGCAGCGTCCGGGTGTGAGTGTGGAGATGATCCCCAGGAAAACAGGTTGTTGACAGAATAAACGGAGATAGTGTACACTGGTAGACACAAGCAGGGAGGATACCTCGATGATCAAAGCAGGCATAAAAGAAGCTCGACAGAACCTGACAGGATTCCTTAATAAGGTGCTGAAAGGCGAAGAGATCGTCATCACGAAGCGGGGGGAGCCGATTGCAAAGATTTCCCCTGTAGGCAAAAAGCCGAAGGGGCACCTTGCAAGTCATAAGGCGTTACGGAAGACCCTTGCACCAAAAGGGAAACCGCTTTCAGAAATCATCACCGAGCTGCGCGGGGAAGAACGGTTTTGAGTGCCTGCCTTATTTGTAGACACGAGCGCCCTCGTACAATATTACTACCCTGAAAAAGAGAGTGAGCGGATTGAAGCGCAACTCCTCAAGTCGCAGCGCATTTATATATCCGGCCTGAGCATTACCGAAATGTCTTCAGCCCTGATGAAAAAGGTACGAAACAGGGACCTGACAAAGACCCATGGAATGCTCATCTGGAATACCTTCATGGACGACCTGCAGACCGGACCGATTGAACTCATTTTTCCTGACGACAGGCATTTCTATAAGGCCGCTGATATTATCAGGGAGTTCGGGGCGAAACACGGAATCAAGACTCTTGACGCCCTGCAGCTTGCCGTGGCCCATGGACTGGGAACTGCCAAGTTTCTTTGTGCCGATAGAGCCTTGTCAAAATTAGCTGTTGAAATAGGAATACGATTGGGTTAAAGGGTAATATGTTTGAAATATGGTCAAGAAGGAGAAGCGGTATTAGGCAATAAAAGAGGCGGGGATAAGACCGGAGGATGTGGATTATATCAACACTCATGGCACAGGCACACCGATCTGGGATCGGGCTGAAACTCAGGCACTCCGGAGGGCTTTTGGGAAAAGGGCTTCAAAGATCCCTGCCACCGCCTTAAAATCCATGACAGGCCACATGCTCGCTGCATCGGGGGCCCTGGAGTTTGCATCTACACTGATGACAATAAAAGAAGACATAATCCCTCCACTATAAATCTCGATGAAAAAGACCCTGACTGCGATATCAATATTATTACCGAAAAAAGGGCGGCTGACATCAGGTTCGCCATCTCAAATTCCTTCGGCTTCGGCGTGGGTGAACGCGGTTATAGTCCTGAAGGCTGCTTAGCCTTATATACAATATATACAAATTTCACAGAACTATTTTTATCCTAAGATGATGCAGTTCCGTGAAAATTCCAGTCGGCGCAGAATTGAAATTTCTCAAAGGCTGGTGTATGTTAGGTTTATGAGGCTAAAGATAAGTCAGAAGCTCCTTATGGTCTTCCTGGGCATAGCAATTGTTTCCACCGCAACCATTTTTATCCTTAACTATGCAGTCAGCAGCCGCGCCCTCACTGAGAGGGTGAAAGAAGAATTAATGGGTGCGGTCAGCCGCTCGTCAAAGGAGGTGGACAACTTCTTGAGCGACCAGAAGGCCGAGGTTCTCTCATTGGCTCAACTGCCGATACTGAAAGACCTCTTTTATTCTCTGAGGTTCGGAGACTACGAAGATTTTGACGGAAAGCGGGAGATTTTAGAGAGCTTTTTCCTGAGATACCAGAGGCACAAGGAGGCGATTCAGGCAATAAGGATTGTTGATACAAAGGGACAGGTGCTTATTAAGATAAAGGAATTAAAGATTAGAGAGAGACAGTAGTGTCCGACAGTTTTTTGTGTAAAAGCATTTAACTTATTGAAAGCATAACATAAAAATGATATCAGCACCTGTTATCGACTTGAAATATTTTCAGCCAGTGCGTCATCTTTCCGGGGACACT
>JAMCQB010000148.1 GCA_023382175.1 Nitrospirota bacterium | reverse complement strand
TCTCCTCTGTTGCTCGAGACTCCTTATGCCTTCTGCCATGCTCACCTCCTAATCTGATAGCTCACACGCTAACAGATTATGCCACAAAAAAATATCTTTTGCAAACCTACCTATATTTTTGTCGCAGACCCGGGCTTGGCTGAGCCTTGCTGAAGTGCAGCGGAAGCCTTGCAAGGCGAAGGACAAGCATTGGAGGGAGCGAAGGCGTTGAGCTTGCCTCTGGCATGCGCTTGAAGTATGACGCCGTAGGCCCTGCCCGGAGAGGAGCGACATGCTTGAAGCGAGCCCTTGCAAAGCCGGAATGTTCCGTGCGAAGTCAAAGGATCATGAAGGCGATCCGTGCAAGGGGCATGACAGAACTGCAAGCCCGATGACTGCCCTCCCAGGCGGGTCCGCCGTGGCGGAAGCGACTGGGGCTATTGCGAACTCGTGGCGGCG
The DNA here is from genome assembly GCA_023382175.1 of Nitrospirota bacterium. GTDB lineage: Bacteria > Nitrospirota > Thermodesulfovibrionia > Thermodesulfovibrionales > UBA9159 > JAMCQB01. The sequence goes on along the minus strand of JAMCQB010000148.1, from coordinate 6,290 downwards.
AATGGTGGGCGGGAGAGCTGCCACACCTTTCACGGGCCTATGCTTGGGCTGCGTACCGACAATAATTAGTAATCCCACAGAGATTGCATTTAGGATGCTTTTCTAAGCAAATACCGTCTGTCAATCCGAAATAGTCATCTCGCCCGGCCTGTCCGTATTTCACAAAGACAACGTCGATATACCTTATCGGATGTCCTGTCTCTCGGCTAAATTTCCTTCCTTCCACAACGGCAGCCTCGAATATTTGCTCTCTATCCCGGATAAGTCCAAGTCGCTGAAAAATTCTGAGTATTACCCGATCAGGTTTCATAACCTGCATACCAATATCAGTGAGAAAATGATAGGCAGTGATCTTGCTTAGGAACTCGAAGCCGTTTATTGGGTTTTGCCGTTTCTGCAAATCACTGTATAGGCGAAATAGGTTTTCATCAGATGCAGCTGGTTCATAAGAGTCAATATAGCTCCTGACTGATCCGAACTTTTCCACGAGTCTTTTCACTGTCTTTGCATTCTGGATACAGGCCATAATTTTCTTCTCGTGGCGTATCATTTGGGCGTCATTCATAATTCTGGATACATCATTTTCAGTGTAAGCAGCGACGGTGTGAATATCGGGGAAGGTCAATTCGATCGCAGCCATGTGCTTTTCCACAGTGCCAGCCTTAAAACCTGAATAGAAACATATTTTTACGAGGATGGAAAAATAATCATCGTCTGACAATGTCCTATACTCAAACAGTTTGAATTTTGCGAATTTGGTGTTAAAGTCAGTTTCGGATGCATATTGGTTTTTTAGCGTTGCCTCTACTGCATTAAAGACTTCTCTGTAACTCATTCAGAAAAAAACCTCCATCCGGCATTTCAGGACTTTGGCGATATCGCCTTGTTCAGCTCTATGCGTTTGGTAGATTCTACCATTTTTTCGTCTTGACATCACGTGAATGCTCCTTTACAGTTGATACATGCAGGGGGATAAGCCGACCAGGGAAGAAATCGAGTTTCGTCTTGCTGAGATTGAGGCATTCGAGAAGCGCTACGGCATGGAAGATTTTGGGAACTCTTGGATTGGCTGCTCACCACACTAAAGGCCTACGATCAAGAATATCAGTCTTCTATACGAACTCTTACACGCGATCTCTCGACAGTAATCAAGGCTTTCTTATCTATATCCGCTTTATGAGTTTCTATTAATCGAAGAAGAAATTTTCCCTGTTCCTTTGCAGGAATGTCCACCAATCTTATTATTGCAGGATGTGGTTTGCCGAAGACAAAAACAAGTTCTCCAAAATCTTTGTCCGCGGTAACCAATATGAAATTTTCATCAAAAGCCTTTTTGATAATAGCCTCATCGCCCGTGTCTTTCCCGGTTTCAGGAATCCATAATACGTCAAATCCGGAATCTTTAAGGTCTTTTACCGCGAAACTTGAAATGCAACTATCAAGCAGGAATTTCATCAAAAATTAAGAAGTGAGAGCAGGCTCGATTCTTTCGTGCGCAATCATCCGATGGGCATAAACAAGACATGCCTGTATATCCTCTTTTTCCAAAAAAGGGTAACCTTCCAGTAATTCTTCAACAGTAGAGCCTGCTGCCATCATACCAAGGATATGCTCAACAGCTATTCTCATCCCGCGAATGATCGGCTTTCCACCAAAAATTGCAGGATTGAACGTTATACGTTTTAAAAGTTCCTCATCCCTCATATTGCGCTCCTGTGTGGGTGTTTATAAAATAATACCATTTCTTAGTAAATTCTCAAAACACTCCCCTGTCAAGAGTTCTGTATTGTATCGCCTCAGACACATGATGGCTCCGGATGTTCTCTGAACCTTCCAGGTCGGCAATGGTTCTCGAAACCTTCAATATCCTCATGTACGCCCTCGCGCTCAGGCCGAGCTTCTGCATGGCGGCATCCAGGAGGCTTTGGGCATCGTCTTTCAGTTTGCAGTACTTCTTGATATGCCTCGCCTTCATCTGCCCGTTACAATATATTTTATCACCCCTGAATCTTTCCAGTTGGAGATTCCTCGCCTTAAGAACCCTTTCCCTGATCCCCTCGGACTTCTCCCCTGTATATTCCGTGGACAGCTCCTTATAGGGCACTGCCGGCACCTCGATATGAATATCGATCCTGTCCAGAAGGGGGCCTGAAACCCGTCTCCGGTACCGGTGAATCTGACCGGGAGTGCACGTGCACTGATGCCGCGGGTCACCGAGATAGCCACAGGGGCAGGGGTTCATTAAGCTTTTTCGATATCCCTCAATATAGACTGGCGATCCCACGCCCGATTATAACACCAAAAGGATACCCGGTGGAACCCCGCTTCCTCGGCGAGCACATCAGAAAGCGGCGCCTTGACCTGGGCCTCCTGCAAGTCGAGGTAGCCGCGCAAATCGGCGTCACCGAGTCCACCGTCTGGAATTGGGAGCACGGGACCGAGCCGGAGCTTGTTCACATCCCGGCGATCCTTGCATTCCTCGGATATGTACCGTGGGAGGAAACAACAGACCCTGTGGGAAGACTGGTGCACTACAAGAAAGTGAGAGGGCTTTCTTACAAACGACTGGGCACTCTGATGAAAAGAGACCCTGAACAGTTAGCTGACTGGTTGACGGGCCGTAATATGCCGATAGAGAGAAATCGGCGGTTGATTGCTGAATTCCTTGATAGTCAGGATGGCAGTGAGGAACCCTGATGAGAGGCATGGAGCTTGTTTATAAGGTCAAAGGGGCTTTGTTGAGTCTTATCGTGGCGCAAACATGATAATTGCCATCCCGGCAAGAGCGATCAAGCCGCCTGTCATATCCCATCTATCGGGAAGCACGCCTTCCACTATCCAAAGCCACAATAAGGCAGTCATAACATATACACCGCCATATGCCGCATAAACGCGTCCAGCGGCGGCCGGGTGGAGCGTAAGCAACCACGCAAAAAGGGCCAGGCTGCCTGCTGCCGGAAGCAGCAGCAAAGGTGAGTCGCCCTTTCTGAGCCAGAGATAAGCAAGATAGCAGCCAAGTATCTCTGCAACAGCAGTTACGACAAAAAGCAGGGCTGTTTTCAGCACAACCATCATAAGCTATTATAAAAAAGATCATTGCGCGAGTGATACTTATTAGTATACTCGCCACAGGCGAATCTTCCCTGCAAGTAAGGCGTGAACTTGCTTCTGGCATGAGCTTGAAGTATGGCGCGAGGAACGACTTGCTTGCAGCGATCCCCGTGCAAAGCCGGACTGTTCCGTGAGGAGGCAATCTGTCTATTTTTGTGAAAAATAAGGATGGGTCTTTCTCAGCAACTTTGTAGCAGTCACCATCACCGGCACCTCGATCAGCGGACCCACGACCGTAGCCAATGCAGCGCCCGACCCGAGGCCGAACACGACCATTGCCGTGCCTATGGCGACTTCGAATTGCGTGCTTGAGCCGATGAGCGCCGCCATTGCTGCGTCTTCGTAGCGATAGCGAAGCAGCCATGCTGTTAGATGAGTTCCAGCTACCATAATAACAAAGTGCAAAAAAACCGGGAGAGCGATTAAAGCAACTGTCAAAGGATACTCCAATATCTTCTGGCCTTCCGATGAAAATAAAAGCACAAGCATTCCCAGCAAAGACCCTGTCGCAAGGTCGCTCATCACGGGCATGTAACGGTCTGTAAACCATTGTTCGCCCTTGCGGCGGATCAAGAGCCGCTTGGAAACCTGGCCTGCAAGCAAGGGAAGGCCGACGAACAGCGCTACGCTTACCGCTACCAGCGAAAAAGGTACAGGCACTCCTCCCACGCCGAGATAAAAGGCCGCAAAGGGAGCATAGAGCAAAAGCGTTGAAACTGCATTGATTGCGGTAATAACCACGCCCTGTGTCACATTGCCCCGCGCAAAGGCGATCCAGAAAAGCACCATCCCCGTGCAGGGAGAGATTCCCAGGAGGATTGTTCCGGCCCTGAAGTCGGGGTTGTCGAGGAACAGCCATGCCAGAAGCACCATCAGCGGCGGCGCGATGATCCAGTTGGCGATCAGGGTCATGATCGTGGGGCCGATGTTTCTGACGGCATGGGATACTTCTTCCAGCCTGACCTTGGCCATGGCCGGGTACATGAGAAAGAACATGAGGACGGCGATGGGGATGGAAACGCCGCTGACGGTAATCGCATTGACGCCGTGCACAATTCGCGGGAAGAGTTTACCAAGGAGCAGACCGACGACTCCGCACAGGGCGATCCAGAGATAAATGTATTTTTCAAAACGGCCGAGGGTGACTTCATCTTCTTCGGTCATTAGACTACCCCTTCTGCTCTGTTTCCAGCTTCTTCCTCAATGTATTTCTCGATATGCCGAGCAGTTTCGCGGCTTGGACCTGATTGCCCTTTGTGAGTTCCAATGCCCTGCAGACCATATTTTTCTCTATTGCTGCAATAATGTCTTGGAATCTTTCCTGACATCCCTCCCTGAATGCAGAATCAATGAGATGAGTGATCGCCTCTTCAAGGGTGGCACAGCTCTTCTTTGACGGCTTCAGCGAATCACAGCATGCAAGAGAGAGATAATTGTTAGTGCAAAAGACCATCGCTTTCTGGATAGTGTTCTCGAGTTCCCTGACATTGCCGGGCCATGCGTATTCCCTGAACTGGTTCAGCACATCCGAGGTTACTCCCTTGATTTCCTTCCCGAGCTTTCTGTTGAATTTCCCTATGAAATACTGGACGAGATCACCGATGTCCTCTCTCCTCTCCCGCAGCGGCGGCAGGGCTATCGTTACCACGTTGATACGATAGAAGAGATCTTCCCTGAATGTTCCTTTCTCCACCATACTTTCAATATCTTTGTTCGTTGCGGCGATAAGCCTCACATCAGTCTTTATCGTTTCGCTTCCGCCGATCCGCTGGAACGTGCCGTCCTGGATAAAGCGTAAGACCTTCGCCTGAAGGGACAGGGACATATCGCCGATCTCATCGAGAAAGAGCGTGCCGCCATCGCACTGCTCGCATTTCCCGATGCGTCTGAATTCGGCCCCGGTGAACGCTCCCCGCTCATGCCCGAAGAGTTCGCTCTCCAAAAGCTGCTCGGGAATGGCCGCGCAATTGATGGCGAGGAAAGGCCTGTTGGCCCGTTTGCTGTAATGGTAGACGGCCCGCGCAACCAGTTCCTTGCCTGTGCCGCTTTCCCCCCTGATAAAAACAGTGGCATCCGTAGGAGCCACCCTCCCGATTTGCTTATAGATATCGAGCATCACGGGGCTTTTGCCTATGATCGTCTCCCCTTTTGTGTAATCCTCTGTTTGATCAAAGGTGACCACTTCTTTCACCAGTTCTTTCGCCTTGATGGCGCCCCTGACCCTTACAAGCAGTTCGTCGTTGTCGAAGGGCTTAAGGAGATAATCATAGGCGCCGAGCTTCATGGCCTGTATCGCCTTTTCGGTCGTGCTGAAGGCGGTCATCATGATCACCTGGATTTCGGGATGGGCCTCCTTGATCTTGCCCAATGCCTCCAAGCCGTCAATCTCCGGCATTCTGACATCCATAATAACGAGATCGGGCGCTGCTCCGGCGATAAGCGCCAGGGCTTTTTCTCCGTTCGTCTCGGTTATAACCTCATAGCCCTCAGACTGAAGCAGCCGCTGAAGCGAATAGCAGACTGTCTTCTGGTCATCTACGACGAGTATGGTGTTCATGCATGCACAGGGATCTTCATGGTGAATGTAGTTTCCCCTCCATTACTTTCAAAGCTGATATCGCCGCCGTGGATATTTACGATATTGTATACAATCGAAAGACCAAGGCCCGTGCCGTCGCCTTTTGTCGTGAAAAACGGGTCGAATATCTTCCCCCGTATCTCCTCAGGAATGCCCTGGCCTGTGTCAGCGACCGAAACTATGTAGTAACCATCGTCGTTTCTGCTTGATACCGTCAGGGTTCCGCCTTCAGGCATCGCCTCGATCGCATTCAGCACGAGGTTCATAATCGCCTGCTCCAAAAGGCCCCGGTCCGCCTTGACCGGAGGCAGTTTCGTAAGGTCCATTTCCACGGTGACGCGCTGATTTTTCGCCTGATGCTGGGTAAGATTCACGACCTCTTTTATCACAGGGTTGATGTATACCTCCGAGGGATTGAATTCGTCGCCCCGTGCAAACCGGAGAAATCTCGAAAGGATCTCGTCCATCTGCTCAGCTGCGGAAAGCACTACCTCCATGTCTTCCCTCGTAAGAGAAGGGTTGTCCTTGAATGCCTTGAAGAGCACCTTAATAGAGGTCAGCGGATTCCTTATCTCATGGGCGAGTCCTTTCGAGATTTCTC
>JAMCQB010000108.1 GCA_023382175.1 Nitrospirota bacterium | reverse complement strand
GCGGATGTTCTGGAGGCATGCCTTCGGTGATCCCGGTTTCTTTCTTTATGTCCAGAGAGGTTTTTCTATTTACCGATACCTCAATGAAAGATTTGCCTCGGCAGTTGAGAACATGCTCTTGAGGGAAAGCCCATTCGCCATGCTTCTGTTCTTTGGAAAATACGACGAACACGGCTCTTTCCCTGTCCATCTCCAGAAACAGCATTATGAAACATTGAAGGAAGGTGTTGATCGTGTCAGAATCGTCACCGGGTCACTAATCGATTATCTTGCGCACTGCAGGAGGAAGTCTCTCGATAGGTACTCTCTCTCAGACTTTGCTTCATACACTGACACATATTTGTACGAAAAGACATGGGAAGAGATCATCAGGACGGCAGCGGAGGGGGCACGCGTCTGTGAACGTCAGTTTCTTGTGAAGCGAGGGCTGCCCCCGGAGGTCATGTCATCTGTCATACGTGATACGGCTATGGAGGAAGAACTGGCTGAAACGGATAATTCAATCTTTTACACTTTTCTGGTGGGGAAGATCAGGGGTGATGGCTGATATAACTATAGTTCCCTATTGCCCTGATGACGACAGGGCGGCAATCGAGCTTGAAGAGCAATGCCCCCAGGGGGGACACCTCTCGATCAGATTTCTCCGACCGACATTCCGGGCGCGCTCGGAGGTGTATGAGGACTTCAGCATCCTCTGTGCAAAAGTTGCAGGCGAGGTGGTCGGCACAATCGCAAGGGCGGATAAGAGCGTGAAGCTTCACGGCGAAACAATAAGGGCTTCATATATCTATGACCTTCGGGTACACCCCGCGCACCGCAAGTACGGAACCGCAAAGCGGCTTGTGGATGCGGTCCTTGAAGATGTCAAATCAAGTGCCGATTGCATCTATTCGTTCGTTGCAGGTTACAATGAGAATGCCTTAAGGTTTGCCCGCCGCTGCCTTGGGACAAGAACCGTTGTGCCATTGACTTACGCTGTAATACCGGTATACAGAAGTTTTAAGGCTAAGGGGGGCTTTCGGGCCTCTACCGCCCGGGAAGTCCACGAGTTATACCTCAAGCTTAATGCAGATATGCAATTTGTGCCTCCTTTTTATGAGAAAGGATTGCTCGGCCATGTGGCGAGCCTCACCCTTGACCGGGTCCAAATGGGTGGATGTTCCATATGGACTAATGAGAACTTGCTGACGGAGCGAGTAGCAAAGATTCCCATTGTTTTCCGTCTGGTGAGGGTTCTGACCAGACTTTGCAGTCCTTTTCAGAAACTTCCCTTCATACCAGGACCAGGCGAGATTGTAAAAAGCTGGATCCTTTTCGATTTGTATGCTTCGGATGTCAGGAGTGTCAGGGGTATTCTGGAAGCGGTCAATAACATGGCTCTGGAAAGAGGAAGGACATTTCTATACATCCTTTTACAACCAAACGACAAGCTGTTAAAATTTGTTATGAGCGTGGGATTCAGGGTATTTACTTTTCCGTATTTTTTTCTTGCCAAGGGCAGGGTCTCCCCTATGTTGGCGGAAGAACGAATATATATCGATGTGAGAGACCTGTAGACCTGATAGAGATGACAGGACTACCGACTAAATATCTCTTATTTCACGGCTCGGTCGTGATGCTGGCAGGCCTGCTTTCAGGCTTTCCCTATTGGTTAGCAATAATCAAAAATAAAGACATGGCGGTTGTCAGAGCCTGGCGTGTTGCCCACTCATTCCTCATCGTTGATGGTATTTTTATGCTTGTAGTGGGTCTTGCGATCCCCCATCTTGCCCTCAGCGGACAGATAGTCCAAATACTGGTCTGGAGCGTGATCCTTGCGGGGTACGGATTTGTGTATGCATTTATAATCGGGGCATTGAAAGGGATCCGCGGCCTTACGGTGCGGCCCTACGGGCTGAATACAGTGCTTTTCGCTGGCCATCTCATCGGTGCGTCGGGCTCGCTGATAGGAATCGTCATTTTAATTTACGGCTTCCTTAAGGCAATGTAAGAGCCAACAGTGCGGTGTTCAGGAAGGATTCCTTAAGCCCGTCTCGCTTAAAAGCGCGCGAATCTGAAAACTAAATCAACGTGGCAAGGAGAAACTGTGCACCCAGGTTCGCAGTTACCGCTTTAGTTGTGCATTCCGGTTCTCACCTCTCTGAACAATTTCTGCGAACCGTCCTCAAAACCCTAACAAAATCAGCCTTTTGTCGAAATAATCCCTGTTCGCCTCCCCCGGCACGATGTTTGTTCTTGCCGAGGCAGGAAGGAGGGATTGACAATGAAGAAGAGATTCAGTACAGCGATTTTGTTTGCGCTGTTCATCTCAGCCGGTTGTGCAAGCTATTCTCCGAGCCTTGTCAGACTCGACTCAACAGGGCCGGACGTACGCAAGGCGTCTCAGGGAGACTTGACAGTCTATGTGGATGAATACGCCACCGAAGAGAAATGCAAGAAGGCCTTCGACACAGTGATGCCGAATAAAGAGAAATCCGGATTTCTCTTCTTCCAACTCGATGAGGGAAGGGAGAATCTGACGGGCCTTGGACTTGAGGTGACGGCAAGAAACACGGCAAACGGAGAGGTAGTGAAGATATCCGCTTCGTTACCTTCGGTGCGGCTGAAGAAAGGAGAAGAATAAGATGAGCAGGCAAATCACATGGACGGTACAAATGATTACGATTTTTTGGGCGCTGTGTTTCCTGCTCTCTTCATGCGCGCCTTACTCTCTGCACGCCCCGGTCGATCCGCCGGGGCCTTATACATACGGTCCGCCCGGAAATGTGGACTTCCGATTGAGCAGCTACGAGGCCGGGGCGGAGGCGTCCCATACATTGTCATTCGATATAAGGCAAGGGGATCTCCAGACAGCGCATGTCAGTGTCGGCTATTGGTCTTACGGCGCTTCGACGTTCGTCTTCAAGGGTTTCCTGGCTGTGGGGCCTCCGAATACTCAGATAGGTGAATATTCCATCGACTTCAATTTCGACGGCCTGCCGGATTTCGTTATACCCCTCCGTTCGATAGATGCGGACAATGCCTATGCCGACATAAATTTCAACGGCAAGTTCGACGGTGATCTCTCAAATTTGTCGAGCATCACCGATGTATGGATCCGTCACGGTTTTGGCGAGTACCCGCACAGGTTCGAAACCCTACTTCCGTTCGGCGGGGATGGGAACTCCAGCTTAACGGGAGCTTTTTCCGGGAGGGTCACTGCTGTCATGTATGCCGGAATCCTAACGAATCCGCCGTTTGGCGGCCAGTACAAGGTTATGGCCGACTTTTGGGCTGTTCCGCTTCCTGAAGGCACACCCACTTTACAAAACAGCCGGCCTATTACCATAACCGGAGAACCGGGACCCCTGACTATTACGTCCATATGGCTCTTCACAGGAGTCGTGAATAAGCCTTACGTAGATTCGATCGATGCGGTCGGCGGCACGCCCCCCTACACATTTGAGATAATCGGCGGTTCCCTGCCAGCTGGTCTGACCATGAATTCCAATGGATTAATTACCGGAACTCCTACGGTTGCAGGCACTTCCAGTTTCACAGTCAAGGTAACCGATGCCGTTCTGACTACGGATACAGCGAACGTGCACATCCCAATCATTGACCCATCGACTATGGACGTTGGTCTCCCCGACATAGACATCGGCGGCGGCGGAGGATGCTTCGTTGCAACCGCTGCTTATGGAAGCGCTCTTCACCCCCACGTAAGCGCCCTGCGGCTGTTCCGTGACAACCACCTTAAGAAGACTGCGATGGGACGGGCTTTTATCTCCCTCTATGAGAGGCTAAGCCCGCCGCTTGCCGCCCTAATAGCAAGGCACAAAACTCTTAGGCTCGCAAGCAGGCTGGCACTTGCCCCTCTGGTCTATGCCGTCGTCTATCCGAAGGTATACGGGATCTGCGTGGTGCTTTTGCTAACAGGCGCTATCGCACTCTATCTGCGCAAAAAAGCAGCCGGCTTTGAACGTTGGTAGAGGATATATGCATAATAACCTTGTTGTGATATATTTATTTTATGACTAAAGCGATCAAGACCGTTATAGCCATATCTCTCTCGATAGCCTTACTATCGTTTCAGGCAGGATGCGCGGCACGTGCGGCACACCCCTACCAGCTTCCCCCGCCATTGTCTGAGGAAGAGAGGGCGAGACTGGGGACGATGGGCGTTGTCTCAGCCAATTTTGTCCCGGAAGCTATGCTTTTCACCTACGCGAGAGGCAGAGTAAGCGGCGCCGCTAAGGGAATGGTATTCGAAGCCGGCATGGCCCCACCCTTATTTGTGCCGGGTGGCGCTCCATCTGCCCCCCCTGGTGCCGGTGCCGGCTTTGCAGCCGGTGCAGCAGTATTGCTTGGACTTATTATTGTTGGAGTGATGATCGGGGAGGCCTATCGTGCAGCCACCGCCATACCCGCCGAAGAGGTGAAAGAGATAGAATCAAACCTCACGAAAGCCCTCATCGAATTAAAGATGCAGGAGTCGTTCAAAGAGCGATTCTTCCAGATGGCAAGAGAGCAGTCTGCCCTGAATTTAGTGCTTATCGAGGAAGGGGGACCCAAGGCCTCGGGTGAAACGCTGAATTACGGCCACCTCAAAGAGAAGAACATAGATACTGTCGTTGAATTAAGCGTTCTTTCGATCGGCTTCGAAGGCGAGGGTGGGAAAGACCCGCTCCTTTCGCTCCTTATAGATGTCAGGACGAGGCTGCTGAGCGTTTCAGATGGCGCAGTTCTTTACGAGAATAAGCTCGAATACAGAAGCGCGAAGCGGAAATTCACCCAATGGATTGCAGATGAAGGGAAGTTGTTTTCGGAAGAGCTCGACAGGGGCTACGGAACACTCTCGGAGAAGATCGTGGAGGAACTCTTTCTCCTTTACGACTTCACCGCAAAGAAAGCGCCTGAAAGAAAGACGGAGCATGCGGTCCGCGAAAAGGGGAAAGCATGAAGATGAAATTTATGAATATCTTTTTCCTTATCGCAATCGTTTCTGTTACGGCTTGCTCGGCGCCGATATTCGGCCTCAAGCCCCTTCATCCGGAAAACACATGCAGAGGCGGCCCCAACAGTAAGAAACTCGAGATACCTTTCGCCGAGGTCGATTCCCTACGGCCTGTGCTCAGGTGGGAGACTTTTCCTCCCGAAGGGGTGCGGTATGACGCAGAGCAAATAGGTAAAGTAAGGAATATCACTTATGACCTGAATATATGGCTTTCCGAACACGACTCTCCCTCGTTCCTGATTTATTCGAGGAGGGGCCTGCCGGAACCCCGACATGAGATGGAACAGCCCCTTCTGCCCTGCGCCGATTATTTCTGGACAGTGAGGGCGAGGTTCATAATCGACGGTAAAGAGAGGGTTTCGGAATGGGGAGTATGTGCACGACCATGGTTTTGGAAAGACCCGTCCAAGATTTACGACATAGATATGGCCTCCGCCGAGGAGATCGTTAGAAGGTCGCCTGTCGTCCCGCATCCAAACCTTTACCGCTTCATGTCTCCTTGCCCGAAGAAGGCGGAAGAACCAAGGGAGCGCGGGATCCTATGATTACGTCCGCTTTTCGCAGTGGGTTATGAAAGCGTCGAAGAAATTTATCACACCCTCCAGAACAAGATAAAAGAATACGGTCTTTAGTCTCTCACTGCGCAATCGGCTTCGCAGTAGACGGTCTTCTCTGCGAACTGCGCTTCGCACCTCGGCGATAAGCTCACCCTCGCTATTCCGCAATTCTTAGGAAAAATAGATACTTGGGGAATCGCCTTCGTGAACACCTTCGTGGCACAGTTCTTGTTTCTATGAATTGTGAAGGAGGTGCAAGATGAAAACCCCGAACACAGGCATTAAAGAGGCGGCGGATGTATGTCATGGGTCGAGGATTTATCCTCTCCTGACCCGCTATGAAAAGAAGAGGGCAGTTATTTACTGCCTGAAACTAATGGTAAAAAACCAGGTGAAACATTGAAGGAGGGAAGATCATGAAAAGGAAAATCACTGTTACCGGGTTCTGTATGATTTTGGCATTGCTCTTGGGCGGCTGCGTTATGCCATTTCCGGGGCCATCTATCGGGCCGTTTATAAAGCTCGACTCTTCGGATCCGCAAATGGTGAAGCAGCAGGAAGGGGATTTGGCTCTCCATGTAGAGTATGGCAGAGTGAAGAAATGCGAAAAGGCCTTTGATCAAAAGAGGCATGAAGTTTGTTGTGTCGGTCATCAAGAGAGTTAAGAAAGGAGGGATTTAACATGGTTAAGAAGAGTGTCGTATGGCTGTTGGTAGTTGCTTTTCTGAGTTTTTTGATTGTCTCTGATTATGCTTATGCGGCAGAAGGAAGATTAGGTCCTGTTGGTCCGATTGACGGGGGCGGCGTAGGCACTGCTGCGGTAATCGGTGGCGTAATAGCATTAGCGTTGATCATTGTTGGGATCGTTGTTTTGGCCAAGGGTTCAGGCTCTCCGGAACAGCAGCCTGAAGAGAAAAAGCAGGAAACTCCGCAGAGTCTGCACTTTCAACAATCCGATGAACAGCTCATTACTCCATCGGGGCAGATAGCGCTTCTCCGTTGGTGAGAAGGGGTCATTGAAAGCAGGGGGGTAATGGTTCTTGCAGTTGTTTTCTTCTCATCCGAAGCCTTGCCCTGGGGATTTGCGACCCATACGTATATTGACGATCATATCGGCAAAAGGAAGGGGGTACATAACGGAGATGAAATGTATGGCGGCAAAACTCCTGA
>JAMCQB010000015.1 GCA_023382175.1 Nitrospirota bacterium | reverse complement strand
TTTCACTATCAGTGGCCTCCTGGTTTGGTTGATTTTGCATGTCGTGATGTTAATTTTAACCAATCAGGAGGCCGTTTTGCACGAGGTTTCGCATAGGTTTTCTATAATTTTTATGCAACTGTAAGGTTTACTATCCCTGCGTGACTGCATCCTGCAATAATAACAAGTCCCTTCCTGGTATTTATTATCACGCCCTGGTCATCGATGATTCTGTCATCTATGATTTTGCCATTTTTCCTAACTCTGAAAATCTTTAATTCCTCCCATTGATGAATCCTCTCTATCTCTCCTGTAGTTATAACACCTTTTGCAAGGCTGACTGGTTCTCTGAAAAAATCGATTTTATGCATAAAAGAATCAGTTTGAGGGCTGGATAGATCAAATCTGGCGCCTTCTTTAGTCTCGAGATACCTCTCATAAAAAACATCAGGATGGGTGATGATATTACCCTTAACCTTATGGAGGCCGCCAGTATGGTCATTATGTCCATGAGAAAGAAAAACAATATCGATGTTATCAAACGTCAGACCAATGAGACTAAGGTTATGTTCCAGAGCAATTCCTGTAGCCCCCGTATCCACAAGTATCTTCTTACCCTCAGTCTCAATTAATGCTGCAAAACCGTGTTCTGCAATGAAGCTTGCGCTGGGTTTTGAGATCCGATTTATCATTCTGCTTCCTGGAATTAACTCCATGACCGTGTTATCCACGAGGATAGTTACAGTAGCTTCGACTACTTCTAAGGGTCCTCTATCAAATACCATTATTTCTCCTGACACCATAAAGTTAACTTTTTGGTCTTTTATAAAAGTCACGGAACAAGCTTAAAAACTTGTCACCACATATCCCTCTTTTATAAATCGGATTAGTTCCTTGCCCACCGGCGCTAAGGGTATTCCATAGGACTCAACCTCATCCACAACACCAACTCCTTCAACGTTCATTTTGCAAGCCATAACAGGAACTGCGGACTTAATCTCGTCAATAACTTCCTTGAATGCTAACTCCTTGAATATCCCTACCGCTTGAGCTGATATGATCAGTCTTACATCTTCCAATTCACCGCTCTCCCTTGCCACCTTTGCAAATTTTAACCCAGTAAAGATCTTTCTCTGATCTTTAGGATCAGATAATATCAAAACAACTAACTTTGCCATGGCTTACCCTCCTTAAAATGTTTTTGCCCTCGCCAGGAGGGCCTCCAGGAATCAAATTTCTTCCTGCCGGAAGCACCGCGAATAGTTCCTTTTTTGTTTGCTCACGTCCAATCCATGGTTCAAGAATAGTAAGTCCTTTACTAAAGATACTCTCTCTGATTTCACTCACTAAAGCCAAGATTAACCTCCTGCAGTACTAATACCACTGCATTAATTTCTTGACTCGGGCAGGGGAACGGCATCGGACTCATTGGTGTTATGAGACGTCGCCTTTTTTACTTTGCATTTCTTTTTCTCATCCTCAGCGACCAGACCTTTCGGTCTTTTAGTCAAAAACCTCTGCTTTGCTTCCTCTACATGGGTGGTCATCGCAATACCACTACTGGAACAGACCGCAGCGCACTTACCACAGCTCACACACGCATCGGGGTCCGATAGCCAGGGGGTGAAAATCCCTTCATTCCCTGTTTCATACATTTTAAGGCCCTGGACCGGACAGGCATGAACACAATCCATACAGCCTTCACATTGTTCCGGAACAACCCATGGTATTACCCTCCCCCCAATCTTCACCGCACCGATCGGGCATACAAGATAGCATGCCTTGCACTTTGTGCATGAATCCCTCTCAATATAGAAGCCTTCTTTCGTCTCCTTGACAGCGTTAAATGCACATGCCTTTTTACAGAGGCCGCATGAGAAACATTCTGATCCATCAATTCTGTAAACACCGAGACCTTTACAGACCTTTGCTCTGCAATATTTATCTTTAATATGTTCTTCGTATTCATCGCGAAAATACTTTATTGTGGAGAGCACAGGATTTGGAGCGCTTTGTCCGAGACCGCACAGGGAACCTGCCTGCACGAGATTCCCTATTTTTTCAAGCCGTTCTATGTCCCCTTCTTCACCGCTGCCGGATGTTATTTTTCCGAGTATCTCAAGCATCTGGTATGTGCCTATCCTGCAGGGAGGACACTTCCCACAAGACTCCTTCTGAGTGAAAGAAAGGAAAAATTTCGCTATGTCAACCATGCAATTGTCTTCATCCATCACTACAATGCCTCCGGACCCCATCATTGACCCGGCATTCGCAAGAGAATCAAAATCGATAGGCAAATAGAGATGTTCTTCAGACAGACACCCGCCAGAGGGACCGCCTGTCTGCACGGCTTTAAACTTTTTATTGTTCCTGATGCCGCCTCCTATGTCATAAATAATCTCCTTGAGGGTTATCCCCATGGGGACCTCAATAAGTCCTGTATTCACTACCTTACCTGTAAGAGCAAAGACCTTTGTACCGGGAGAACTCTCTGTCCCTATGCTTCTGAACCAGTCTGCCCCGTTTTCGATTATCGGGGGAAGACATGCATATGTCTCGATGTTATTGAGATTGCTCGGAAAACCCCAAACACCTCCGCCGGGCTCTGATAACCTCGGCGGCCTCGGCCTCGGGAATCCTCTATAACCTTCGATGGAAGCAACAAGGGCAGTGGACTCTCCGCATACAAAGGCGCCTGCGCCTTCTCTCAAATCAAGATGAAAATTCATATTTGTGCCTACTATGTTATCCCCAAGAAGACCGAGGTCTTCTGCCTGCTTGATCGCTATTCTCAGGTTTTTCACTGCAAGGGGATATTCGTGTCTGACGTATATAAAGCCGTATTCTGCACTCAAGGTGTATGCGCAAATAAGCATGCCCTCAATAAGGCTATGGGGGTCTCCTTCCATAACCGATCTATCCATGAATGCGCCGGGATCCCCCTCATCACCGTTGGCTATTACGAATTTCGTCTTGCCTGGGGATTTTTTACAGTGCTCCCACTTTTTGCCGGCAGGAAAGCCGGCACCGCCACGGCCTCTGAGGTGAGACCTCTTGACCTCCTCCAGTACCTGTTCAGGGGTCATGGATGAGAGTGCTTTCTCCAAGGCAGCATAACCACCCGCTGCAATATAATGATAAATATTACAGGGATCTATAAAACCGTTGTTTCTTAAAACAATTCTTACCTGTTTCTTATAAAAAGGAAGGGCATCCATTCTCTCTATCGGGCCATTCACAGCAGACTCTCGATAAAACAGCCCCCTGACAGGAACCCCAGCAGAAAAGGTCTTGGAAATGATCTCTCCTACTCTTTCATAACTCACCTTTTGATAAAAATACCCGTAAGGTTCTGCCCTCATAACAGGACCCTTCTGGCAGAGACCCTGACATCCTGTCTTAACAACCTCGATGCCCATGCCTTTCAGGGCTGCCTCCTCTTCAAATGCCCGGACAATCTTATGGGACCCCTGAGCACTACATGCAGTCCCACAGCATATCCTTACCCTGTTACCGTCAGTGTTGAAAAGGTTTTCCTTCAGCCGCTTCCTGAGGTTCTTCAGTTCTTCTGTGTTGTTAATCCGTTCCATTGTTATTCTTTTAACGATTTAATAAGCTTGCCAACCTTCTTTGATACAATCTCTCCGAATAGAGCGTCATTGACGGTTGCAACAGGCGCAAGTCCACAGCAACCAACGCAGCCCACAGTCTCAAGTGTTATAAGAAGATCCTCGGTTGTTTCTCCCTCTTGAATACCGAACTCTTTTTTCAGGCCGCTCAAGACATTCTCAGAGCCCCTCACATAACACGCAGTCCCCATACAGACCTTCACCGTTTTCCTCCCCCGCGGCTTAAAGTCGAACTGTTTGTAAAAGCTTGCAACACTATATATCTCATTCAAGGGAAGACGGAGTTTTTTTGAGAGCTTAACCAGAGAATCTCTGGGGAGATAGCCCTCTTCTGACTGTATCATCTGAAGGAAATGGATCAAGACACTTCGTTTTCCATCCTCTTTCTTTAATAATCCCCCTACATGACCTATTTTTTCTTCCACATTGATGTCATCTATAGCCATTTATTCTCTCCACTTCCGGGATGCATGAATCTTTTCCGGATTTGCTCCATTACAAAACCTATATCCGGAAACCGCTCTCACACCATATTTCCCGTACTCATATCGTTTCAGCCTGAGTTCTTCCCTTGCCTTATCTATATGGGCGAGCGCAAGACTGTGCATTTTTTCAAAATCAGGCTCAAAAGAGAGCGAACCCCTAAACCTTTCAAACCATCCCTCTGCCATTATCTGTGTTACCTTTTCGCTGACTTCAACCGGAGAAGTCCCCCCAAGGATGACCGGCACACCTGAAGCAGCAAAATAGCACCCCAGGGTAATTTCCTTTTCAGCAAACCATTCTGGAGCAACAATGACAAAGGGCATTCTCCCCATCTCATCAGAAAGATGACCTTCATTAGCCAGAGCAGAGATAATGTTCAATATCCTCGAGCTGTCAACATAGGACCCCAGATGGAGTATGGGTGGTATCCCTATTTCATTACAGGCTTCCCTCAGTCCAAGACCCGCTTCCTCAAGGGCAGTATCAGGATTAAGATACCCTGAGATTGCACAGGCAGCAGAAACGCATCCCGATGAAAAAACGAGCACATCGTCCCCGATTAATTCTCTGGCAAGATATTGGTGAATGCCGGTTGCCTGAACCCTTGGGTTATCGTATCCGACAAGAGCGGCCGCACCGCGGATCTTGCCTTGCCGAATAGCATCGCTTAAAAGTCTCAATGCCCCTTCCGAGACACCGTGCTCCAAATACTCCTGGGAAAAACCTGCTACCATCGAAAATGTTTCAGTTACCCTTTCACCCGTGCCTGGTCTGTTAGGATAGTTGTCTATCGCAAGCCTTACTATCTCTCTGGCTATCTCCTTTGCCCTGTGCGCATCAAACTGTATAGGTAATGCACCGGGGAGATGTGCCTTCTTCGAGGTGGTGATTATTTTCGTATGGAAACTGTTTGCGATTTCCACAAGGGTCGGCATAGTACACTCTGAATCTACAGTTATGGCATCAATAAGACCCGTCATTATGCAGAGCTCCTGGTTTGTAAAACCGCCTACGGACGAAATGCCGAATCTTGAGCCATAGATACTTCCAAGGTTTATTCCCTCAGCGCCTCTAGACTGAGCATATTCGATCATATCAGGTTCAGAAGCAGCGTCGGAAATAGCCTTTGCAAGGGTTGGTTCATGTCCGATGACAATCAGATTGACCTCATCTTCTTTAAATATTCCAAAACCTGACTCTGTTTTAACAGGATGCGGAGCGCCGAAAAGAACATCAGCGATATCGGTGGATATCATGGAGCTGCCCCATCCATCTGCAAGGGATACTCTAAGGGCGGTCAGGAGAAGGCTGTCCGGGTCATGGTCAACACCGACATTGGTTCTATATATTGCCTCTGTGATCTCTCTATCAATACCCCTCGGACTTATGGCCCACTCCTCCCATCTCTTCTGAGTCTTTTTGGGTGCCCTTCTTATATAACTCAAAACACCCTTCTGCCTTCCGAAGTCATTGATGAAACTATCCGCTACGTCCCTTGCAACATCATTTATAGCCCTTCCTTCAAACTCTATTTCAAGGACCTTTGCAACCTTTTGGAGCTTCTTTATATCTGATATCGCAAAATCTTTTATCTCGCCATTTGCAATCCCAAGAAGTGTGAAAGCCATATCCCTCGCCTGGTCTGCATGCGCTGCTGCACCGGCTATAGCCATCCTGAGAAAGTTTCTCGATGCCACGGTTGCAAGCGTAGCGCCGCATACACCCTTTTCCACTCTCTCTTCACTGCTCTGCACAAATCTGCATGGGCCCATATGACAGTGTTTGCAGCATGCACCCCTGGCGCCTGTAGGGCAGGGCTTTAATTTTTCAGCCCTGTCGAAACATGTCTCTACCCAATCGCAATAGGACTTACCCCATTGCATAATCTGTTCTGCGCCTCTGTAACCGCTCTTTGCGTAATCAGACATGTCTCTCCTTATAAAGTTATTCAGTCACGGACTTCAGCAATACCGGCCTTTACCGTTCTCTCCATCTCCTTAAGCCAGAGCAACCTCGATCCATTAATTACAGGCGCATTGATTGACTCGATTATTTCATCAGGAGAGACATCAAGCCATTCCTTCTTTGCGAAAGGCCTCAATTGAGGCTTTGCCTTGACCTTTGCAAGCTTTTTTATCTCGCTCTCCTTTGCCTCTCCAATATCAGCACCCATTGCCCTCGCTATATCCCCGAATATCTCTCTATGAGATCGCGCCTCGCCAGCAGGGTTGACTGCCTTGCGTGCATGCTTCAGTCTGCCGAGGTAATCCACAATGGTTCCGCTTACCTCAAGATATGCCGCCGAGGGGAGCACGATATCCGCCTGCTTTGCAAGTTCAGAAAGATGAGCGTTCTGGACTACAAGAAAATCCACATTAGGTCTCTTGTTCAACGGTACCTCGCCAATGGAATAAAGGACCATACCACCCTGGATCATCTCTCTGTATGTTTTCCCTTCTGCAGAGAGTCCCATGCGCATCACACCTTTTGCATTACTTTCTATCGGAACCGCAACGGCAACACCTTTCATTAGAGTAAGATTGGCTGCTGCGCCATAGAGTGAAGGTGATGAGAAGATAATAGGATTTTTTGCCTCTGCATAGAGAGAAGCGGCTTTTTCCATGTCTTC
>JAMCQB010000008.1 GCA_023382175.1 Nitrospirota bacterium | reverse complement strand
GAGATCGGGCGCTTGAAGAAGGTGTCCAGACAATCATTGAGGGACCGGGTCACGTGCCTTTAACCCAGGTAGAGCTGAATATAAGGATACAAAAGGAAATATGTAAAGGCGCTCCCTTCTATGTGCTCGGCCCTCTGGTGACAGATGTTGCAATGGGGTATGACCATATCGCTGCTGCCATAGGCGGCGCGATTGCAGGTGCCGCAGGCGCAGATTTCCTCTGCTACGTCACACCTGCAGAACATATAAGGCTTCCCAACATTGATGACGTGAGGGACGGAGTTATCGCTTCCAGGATCGCTGGCCATGCAGCCGATATCGCAAAAGGGATTCCAGGGGCAATAGAAAAAGACAGGAAGATGGCTCATTGCAGGAAGAACCTTGACTGGGAAGGGCAGATATCTCTCAGCTTTAATCCGGACAAGGTGAGAGAGTGGAGGGGACAGGTTCCACCGACCGTGAACGAGGTATGCAGCATGTGCGGCGAGTTTTGTGCAATAAAAACGGTTGAAAGGGCTCTGCAGAAATGTGACGCCGGTAAAAGCAAAAAAGAGTCTGTCCTTCAATAAGGCGGATGTGCAGGGAAAAGGAGGGCGCACATAAGCATGGGAATTAGCGTATGAAGTTATCGGAAATAGGATGACGACATGACAGAAAGACCTCTCACTGTAGAAGCTTATCGACATTGGGATTAGTAAGGAATTCAGTTGCTGGTGAGCATAAGACACTCCTCACATGATGTTTTCCGGTCTGTCCTGTCAAGTTCCAAGTTTGGATTGCCTACGAGCCGTTTTTTCAGCTTGACAAGATTTGGAGGATAGATTACGATTGAGCCATCTAATGGTCAGACCATCAGACGGATGGGCCAAGAACAGAAGAGGAGACAGCGGGTGAATATGATGTTCGCTGTCATGAGAGCAGAAGAAATACAACCGGAGGGTTTGTTGATGGAAAAATGGAAATGCATGACGTGCGGCTACATTTATGACCCGGAGGAGGGTGACTCTGACACCGGCATTGAGCCGGGAACCCCATTTGAGGAGTTGCCTGACGATTGGGTCTGTCCGAGGTGCGGTGTGACCAAGGATATGTTCGAGAAACTATAGAAGAAGGACGGATATGAAGGATTCTCTGATGGCGGCAGATTTGGAATTAACAGTAAGCGAAGCGTTCATGGAAGATGTGGGACAAGGGTGGGCACGCCTTGATTCGGATGATATGAAGGCACTGGGTGCGACACTGGGCGATCTTATTGAAATCTCGGCTTCATACGAGACCGTCGCACGGCTTACCGCGACCGCTGACCAGAACAGGGGCAGGAAGATCATCCAGATTGACGGCATCATCAGGGAAAATGCCCAGGTCAACGTGGGAGACAAAGTAAACGTTCATAAGATTCCCCGCAAGACCGCAACGAGCGTTGTCCTGTATCCTCTAGATGCCAATGCCCCTCTCCCCGCCGACGCCGAACTTGAGCACTTTGGAAAGGTCCTCCAGGGGCTCCCCCTTATTTCGGGCGACAAAATCAACGTTCCACCGTTCGGGGGAAAAGACCGTTTCTTCAGGGTTGAGGGAGCATCGCCCTCCGGAGGGGTGATCATTAACCAGCAGACCAAGTTCCTCTTGCAGAAGCCGGACTATTCCCCGGACAGCGGCGCGAAGGTCTCGTATGAAGATATAGGGGGGCTTGAGAGAGAGCTCAAGCTCGTGCGTGAGATGGTGGAGCTTCCCCTGTACCACGCCGCGGTGTTTGAACGCCTGGGGATCGAGGCTCCCAAGGGGGTGCTCCTCTACGGTCCTCCCGGCACCGGCAAAACCCTTATCGCGCGGGCCATTGCCGGCGAAGCAAACCTCCATTTCATCAGGGTCAACGGTCCTGAGATCATTCATAAGTTCTATGGGGAGAGCGAGGCGAGGCTGCGGGAAATCTTTGAGGAGGCATCACAAAATGCACCGAGTGTTGTCTTTATCGATGAGATAGACGCCATTGCTCCGAAACGTGCAGACGTTCTGGGAGATGTGGAGAAGAGGGTTGTGGCCCAACTCCTGGCTCTCATGGATGGTATGGTCTCCAGAGGCCACGTGATCGTGATCGGCGCAACCAATATCCCTGAGATGATAGACCCGGCCCTCCGCCGCCCGGGACGATTTGACAGGGAAATTGCCATTCCGGTTCCGAATGCAGAGGGACGGCTCGCCATACTGAAGGTGCACAGCCGGCGCATGCCGCTCTCACCTGACGTGAATCTGGAACGCCTTGCCCAGATCACCTATGGTTTTGTGGGAGCTGATCTGGAGGCGTTGTGCAAGGAGGCGGGGATGGTTACATTGCGGCGATACCTCTCCCTCTGCAAAAATGGCGCTCTCGACTTCAGTAATGCCCCGGAGCATCTCCAGATAACCATGGAGGACTTCCTGAATGGCCTCCGCGCTATAGATCCTACGGCGACCCGTGAGTTTTTCACCGAGAGATCCACGGTGAAGTGGGAGCATGTCGGCGGCCTTAAGAATATCAAGGAGACCCTCGTCTCCCTCGTGGAATGGCCATACAGGCACCCCCAACTCTTTGCAGAAGGTAAGGTTTCCCCTCCCAAGGGGATTCTTTTTACCGGCCCGTCCGGAACCGGCAAGACCCTTATGGCAAAGGCCCTGGCAGGTGAGACAGGGCTGAATTTCATCTCTTTAAGCGGGCCAATGCTTTTTTCGAAATGGCTGGGAGAGTCAGAAAAGGCCCTCCATGAGCTCTTCAAGAAGGCAAAACAATCGGCGCCCTGCATACTCTTTTTTGATGAAATAGATGCCCTGGTAACCAGGCGGGGTATCTCCAGTGAAAGCGGGGCAGTAGAGCGTGTGTCGAGCCAGTTTTTCAATGAGCTGGACCGGTTGAGTGATCTGTCGCAGGTTATCGTCCTGGGCGCCACTAACCGTGAGGACCTCATCGACCCTGCCCTGCTTCGCGCAGGGCGCCTTGATTTTGTTCTCAGATTCTCTATCCCTGACGAAAAAGGGCGGTTGGAAATATTTGTGCTGCACACACAAGGGAAACCTTTGGCTGCCGATGTGGACCTGCAGGAGTTGGCCAAAGAGGCTGAGGGAATGGTTGGTTCGGATATAGCGTCCATCTGTAAGAGAGCAACGATGTCGGCCATTGCCGACCTGATTAATGCGCCTCCGGGGAGAAGCACTGAGAAGCTTTCAATATCCGCAGCTCATTTTAAGGCTGCAGTGGGCGAGGTGCGGAGAAAGAATGAGGGGTAACATGCTGAAGGCAGTGGAAAAGAGACGGGCCTATGAAGACATTGTTAAGCAGATTCGCGATCTTGTCGAGAAGGGAAGGCTGAAGAAAGGCGACCAGCTTCCCACTGAAAGGGAATTGACGGATACCTTCAAGGTCTCCCGCGCCACAGTGCGGGAAGCCATCCGCACCCTGGAATCCATGAGGCTCGTTGAGAGCAGGCAGGGGGATGGCACCTATGTGCTTGCCTCAAGTGAGGAGGCCCTTGTGCAGCCTCTGGCAGCTACCCTTCTTCACGAGAAGGACGATCTCGCCGATATCTTTTTCATCCGCAAGATCGTCGAACCTGTTGTAGCGCAGCTTGCGGCAGAACATGCAACGCGTGAAGAAATTAAAGAACTGGAAGATATCTTAAGGAAGCAGGAAAAGGACCTTTCCGGGGGCATCAATATTGTCGAAACCGATTCGGCATTCCATAACAGCCTTGCAGGGATGGCAAAGAACCGGGTCATGGAACGTCTCCTTCTTGCCATTGTTGACCTCCTGGCCCAGACCCGTGAAGGGTACCTGCAGAATGACGAGCGCGCTCACGGCTCCCTTCGCGGACACCAGGAAATTCTTTCCGCCATTAAGCGCGGTGATGGTAACGCCGCGAAGCAGGCCATGCGCCGTCACCTTGAAAGTGTAGAAGGAATATTGTTCCGGAAAAAGCAGAGAAGACCGAAAGAGGGCGAGAAATGACAGGATATTTCTCTTATGCTATCGGGATAAAAAGAAGCGAAAGGGGATAAATGGCTGCTGACAGTCCGAGAGACATCCTCACCGCTTTGGCTGGTCCCCGCCCCGGTGATTTCACCACCCGTCCTGTAGTCATGGGTACGCACGGTATGGTCACCAGCGGACATTACCTCGCCAGCCGTATCGGCCTTCATATCCTGGAAAGGGGAGGCAATGCGGTAGACGCGGCGGTGGCGATGGGCTTTGCCCTCTCTGTGCTTGAACCCCATCTCTATGGCATCGGAGGAGAAGCACCGCTCCTCATCTATCTTGCCGACGAGCACCGTGTGGTAAGCCTGAGCGGTCAGGGACCGGCCCCGAAGAGAGCGACGATAGAATGGTTTAACAAGGGAGGGTTCAATGCCATTCCCGGGGACGGATTGCTCGCCGCTACTGTGCCGGATGCGCTATCGACATGGATCACAGCGTTAATGCATTTTGGGACGATGCGGTTATCGGATACACTGGAACCTGCTGTTGAACTTGCAGAGCGGGGATTTCCGATGTATGGAGTGCTCCATTTCGCCATCCAGCGGAATGCTCAGCGGTTTCAGGAGGAGTGGCCCACCTCTGCAGAGATCTATTTGCCCAACGGGCGTGTCCCGAATTACGGAGAGCCCTTTGTCCAGACTGACTTGGCCAATGTCTTCAGGAAGCTTCTGGAAGCGGAGCATCATGCGTCGCGACAGGGCCGCAAGGAGGGACTCCGGGCCGCGCACGATCTGTTTTATAAGGGGGAAATCGCTGAGCAGATGGTGAAGTTCTCGCAGGAGAACAGGTTTCCTGACGCCTCGGGTGAGCGCCATTGCGGCTTGCTGTCACAGGAGGATTTGTCTCATTACTCCGCCCGCGTTGAAGAGCCCGTAACAACAGAGTATCGAGGCTATGATGTGTATAAATGCGGCCCCTGGTGCCAGGGCCCTGTTTTCCTGCAGCAGCTGAATCTGCTGGAAGGATACGACCTCGCTTCCTTGGGGCACAATTCCCCTCAATACATTCATCTTCTCGTCGAAGCGTCAAAACTGGCCTTTGCAGACAGGGAAAGGTATTACGGTGACCCGGACTTTATCCATGTGCCTCTGGATATACTGCTTTCGAAAGAATATGCTGCAGAGCGCCGGAAATTGATCGACCACGATCGCGCATCAATGGAACTCCGCCCCGGCAATGCGCCTTCCCATAACCCGGAGGTCAAAAAAGGCAACCCAAAGGTGTATACCGGAGATACAACGCATCTGGATGCCGTTGACCGGTGGGGGAACATGGTAGCGGCAACACCCAGCGGAGGTTGGTTCGCAAGCTCTCCTGCTGTAAAAGGTTTGGGCTTCCCTTTAGGAACGCGTCTGCAGGTCTTCCACCTTGATCCTGCACATGCCAATGCCCTCCAGCCGGGGAAGCGCCCGCGCACTACCCTCACTCCTTCCCTGGTGCTTAAGGACGGCAGGCCGTTCATGGTCTTCGGCACCCCCGGAGGAGATCAGCAGGACCAATGGACGCTCCAGTTCTTTCTGAATTGCATAGATTTCAATATGAATATGCAGGCCGCAGTGGATGCCCCTAATTTCCACTCTACCCATTTTCCCAGCTCGTTCTATCCTCATGGAGCTCAACCCGGCGGCCTCGTGATCGAAAGCCGTGTGGGAGAGTCTGCCATCTCGGCCCTTCGCGAAAAAGGACATCAGGTTCAGGTTACCGCCGACTGGAGCAATGGCCGAGTGGTGGGAATCAGATTCGACATGCAGAGCGGTGTTCTCTCAGGGGTAGCATCACCGCGTATGGAAACCGGCTATGCCATGGGCTGGTAAAAGCATCCAATGTGAGCGGGCGCCAACGTTATCTCCGCAGGTACCCGCTCAGTGTATTGACGGCGCTCTGGAACTGTTAAACCGTTGCTTTGCTCAGGTCCTTTTTCATCTTTTTCTTGAGCGCCGCCTGCGCCGCTGCAAGGCGAGCTATGGGTAACCGGTAAGGTGAAGCGCTCACATAGGTGAGTCCTATCTCATCGCAAAACTCCACTGACATGGGATCAACCTGTTCACCACAAATTCCTATCTTGAGATTTTTCCTCACCCTTCTTCCTTTTTCCACCGCCATCTTCATCATGGCGCCCACCCCCTTGCGATCAATGGTGATAAAGGGATCATCCGGGAGTATCCCTTTCTCTATATAGTAGGGGAGGAACCTGCCTGCGTCATCCCGGGAAAGTCCGAAGGTCGTCTGGGTGAGGTCGTTCGTGCCCATGGAGAAGAACTCTGCCTGGGTTGCTATCTCATCCGCGGTCAGGGCAGCGCGGGCGATCTCGATCATCGCCCCTACGGTGTAAGGAATCTTTATCTTATGTTTCTTTATGATCTCTTCAGCAATGCGTACCGTCATTTCCCGCATGACCTCCTGTTCCCTCACATCGGCAACCAGCGGGATCATGATCTCGGGAATGACCTTTATCTTTTTCTTTGCAACCTCACACGCGGCCTCCATAATGGCCTGAACCTGCATTTCATAGATCTCCGGATAGGTGATGCCAAGCCTGCATCCCCTGTGGCCAAGCATCGGGTTAAATTCATGAAGGGCCTTGTTCCTCGCCTTCAGCTTTTCAACGGGAACTCCCATATCTTCTGAGAGGAGTTCAAGCTCCTCGTCAGTCTTGGGAAGAAACTCGTGAAGCGGCGGGTCAAGGAGCCTTATGGTCACGGGCAATCCCTTCATCTCCGTAAATATCCCGACAAAGTCTCCCTTCTGCATCGGCAGTATCTTTGCGAGGGGGTGGGCGCCATGATGAAGATGGCGG
>JAMCQB010000005.1 GCA_023382175.1 Nitrospirota bacterium | reverse complement strand
AGGCTGTTTGTTGGGATAAAACTCATAATAATCGATAATTCCATCTCTGAGTAATCTGTCAACGCATCCCTGCATCTCGCTCCAGGACATCTCGGAGCGGCTGAGAACAGAGGACAAGACAAATTCCAAGTCCCCTCCTTTGCCGTTTCTCGACTTAAGCAGAGCCTTTAAGAGAGAAGTCCATTTCGGGGGATACGTTTTGATCCTGTTTAGATTGGGATTCGCGGATTTCTTCAACATTCCCCTGATTGGGGTTTTGCTCGGTTTAATATCTCCACACTCGCATAGATTCATGTATTCGTCATGGGCATACAAAAGGTCACCGTCAGCCATAGGGCTCCAGTTGCCAAGCCTATGGCCCTTTTTGTACTTATGGTCATGCTGATACATTCACTGGACTCCTTCTGCAGTGCGTGGGAATGGGAGCATAGGTTTCTCCGGGGCGCTTCTTTAAAGTGTTTATGCTCAACCCGGCTGGCCTGAAAATATTGGCATTATGCGTGTTGGGGGAAGTTATTATGAACTGTGTTTCCGTGGCCTGCAAGAACTCAGATACTTTATCAATGTTGAAAACATCAAGATGCGCAAAGGGTTCATCTATAAATATGAACCCACCTTTTGATTTTTCGTCCATGATAAGGGCTATAAGCAGGATGAGGGATTTTATCACCTGTTGCCCGCCTGAAGCGTCCCCATCGTCTGTGGAAGAAAATCCCTTCTCGTCGAAATTCCATCTCATTTCCAGCCCTGCCTCCCGAAGGTCCTCTTCGGTAGCCAATTGTGGCTTTCTTACCTCGATGCCGATATGTGCAAGCGACGCCAGGGCTTTGAGATTCTTTTCATAGAATACTATTGAGCCCCAAAGAACTTTTAGATACTTTTCCCTTGCTTTGTCGACGGCGGCTTTTGTATTAGTGAATTCTGTTTGTCTTTTTGCCAAGTTGTTTTTGGCATTTTCATAATCAATCTCTATTTTGTTAAGCATATCAACAACAGAGGGGTCCTTCTCCCATTCCTCTGATTCAAGTTCATTTTTCAATCGCTTGATAGCGCTTTCCACGCCTTTTAAATTGGCGTATTTGTCCTTGTAGTCAGCAATCTTCTCCGGACTTCGCCATTTTACAGGCATACCCTTTTTAACCTGTCTAAATTTTGCGATATTATCAAAATATTCTTTCTTGCCCTTCTCGAAAGTCTCGGATTTTTCTTTGAACTTTTCCTGAAGCTCTTTCAGTTCTCTTTCCTTTTCGACTTTGGGAGTTGTCATATCCTGTAACTGTTCACCCAAGTCATCATCCTTATCCTGTAGGGACTTTCTTCTGTTCTCCAGACCGCCGAGCTCTGTCTGTAATGCGTCACGTTCTTTTATGTATATTCCAGCAAGGTCTTTTTTCTCCAGATATTCGGACAGCCTCTTTTGGGCATCTATGCGTAAGGCCCGCTTCCTGATATCGCTTTCACGTTCGCTGAGGCCATTGGCAATGTCAGCGAGCCTGGCTTTTGCTTCGGCGTTCCTTCTGGTGACTTCTTCAATCTGTCGTTTGATTGCTGCCTTACCGAATACAAAATCCCCTGCTGAGACGCCAATAAAACGGCCTCCCCTTTTTTCCCTCATATAGCCCTGCCGGGTTACGAAGATTACCCCTTCTGGAAGCCTCTTTCCGTCCCTTACTTCGTCAACAAGCGTAATTTCAGCAAGATTCCGTCTTATCCAGTCAGGGACAAAATCTTGGAGGCGAACAACCGACAATGCAGAGTTGGCAGGAGCCTTGATTCCTTTTTCTCCAGCCTCGGGGACGATGAAGTGACGGTATCCCAACTGCTCTCCGATTTCAAAGGCCTTCCATTTGTCCTCTTTCTTTTTCAGCATGACAACATATCGATACCCTCTCAGGATCGACTCTATGGCCGTGCTCCATTTTTCTTGCAGGATTTCAACACCTTCATAAAGAAGAGCGTGCTCAATTCCGGAGACTTTGAGAGTGTTGCTGAATGTCAAAATCTCTTCTTGAGGGGGAAGGATACCTTTTTCCAGGTCCCGCAACAACTTCGCATATTGTTTGATCTGTTCATCCAGTGGCTTCTTCTCGTCTTCCAATCTCCCTTTACCCTTTATGAGTTCCTCATGTTCTCTTTCGAGATTTTCCAACGACTCGGGCTGGACATTCTGAACGCTTTCGGCAAGTTGTTCTATGTTTTCTATTTTCGCTACAAGTTCGCTGTGGGTCTTATATTTCTTCTGCAGCTCATCTTCAATTTTCTTTTTCTCCTCCCTGGCCGACTTGATTTCATCTTTTAGGTGAGCTTCTATTATTTTCGCTTTTTTGACTTCGCCTTCCAGGGTGGGAATACTTCCGCCGATATCTGATACTTCGGCCTTCAGAAATCTTATGTTTGGCCGTTGCCCTTCAATAATGTCTTTAGCGGAAACGTATTCGGCGATTGTTTTCGTCTCTGACTCCAGAGTCGTCAGTTCGGAGTTCCTTCTACAATATTGGTGGTAGTTTAGTACTCTATTATTGAGGGTAGAACGCTCGTTTTCGAGTTTGGAAAAATTGACTCTAAAAAGATTCAATTCAGCTTCGGCTTCATTATGGTCTTTCCTGCTTTTTTCGTAGTCTTCGAGGGCAGATCTGTCGCCGGAGAAATCGAACACAAGATCAAGCATCTCTTTAGGACTGTAGTCGCACAGCTTGTCTGTTTCACCCTGTTCGAGAGAAAGCACCTTGAGCATCGCCTTTGACAAGCCGGCCTTTTCAAGTTCTTGTACGTATTCGATGGGGCCTAAAGCGTTTGGAGAGTCTTTGATGAACTCTTCAAGATGGACTATGCCGGACCTGATGAAATATTCTCGGGCCCATTCTCCACCCTTTTTTTCGATTCTGCAGGCGAGTGTCACGCTGTCAGAGATAAACTGTGGAGCGAAAGGCCTGCGGTTTCCCTGTTTCTCGTTATTTACAACTGCTATAATCCAGGAATACGGCATATTGGATCTGCGGGCGTATTTCTTATAATCCCGTTTTGTGGAGAGCTTCCGCGCGCCAAGGAGCGTCCTCAACGCATCAAGTATGGTGGTCTTTCCCGAACCATTAGGACCTACGATGACAGTGATTTTTTCATCCAGGGGGATTTTGATTCTATCCCAAAAGTCCCAGTAAACAAGCTCGAGGGTTTTAATGCTAAACATCTGCTTCCCCTTCATCTCCGTCTACGGGTATACCTTCAGGCGAATTCTCATTCCCTTTTGTCTTTAAGATGTTTTCCAACGCCCCGTTCATTATTCTTTCGGCGAGGATGGGATAGTCGATTATGGTGTCCAGTAGGGGCCCCTCAAATATCTGTTTGTTTTTTCGGGAAATCAGGTCAGCCCTCGCGAGTTCTGAAAGATAGGCGCCGAGTTTTGTTTTTCCCCCGAGTTTTTCCGCGAAATCAGCATAAAGGGTTTTTTCGTCGATGGCTACCATGTCCCTCTCCTTCGGGATTGGTTTGCTTTCAGCAAAAAGATGGTTCTGCCCTTCTTCCGCTGGCGAAACTCTTTCTCGCTGCATCTGTCTCTTGGGCATTATTATTTTTGCCCATATGACCACAAGCAAAGCAATCGCTCCCTTACTTAATGAAAGGTTCGACGCGGTGTATGATTTACCGTCAGGATTAAAAACCTCTTGTTCGCATTCTCTGAGGGTTCTTACAGAAACATAGTCTGTGTAAACGTGTGTTGCTATCTCGAGCCCGACCGCTTTGAGCCTTGTCGAAACTTCCTCCATCAGGTCGTTGTCGATAAAAAGATCCTTCAACGTGCTCTTATGAAGGTATCTCTTAGATATTAACGACGCAGCGATCTGTTCGGCTTTTTCACTGGCCATGAGAGGCTCCTCTCCGGCTGGCTTGTTCTTTTTCTATCACCCCCTTAGATATTTCTTTGACGTGGTATCTTCCCACAGGCTCCGTTCCTTCTTCTGTAATTATAATAAGAGGTAACGTCGCAAAATCATCCATGACTTCTCCGGAGCCTCCCTCTTTGAGTCCAATCAGGGAGAGCATCGATAATCTGTATGCAGACTCTTCAAAGGTGTTTTTAGGGATCGACGCACTAATCGGTGAATATTCTTCTATCGTTTTTAAGTCCTCTGCCAGCTCTCTCAGGCTCTCCAGTGACACCTCGATAGAATCAGCGATAGGCGACTCACTTTGCGATGGTATTACGAAATCTTCGTTCCTGTGTCTTTCCTTATCAATCAATTCATATTCGGCGATATCCGCCAGTAGGTCCGTCAATAGAAGCACGGGCTCAACCGGCGATGCGAGCGCCCCGAACATCAGCTCTATAAGTTGAGTGGGATTTAGGTCCATCAGGTAGCTATTGATGTCAGAGGTTGACAGGCCCCAGCTGCCAAGATGAATTTTTTGTTTTTCGATATCGTTCAGCGCCCTCTGGAAAGCCGCCGTTGATTTGGCAAGTTTAGCTTGGGACAGTCCAATTTGCTGAGCTATGCGGTGGGAACTTCGGTCCAGGGAGGCATCCGACGTAATCTTGTCTATAATCTCAGTGCCTTTTTCGATGTATTTCCAAATGGACGCGAATTTTTCCCGGGCCTTTAAAATTCTATTTTCAGAACCAGAGCTAACAGCGGAGAATATTTCATTTTCGAGTTGGACCAGCCTATTTAGGAGATGAGACAGGTTCTCCCGATCGAGCGTGCCTGTCATCTCGGCAGCGTAAACTAAACCAGTTAGCATACCCAAACTGTCTTCATCCTCATCTCGTATGAATGTAGAGATTACTCCGTAGGCTTTTTGTCCCAAAGGAGTAACCGAATAGTTTCCCGTTTCGCGCTTATAGCTGATTATGCCGTTATCTTTTAGCCGTAGCAGGATTGTGCTGAAAGCCGCATCGGAGAAGTAATTAAAGATATGTCTCAGCGAGTTTAACGTCCAGTCTGCCTTTTCAGGTCTCACCGCCATCTCCATGAGAAAGAGCAAGCGGACAAGTATATCTTCCTCGGAGCCTCGAAAAAGTCCGACAAAGGCGTAAAGGCGCGGCAGATGATTTTTCAGAGTCCAGAAAGAAGGGATGTCGTCAGGATCCACCCCCTGGTCGAAGTAGCTCTCTATAGTGCTATTGTCATTTCTTTCGGTGTCCAAGGGAGTGGGCTCTTGGGCAGGATCATCTTTGCCCATATTGTTTTTAGACGAGAGACGATTCATTTGTCATCTCCAATGACTTCCTCTGTCGTCAACGGAAAGATTGAAGGAGATGATTCTAATTTGTCCAATGTCTTTAATGGTGTTTCTAAATTGATCACACAGTGCTGCAGTTGGTTCGTTAGCAAAAGAATGATAAGTCGTTATACACCTTGTCGTCATCTCCTAAGACTGACTTCAATATCCGGAACAAATCTTACCCACGTCGGTATTTTAGTAAATCGTCTATGGTTTTGGCAATTCACCTGCACGGGCGGGCCGTTCTTTCGAATCTCTCTCGGCTCTACCGCGAGCCTGACACCCTCAATGATCAGCGTCTCTCTCCAAAACCTTACCGGCATAATACTTCTTTCCATTTTCTCTCAGAGTTTCTTCTTTCACCGAATCGGCAAGTGAATATGCTTTATTGAGAGCATTCAACAGTTTCTTTGATTCATGCTTTTTAGAGACAGATGTCAACTTTTTCATACCCCAAAAAAGTAACCAGATGTCTATTCCAAAGAAATAAGAACGCAAAAACTGATTGAAAAGGTATAAACCTATTACTTTTTCCCCTTCGCCTTCAACGTCTCTTCCATCATCAGGATGTACTTCAGGAACTTGAACCCGAAGAGCATGAGTTCGACGTCGTCTGAGCGCAGCTTTTCCCTTGAATCCTCATCAACCTCGAAATGGTCGAGGAACCTGCTCTGGAAAATGAACCTGCGGAACCTGTCCATGTCATAACAGGCCATATAGAACAGCATCAGTTTCTTCTCATCCAGCGCCATTTCCGGCACGTTCCTCATCAGGAGAACGCTCTTCCAGCCCCTATTGAGCTCGTCGTACCGGTCAACGCCCTGGTCTTCTCTCCAGCTTGCCACCGTCCATTCCTGAGATTCCTGAAAACCCTTGCAGTGGTCTTCCTTTACAAAGAAGAAGAACTCCTCGTCCACAAGCTTGTCATCCGCCGCTTTCTTCAGGGTTCCCTGGCCGATGGGGTAGTATCTGCAGTTTGCCGGCCTGTCTTCATACACCGTGCATCCCTCAGCGCTCACAAAAGGGCAGTTCTTTGTCTCATCATCATTCATCCGGAGATAGAGCAGGGGAAAGGACGCCTTCCCGTCAGTCTGTGTGTAAGTATATTCTTCGAGAAATTCCTCTGATGTGAGGCCGAGCTTCTTTTTAAGGGCTAAAACGTCATAGGGCGTGAGCATGATATCGATATTGCTGCAGCACTTCGTAAAACACGAAATCCCCTTATGACACTTAAACCTGAACTCGCTCTTCAGGGTGAGCTGGACGTGATCGACTGCTGACATGTTTGCCATACAAACCTCCAAATTCTTGCTTATTTATTATAATCGCCGCTTGGGAGAAAATGCTATCCATCGGGCAAGGGGCTATAGGTAATGGGCGATAGGAAAACATCCGGGTGGTATTTGTGGTCCCATTGCTTCTTGCCAATAGCCTATTGCCTGATTTGAATCTGAATCGAGTAGGCGGGGGCCTCACGGCCCCAGCCTCTCACACCACCGTACGTGCCGTTCGGCATACGGCGGTTCATATAAGTCCATTCAGACGACGGTGTTCCGTAATGAGGCTCAGGAGTCCCAA
>JAMCQB010000078.1 GCA_023382175.1 Nitrospirota bacterium | reverse complement strand
CCGCTGCAACGCGGGCAACGTCCATCTACACTGTAAAACCGTGCATATCTGTATATGAGATGGCCTTCAGCCTTTTTTTTCATATAGAGCTGACCCCATAAACTGTCTCTGTTAATAAACCCGATAATCAAACCTCCACCTTTGTCTAACACCCTTTTGGCCTCAGACAATACTTTTTCAGGGTCTTCCACAAAACATAGTGTCAAAAGCAGGAATGCTGCACCAAAGGATTCGTCTTTGAAGGGAAGCTTCTATCCCTTTGCCTTTTTCACCTTTATCCCTCGCTCCTTTGCAAGCCTAAGCATATCAGTGGAAGGATCTATTCCGAAACCTATATCGAGAGCTTCTGCAAACCTGCCTGTCCCCACACCTATCTCAAGAAAAGGCCGTTTAATGTTTTTCATCACCGCTTTTACAGCTCTAACCTCAAGCTTAAAAAGCACTCTCCCCTCGGGGCTTTCGAACCATCTGTCATAGTCGTTAGCATACAGGTCGAAAAGCATGTCCACTAACCGAATTTGTCTAATTTACACTTGACCGCTTCCCTTACATCTGGAACAGAGATTCTTACCATGTCCTTCACGTTCGAGTTTCGAACACCAAACACACTTCTGGCCAAACCTGTTCTTTCCTGTACCGCTGCAATGCGGGCAACGTCCGGTACCACCACAATCAGGGCATTTTTTATTTCCCATACTCATTTACCTCCAAACGGAATCATTGCACTTATGGTGCTTATTCTATCCATTTTTTCGGCGGCTGTTTGAGATATCGCTCCGAAAAAAGCGAGTCCTCAATGCCTACATTGTAATCGGCTTTTGCGTAGGTGACCTCCGTCATGTGGCCGCTCTGAAGATTCTTCATTGTTCGCTTTGTGATAGTGGGAAAGCCCTTTACGTCCTTGACCTCATCGGCTGTGAAGACCTTGTAGAGATCTCCTCTCTTGTCATAATACTCTTCCTTGAGAGGCAAAAAGTCTGCCTTGTCTATCCAAGAAAGTTTGTAGCTGTATTCCATATCCGCTGCTTTCGGCGTGCTCTTTACCACATAGCAGTCCTTGCCGCCGTATTTCTCTTCCTTTACGAGGCTGTGAGTGTCCTCCTGAAGGTCTCTTCCCGATACGTCTTCATAGGTGAAATCGGATCCGACGAAGCTTGAGTACTTGTCCTTTGCCGCGATCCTTCTCACCATGTTGATCGCGGGAACGAAGAGCCACCGGTCGGCGTCCCTTCCAGGATACTTGTAAACCATGAATGTCATGTCTTTCACATCCGCCGGCTGAAAGAAATAAATGAAATATTTCTGCTCTCCGCCAGCCGGGCCATAATTCTTTCTCAGCATGGTCATCTCACGCACCCGTTCCTGGCCGCCCTTACTTACAAGCTTCATCATGACACGGGCCTTGAAGTCCTTCCCCTGATAAAGAAAGGCAGCCTGTGATTTCTTCATCATCTCATCAGGAGTGACGGCAAATAAGCTGCCGCATAAGGCTACAGAGACTGCTATTGCTGCAACAATTATCAAAGACCTTTTCATATTTTTTCTCCTTTAAACAGCCAACCCTGCATGAGAGTCACAAGGGCAGGCAGATATATCAATGTCATAACTGCGCTTAGAAGCATCATGCTGACAATAAAAGCGCCGACTGTTATGTAAGGCGTAAGAGGAGCAAATATCATCACCGCGAATGATGCGGCAAAGAGAAGTGCATTCCGCATTATTCCTTTTCCAGGACGCGCCGCTGTCCAGAGCAAGGCATCTGATAAGGACTCACCAGGCGCTTCTTTCAGACGCTGCCGTAATCTGCTCACAAAGTGAATCGCAAAATCAACCGCCATACCGAGGGATAGAGTGGAGAGCACTGATATCGGCATGTCGAAGTCCTTTCCGGTGAAGCCGACGACGCCATAAACAAGAAGGATCGTAAAAAGCAGCGGCGTGTAACCGACTATTGCCCACTTTATGGAACGGAAATCAAAGGCAAGTATCCCGAAAACTACTATCAGCGCAAGGACAAAGCCCTTTACCATGTCCCATAAAACTTCATGGTTCCACACAAGATTGAAATATGCGATGCCGGAGGGCTTCATTTCCATAGGCGTGGGATTGGCCTTCTTATAGTCGTCCACCGCTTCTATGACACTTTTCATGGCCTGCGCATCCCATGTCTTCAACTGCACCCAGATGTTGGCCCTCCTGAAAGGATAATCTACAACGTTGTCCAGGTCCGAGGGTTTCGCGGACATCGAGAACAGGAAAAGGTACTGGCCTATCATCTCCCCGGTCTCAGGCACAATGTCATATTTCGGGTCATCATCGTGGAGAACACGGTTTATTCTTTTAACATAATCCACGACAGATGTTGTCTTGCCGACGACCGGCAGCTTCTCAAGCCGCCTCTGAAGTCCTTCGATATACGTCATTGCTTCGGGTGTCTTGATATAGTCGTCATCCTTTGCAATAGCGACGACGTAACCAAGAGATGTCCCGCCGAGGGCCTTGTTCATTACTGAATCAGCAACACGGACATCGCTGCCTTTCTTGAACCATTCCACCAGATTGTTGTTCACGGTTATTCTTGATAATCCGACTACCGCTATTACAAAAAGGACAAGTCCGACCATAACGGTATTCTTTGGGTGATGTGCTCCGAATCCGGCGAGTTTTCTCAGGAACTGAGATGACCTGCCCATCGAGGTGTCTTCTGTCCCGGCAATCTTCGCTATCTTTTCCTCTTTTACAAAAGTGAACATTGCCGGAATGAAACTGAAGCTCAGTATCCTGAGCGAGATCGTCCCGAAGGCCACGAGCCCTCCGAAGACCTTAACCGGAATGATGTTCATGAACAAGAGGACCGCAAATCCCGCCGCAGTCGCCAGCGCCGTATAGCGCACCGGACGGCTTACGGCATGCATCGTCTCGATTATCGCCTTTTTCTTATCCTTTGTCTCCCTGTACCTGAAATAGAACTCATTGAAGATATGAATGCTGTCCGTTGCGATCGCCATGAGAAAAACAGGGGCCATAGAGCTCATGATGTGGATAGGAAAACCCAACCCGATAAGAAGCCCCATGCTCCATACTATGCTGATCATGGCGTCCATCATGAGGGTAATGGAAAGGAAGAGGTCTCTGAACATGAGATACCTGACGAAAAGCATGATCATGCCGGCTATTGGCGCGAAGATGGCCATGAGCTTGAACATTTCGGCCCCAAAAGTATCGCGGGCAACAGGATCTCCGGCGATATAGTACCTTTCATCCCCGTTTTCTTTCTTTACTATTTCTCGTATCTTGTCTGCTATCTCCTTGCCGTTGCCGCCTTTTTCGAGGGGGACATAGATGGCAGTAGTCTTTCCATCCTTTGAGATGATACGGTTCAGGAATAAGGGGTTATCATAAAGCATTTTTCCGAGGTATTCGATACCTCCTGTGTCTTCGGGAACTGTTGTCATCAGTGGAGCGACTCTTAATGTCCCGCCTTCCACCGTCACATTATCTATGGTCGTAAAGCTTGATACATCCCTTGCCGCAACGCCTTTGAGCTTCAGTATTTCATCGGTTATCCTCCGGATCTTGGCAAGGGTATCCTTATTGAGGATGCCTTTTTCATTCACGATGCCGAGGGCGATCATGTCTTCATAGAGGCCAAAGGTTTTTTCAACCTCATCGTTCCAGACCCTGACATCGGACGTTGCAGGGAGCATGTTCTTAGGGTTGGTGTCAGTCCTCATCTTCGGGAATTGGGTCATGAAGAGAAGGGTGATGAGCACCGACAGTACCACAACAAGTTTTGGGTGCTCTACAGAGAACTCAACAAGTGAAAACTTTCGCATTCGCGCCTCCTATATATAAATCAATGACGATATTTGCATATATCGCTCCTTAGAAAGTCAGGTTCATATCAGCCTGCACCACAACGTCTTTGTAGTATGTCGCAGGATTGGCAAGCTCAACTCCCTCAACAAAATCAGCCTTTGACATGCCAAAGAGGGGGACATTGAGCGGACAAGCAAGCATTTGCGCGCCTTCTTTATACAGCATGAAAAGAAGCTCCTCGACAGAAGGCAGTTCCATCTCTTCCATCCTCTTCATCACCGCATCCCCCATTTCTTTCGGTTGATCAGGCAGACACTTGAGGTCTTTCACTTTATCTTTATGAATCGCATTAACACCGCGAGAGCCGAAAAATATTGTGACTTTTGATCCCTCTCTCAAAAGGCTTAATGCCGTCATAAGGGCATTGTAAACCTGGCAGAGCTCGTCATGAAAACACATGATGGATACATTTTTCGTTACCTTTGTCATTATGGTTACTCCTTCCCGGGTTATATTTTCTTGCTATGAACCACCGGCACCCCTTTCATGAGTTGTGCAAGCGCAACCTGCATAAGACTGCAGGCCTGAGTAATTTTCGTGTTGGCTATTCTGTAATAAACATTGGTACCGTCCCTTCGAGTTTTGAGAATCCGCATCATTCGCATTACTGTCAAGTGCTGCGACACATTTGCCTTAGGGACTCCAAGCTTTCCTGTGAGGGCGCTCACTGTCATCTCACCGGATTTAAGGAGGTCAAGTATCTCGAGCCTCTTAGGATTGGAAAAGGTTTTGCAAAATTCTGCATGGAACTCTAATAACTCCTTTTTCATGGCAACCCGCTCAGCCCGTTCCTCATCTTCCAGAGAAAGTACCGTTCGAAGCCGATCTTCCCCCATCTGAACCAGATACCTTCCCTGAACACTGATTCCTGCCTTGGCGGAAGCACAGGAGACGCCTTCATGTACACAGCGGTATCGCCCATGTCCATCAGGCAAACAACATCTATCGGAATTTCCGCAGGGGGGCTGCTGCCGATGATGTCCGATGCAATGGCGGCTGACGCGGTCTTTGCCATCCTTACGGTCATATACCCCGTCTTCGGAACGCCCGTGGGAACGGGGGTCTGCTCAGGAGGTGCGATTGCCATCGCAACGCCCACGCAAAAAACGTTTTTGTATTTTGCGTGTCTGTATCTACCGTCAACAGGGATAAAACCCCTCGGGTTCCCGAGATGGGCCACCGCAGGAACTCCCTTCATGGCAGGGGCGAACATCGAGAGGCCAAAGGGGATCCTGGTGCCGTCCTTGAGCCTCACTTCACCCGGCACAATCTCTTCCACGGCGGCACTTACCATCGTCTTGATATCCCGCTTTGCGAATTCATCCTCCATCATCCTTTTCGAGTTGGCAAGCCCTCCCACACCCATATGACCGACGTACGGCTCAGAAGTTACAAACACCATGGGGACCTTGTGCCGGATCTTCCGCCTCCGGAGTTCCGTGTCGATCTCGAAGGCGTACTCATAGGGCGGACCGAAGCAGCTCACCCCCTGAACAGAACCGGTGACAAGGGGACCCGGTGTCTCAAGGAATTTATTCCATGCCTTGTTCGCCCTTTCAGCCTGCTCAAGGGTGAAGATGCATTCAGTGTGCCCCTTCTCCGGTCCAAGACCCGGAACCTCTTCAAAAGCAAGATGGGGGCCGGTCGCTATGACGAGATAATCATAAGGCGCCTCTCTGGTTGCCGTTAAAACTTTAGAGGCATCGGCATCTATTCCCTTGGCGACTTCATGAACAAATGTTACGCCTTTCCTTTCCAGGATCGGTTTTAACAGGAGGGTGATATCTCCTGCCTTCCTGCTCCCCATGGCAATCCACGGCAGGGAAGGGATAAAGACAAATTTGTCATCGTCACAAAAGACGGTCACCTCAGCCTTTTTCCCGAGGAGCCGTTTTAACTCAAATGCAGTGGTCAGTCCTCCAAAGGAACCACCTATGATTACTATCTTCGCCATCATTGCCTCCTCTCTTTTTCGTTACTCGTTACGCGTAACGCGTTACGGGTTACGTTGTCAGCCTCTGCGCTCTCTGTGTACTCTGTGGTAAATTTTTTTCTGAGGTTTCAATTCTCTCCTTTTCTACCTTTAGAACATTCCCATCACCTTGTCCTCGCCGGCCATCAAGTCAACGAGGCTTCCATAGTCCAGTCTTTTTATATCTTTTTCGATCTCGCCGTTCTTCAATCCCCTGAGCCTTACGTCGTCATCCAAAACATATGCAGTGCCGCAGAAACCTTCAAGTCTTTCCCGCTGAGCAAAATAGATGCCGTTCTGAAGAAGCACAACGTCGGCCGCCATATCCCTCGCCAATTTTATGCCCCTTTTCCCATCCGTCGTGTCAGGCGCGCTCTTCACTATTACAAGCATGCAAACCTCCTCAATCCCGTGATGCGTAACAGGTAATGCGTAATAGGATAAAGAATCTTCTTTTTAACTCGTTACTCATCACGCATAACGCTTAACGTTTATTAAAATATCATCGTTGTCTTAGCTTCCTGCATCAATTCCGCGATCTCTGCAGCGCTCGCCAACTTCACCCCATCCACAATATCCGCAGACTCGAGGTGTTGTTCCCTCGCTGATGCCTTGTCTGCATATACCTCCACACCCATATCTATGCAGTCTTTCAATGTCCCTTCAAGATTCGTGAAGCCCGTACCTGTGTCGTCCTGGCCCTTTTTTGCAAGGAGGACGCCACTGTCCACCAGGATCAAATCCACCGTAAGTTCATCTGCCACGCCGCCCATGGCATGTCTGACTGCCTCGGCTGCGTTTATATCACCGTAGGGCGCCCTTCGTAAGACCATTGCTATCTTTCCCATAAAACCTCCTTCTCATCAGTGTCAGTGTCAGTTTTCGGTGTCAGAGAGAAATTTTTGTCACTGACACTAATCACTGACATTATTCACGCTCCGATATTCAGCCAGATATCTGTTTCTCCCATTGTCTTAAAAAGACCTTTGAGAGAGCCCACCTCTGCACCGTCGATATAGTCATCTTGCGCCGCACGGCGAAAGTTCAGACACCCGCCTCAAAGATAGACCTTCAGTCCTTTTTGTATGAGCCGGGAGAATTCCTCTTCTGCATTTGTAATTCCCTTTGCCTTCTGCTTTTTCAAGAAACAGTACACTCCGTCACCTGATGCGATGAGATTTACCGTATGCCCTTTGTCCAATGCAGATTCAGCGGTCTTTACAGCTGTCAGAGTGTTTTCATAGGAATAGGGTGACGTTGACAGCAATAATGTAAATGTTTTAGCCATGTTGCCTCCTTTTTTATATTGTTATGGTGCTTTCCCTTAAGCATCACGTGATATCGCATTCCCTCACGGAATTTTTTTGCCTGTTTCTGTTTCCCGGATATGTTCCCTTTTTTGTCATGGGACAGCAGGCCGGGGCCGGCAATGTTCCCTGATAATTTTTCTGGAGTATCTCAAGGATATCGGGAATTATGGGATCAACGAGAAAATAGCATTTGAGGCGTCCGTCAACGTAAAAATCAATAAGGCCATGCGTTCTGAGCAGCGAAAGATGCTGAGATACATTGGGCTGGCTTATCTCAAGAAACTCCTCAAGATCACTCACGCATTTGACACCTTCGAGAAGTTCTTCAAGTATCTTTATTCTCACAGGGTGGGCGATAACTTTCAAAAGTTCTATTTTCTTACCCGTCGAAAGCATTTAAATCCCCCTAAGCGCAAAATATGGTAATATCATTATATAATAATATTTGAATGTATTTGTCAAGAAAAAATCAGTGCCTGGATTCTATTTCCGCCAGTTTCCCTTTCTCCTTCATCTGCTCCACAAGGACTTCCTTCATAAGGATACACGCCTCGATCACCTTCCGGTTCGAGACGCTGTAATACATGTTGATCCCTTCCCTCCGGGACTTGAGGATCCCCTTATGCCTCATCACCGCCAGATGCTGGGACACATTTGCCTTCGGGACACCGAGGATCTCCACCAGTTCGCTCACGGTTTTTTCACCATCCTTCAAGGCGTTCAGGATCTCTATCCTCTTGGGGCTCGCAAGGGTTTTGCATACTTCGGACTGAAGTTCATAAAGTGTCTTATCCTTCCGCATGCGCATATTCTATTTAATTGCTCTTCCAAAGGTCAAGCCTTTTTCCTGTCTGACTTTACATTTCTGCGTCTTTTGCTGTATCTTTTCAGAATGATCGACCTGCATACACATACCACCTTCAGTGACGGCGAACTTCTTCCCTTCGAACTGGTGAGAAGGGCCGTTGCCGCGGGATACAGCGCCATGGCGATCACCGATCATGCGGACACGTCCAATATGGACTTCATAGTTCCGCGGATCGTCAAGGCGATAAAAAAACTCAAGGAATACGTTTCCCTTGAAGTAATTCCCGGCGTTGAAATAACCCACGCTCCGCCGAAGCTCATCCCCGACCTTGTAAAAGAAGCACGAGCTCTGGGGGCGAAAATCGTTCTGGTTCACGGAGAAACCATTGTTGAGCCCGTGGCAGAAGGCACGAACAGGGCTGCCATTGAGGCGGGAGCCGATATCCTGACCCACCCGGGGATCATCTCCATGGAGGATATCCTTTTCGCCAAG
The DNA here is from genome assembly GCA_023382175.1 of Nitrospirota bacterium. Classification (GTDB taxonomy): domain Bacteria; phylum Nitrospirota; class Thermodesulfovibrionia; order Thermodesulfovibrionales; family UBA9159; genus JAMCQB01. The sequence goes on along the minus strand of JAMCQB010000078.1, from coordinate 21,430 downwards.
GATAAGGGAGTCGTTCTCGAGATTACTTCACGGAAGGGTCACTCCCTCGCCAACGGCTATGTGGCAAAAGAAGCGGTCAAGTTCGGTCTGTCGTTGTCCGTTAATACTGACGCCCACGCCCCGGGAGACCTCATCACCAAGGAAACTGCAAAAAAGATACTCATTGCAGCAGGCGTTGACGAAAAACGAATCGAATCGGTCTTCGAAAACTCGCGATTACTCGTTGAAAAAGCGCTCAGGAGGGATTGATGCCAAAGGTCATCAAAAAGAAAACCGCAAAACCGACGAAAACGGAAGAAGGCGTTAAGAATGTTCTTCACCATACAAAGGAATTCATAAGCGAAAAACAGAGGATCCTCTTCCCCGCTGTCATTGCCCTGGTCGTCATCGCTGTGGCAGTGGCAGGATTCCTCATCTACCGGTCCAATGTAAGGAATCAGGCCGCAGCCCTGGAGTATGAAGGCTATAAGATCTACTATGGACTTTACCAGAAACAGCCCTTTCAGAAAGAGGAGCGCTACCAGAAGGCGCTGGAAAAATTCAGAAAGGCTTACGACGCGCACAAATCGCCCTTCTCCCTTTTCTATATCGCCGGCTGTTACTATAACCTGGGGAAGTACGACGATGCGCTGAAGACGCTGAAGGAACTGAACGAGCGGTTTCCGGATGACGAGAGATTTGTCCCCCTCTCCTATTACAAAATGGCGGTGATCACCCTCAGGAAGGGCGACAGGGAAGGCTACCTCAAGCTTCTCGATATCCTTTACAACTACAGGACAAGTTCGTTCAAGGACCTCGCCCTTGTTGAATCTGCAAGGATGCTTGAAGCCATGGGAAAGAAAGAAGATGCGGTGAAGAAATACGAAGAACTCACAAAGAACTTCCCGGAATCACCGTTTGCTGAAGAGGCTAAAGCGAAGCTCAGGGAAAAGAAAAGCTAGTCATTCACGTACGACTGCTTCTTGTGAAGTGAAGTAACGATAATCTTTTTTGCTGCCGGCTTTTTCCCCCGGCTTTTTTTTACCTTTGCAGAGGCCTTTTTCACGCCGGCCCTGTCATCCCGGTCCAGAGCAAATTTCTCTTTGGGCGGCAGATAGATGATCTCACCCGCCTTCAATGACTTCAGCCCTTTGTCATCGTTGAGATCGAGGATCACATTAACAGGAATTCCTCTCTTGGCCGAGATCTTCTTGAGGGTATCGCCTTTCTTTGCGGTATACGACGCGATGGAAAATCTCTCCTCATCGGAAATCCTCGCAAGGTTCTCCATAAACAGATCCTTCTTGCCGTAAGGTATCCTCAGCGTGTAGTCAGAAACATTGGGGGGGGTGCTCCACCTCCGCAGTTCCGGATTCAGCTCCCGGATCACCTCAAGCGTGGTCTCTGCACATTCGGCTGCAACATCAAGATCAACGGGTTTCTCCACAACAACCTCATCGTACTTGAAAGGAGGATAATACTCCTGGTCCACAAACCCGTAATTGTCAGGGTCGGTGGCGATCAGTTTTGCGGCGATGAACCTCGGCACATATTCCTTGGTTTCCTTCCTTATGTACCGTGTGCTCAGCAGGTCCCAGTAATCGTCGCTCTTTGACTTGTTCAATGCCTTGAGGATCTTCCCCTCCCCTGCATTGTAGGCAGCCATGGCAAGGTTCCACGAACCGAACATCTCATAAAGGTCCTTCAGGTAATTCGCGGCGGCATGGGTCGATTTTACCGGGTCCTTTCTCTCGTCCCTCCACCAGTCGATCTTCAGCCCGTACCGCTTTCCAGTGGAGGCGATGAACTGCCAGGGACCCACTGCCCTTGCCACGGAATACGCATTGGGATTAAAGCCGCTCTCGATAAGGGGGAGAAAAGCGATATCTTCAGGAATATTCTTCCCCTTCAGAATCTCCCTCATCAGTTCAAGATATTTTCCGGACCGCAGGAGCCAGAGGGAAAACCGTTCCTTTATCCTCTGCGCAAAGAGAGAGATATTTCGGTCCACAGCCTTTGCCGCCACAGGATTTGAAGCATAGGGAATGAGGGCGGTGTCCTCTTTCTCCAGGATGGGCAAGGGGGGTTCAGGTTTTGGGGGTTGCGGGGTTTGCGCTTCCGCGGCGTTCTGCTCTCCGGGAGCCTTGTTCTGCTCCGGAGATACATCATGGGGAGACCGCTGCACTGCAGGCGCAGTCTCATCTCCAGGTGCTCTTTCAGTGGCAAAAAGAGAGGAAGGAGTAAGGATGAGCAGGAACAAGAGACTAAAGTTCCGCAAAATAACCATACGGGATATTTATACCCAATAGCGACTTTTTTGTCAAGAAATTTCCGCTGCTTTACAAATTTTCTCTTGAAATGTTAGATTTTTTCATGCGTTATGGTGAGCGTGCGGTCAGGAAGGCGAAACTGGAGATATGGGACAATCCCCACGTCGAAAGGGATTATGAGGTCGACATAAGCTTTCCTGAGTTCACCTGCCTCTGTCCCCGTTCCGGGTACCCCGACTTCGCCACCATCCGGATACGCTATATACCTGACCGGAAGATCGTGGAACTGAGATCCCTGAAGCTCTATCTCAATTCCTTCCGGGATGTCCCCACATCCCACGAGGACGTGACCAACAGGATATATTCGGAACTGGAGAGGAAGCTGAAGCCGAGATTCCTCGAGGTGCTGGGGGACTTCAACCCCCGGGGCAATGTCAAGACCGTGGTAAGGGTTTCTTCCCAAGGCAGCGCGTAAGTCCCTTGACTCTCTCACCTGCATAATAACCTGTCCTTCGCAGTCAATCCCATTGCACCTCTCCCGTTCCGTATTTCAGTGAGTATATGGTATATTTTCCTATGGTCAAGGACTTTATGCTCCACGGAAGCATCGGTCCCTTCGAATACTTTGTTTTTGTGGCCGGAGCAAACGTCAGCAACACCTATTTTTACGAAGAAGCCGGCCCAAACATACGGTTTTTTTCGAGAGGAAATGAGATCACGCTGTCCCCTGAAGGCGTTCATTACAAAGGCACGGGGGGGAGTTTCTGCGAATACATGTTCGGCGTTGAGAAGCCCTTCAAGGATCTCATAAAAAAGGAGGTTCTGAACCGTCTTGTCATGTTCGGAGCTTTTCTCGATGAAACGGAAAGGCTCATCTTCACCAATGATACGGGAGGTTCAGAGGCGTTCCACCGGCTTTTCCTCCTCGGCCACGCCGTAAAGAACTACTATTTCTTCGTTTCCTCTGACGATAAGAGCGAACCCAGGAAACGACAGCGGCAGATATTGAGGTCTGCGGGGAAGTTCCTGAAGAGAACCGATCTGATTGCGGAGGACAAGGAGGCAGAACTGGTGAACGGGCTGGTGAAGGAACTCAACGAGCCCCGTTCCACGGTCTTCGCTTTTAAGCTTGTCCATTCCGAGAATCTGGAATATTACCGGAAATTCCAGACGTTCTATGAAGACAAGCGCATGCTGCTGCCCGCAGAAGAGGCCCACCTGAATGCAGTCGCCATGAAATATCATATCGACGATTACCAGCAGGAAAGAATGAAGATCGACAGCATGTACCGGCATCGCGAAAACAAGAGCATCGTAGATGAATACCGGGATATCCTCCTTGATATCGCTTATAAGGAAACTGCAGAGCATTCCGAACTGGCGAAACTCCACCGGCTGAGAACATTGAGCATAAGGAACAACATCCCCGGCATCCTCTTTGATACCCTCGATGAACTCCTCCTCAAGGACAAGGACGTGCCTGCCATAGACGAACCCGAATACCTCAAGGAAGCGCGGGCGATCCTGGAGAACCTTTTTTTCAAATCTCCTTCTCTCAAGAGGCATATTATCAGGGAGGACATCGCAAAGCTGATCATGGCAAAGCATATTGCCCATTCACACAGCGACATGGGCTTTGAACGGGTACTCCTCGATATCGGCAGGGCGTGCGATGAGTTCGCCAGGGAGAACAACGATTTCGGCATCTTCGAGGAACTCAGTTCCATTATCACCTACTTTGACCGCTACGATAACATCCATACCGCACTGAGCAGGATCGCATTCATGGAACATCTTGAACTGACCGAGAATTCCCTGAGAAGCCTTGTGGGGAACAAAAAGGAATTTGATGCGCTGGACAAGGACCTCTTCAAGAATATTTTCGTTAAGGAACTTCTGGCAAATAAATACATCACGGCCTTCGGAAAGAAACGGATAAAAGTGCTCAACGAAGGCATCGGAAAGGTGCTGAGAGGAGACGCATCCTTGAGGGACCTGGTGCTCGAGCTTTACAAAATCAGTGAAGAGGAGCGGGTGTACAAGTATATCCGCGCCTCTTTGAAGGAAAGGCTTCGCGAGTTATATACCTCGTTGAATGTAAAGGAAGAGATGATGAGGATCCGCAAGGAAATCGAGGCTGAACTTATCAGGGAAGGGACCGCATGGGAGGTTCGGGAGAATCTCTTCGACAAGGTCCTCCTTGATCTCAAGAAGGAATCCTACTATCTCAATCATCTCCTGCCCGTCATCCTCAGGGACAAGGACCTCGCGCTCCGGGAGGATTTCCTGAACAACAGCGGGCTGGACCGTTTCTACATCGAGGGTCTTGAAAAGAACTATCTGAAAGACAACGGATTCAGTTCCGTCATTCTCGCGTCGGTAAGGGAAGACCAGTTTTCAGGGGCTGGAGGCGGCGAGCGGATTTGAACCGCTGCATAAAGGTTTTGCAGACCTCTCCCTTAGCCACTTGGGTACGCCGCCTAAATCGTAATGCGTAATCCGTAACACGTGACGAGTTAAGTGAACTCGTACGCATCACGTGTCACCTGTTACGGTCTTTATGGAGCGGGCGACGGGATTCGAACCCGCGACCCCAACCTTGGCAAGGTTGTGCTCTACCAACTGAGCTACACCCGCATTGTTTTTACTCTTGTCGCCAACCTGTGATATAATGAGTGGATATTGAATAGTAAAGAAAAATAACCGGTTTTGTCAATATGGTACATCCTGACCTGAAGGAATTCAAAACATTATCTGCGCGGGGGAACCTCATCCCTGTATACCGGGAAATCCTCGCGGACATGGACACCCCTGTCTCAGCTTTTCTCAAATTAGGGGGTTCGCCTTCCTTCCTCCTGGAGAGCGTTGAGGGAGGAGAGAAATGGGCGAGGTACTCCTTTCTCGGCTCACGGCCCTCGAAGGTGATACGGGGGTGGGGCAGAAAGATCGAGATCAGGGAAGACGGCAGGGATACCGTCGTGTTCGAATCTGATGATCCCGTTGAAGTCCTGAAAAAAGAGGTTTCGAAATTCAGGCCCGTGGAAGTGAAGGGACTTCCGCGGTTTTTCGGCGGGCTCGTCGGTTATCTCGGCTACGACATGGTGAGGTTTTTCGAAAGAGTGCCTGACAGAAACAGAGGGGGGCTCGATCTCCCGGACATGTTCTTTATGGTGACGGACACCATGCTGATCTTCGACAGCCTGAGACAGAAGATCAAGGTCGTCTCCAATGCCCATCTTGATGACGGCAAAACTCCTGGTGAAGCGTACAGGGAGGCGGAGAGAAAGATAGAAGAGATCATCGAGAGGCTGCGTGGCTCAGGAGCGCCGGCGCCACAAAGGGTGAAGCAGCAGGGGAACGGATCCGTGAAAACAGAATCTTCTCCCGAAACATTCTCATCGTCTTTTGGCGCCAGGGATGCCTTTGAAAATGCGGTTTCAAAGGCAAAGGAATTCGTCATGGCCGGGGACGTGGTGCAGGTGGTCCTCTCCCAGCGTTTTGAGCGGAAATCAACAGTGGACCCCTTTGATATTTACAGGGCGCTCCGCGTGATAAACCCGTCACCCTATATGTATTACCTGGACACCGGGGATGCGCGGATTGTGGGCTCATCTCCGGAGATACTGGTGAGGCTGGAGGAGAAGAACATCGTCCTGAGACCCATTGCAGGCACAAGGAAAAGAGGCGAGACCGGAACTGAAGACAAGGCTCTGGAGGAAGAACTGAAAAAGGACCCAAAAGAGATTGCGGAACATATCATGCTCGTGGACCTCGGCAGGAACGACGTGGGCAGGGTGGCAAAAACAGGCTCGGTGAAGGTGACGGAGCTGATGACCGTGGAGAGATACAGCCATGTGATGCACCTCGTTTCCCATGTGGAGGGAGACCTGCGGGAGGGACTTGACGCCTTTGACGTTCTTAGAGCAAGCTTTCCTGCGGGCACCGTTACCGGCGCCCCGAAGGTGAGGGCAATGGAGATCATAGAGGAACTTGAACCGACAAAGAGGGGCCCCTACGCAGGGGCAGTGGGCTATTTCAGTTATTCGGGGAATATGGACATGTGCATCACCATACGGACCCTCATCGTGAAGGACAATGCGGTCTGCGTACAGGCAGGAGCCGGTATTGTGGCAGATTCCGATCCCGGGAAAGAGTATGCAGAGACGGTGAACAAGGCCACGGCCATGATGAAAGCGGTTGACATGGCAGAGAAAGGATTGGAATAGATGCTTTTAATGATCGACAACTACGACTCCTTCACGTACAATCTCGTTCAGTACCTTGGGGAACTGGGCGAGGAGATCAGGGTCTTCAGAAATGACAAGATCACCGTGCCGGAGATCGAAGAGATGGACCCCGAGCGGATCGTGATATCACCCGGTCCCTGCACGCCGAAGGAGGCGGGCGTCTCTATTGAGACAATACGGCATTTTGCGGGGAAGATCCCCCTGTTGGGCGTATGTCTCGGCCATCAGTCCATCGGAGCGGCCTTCGGAGGCGAGATCATCCGGGCTCAGCGACTCATGCATGGGAAAACCTCAACCATACATCATGACGGCCGCACCCTTTTCCAGGGGCTGCCCAACCCCTTTGAGGCGACGAGATACCACTCCCTTCTCATAAGAAAGGATACCCTTCCCCAGTGCCTCGATATCACCGCATGGACGGATACAGGCGAGATCATGGGCGTCAGGCACAAACAATTCATCATCGAGGGAGTCCAGTTTCATCCCGAGTCCATTCTCACCGCCGTGGGCAAAGACCTGCTGAGGAACTTCCTGAATCTGGGGAAGGGACAATGATTAAAGAGGCAATAAATCTTCTTGTTCAGGGCATACACCTTTCCGAGCTTGAGATGGCGGAGTGCATGAAAGAGATCATGGAGGGGAAGGCCACCGAAGCACAAATAGGGGCATTCCTTACCGCGCTGCGGATCAAGGGAGAAACCGTGGAAGAGATCACAGGGGCCGCACGGATCATGAGGGAGAAGGTGGCCGCAATAAAAGCGCCTGAAGGGGTCCTCGACACCTGCGGCACCGGCGGCGACATGTCCCACACCTTCAATATCTCCACCGCCACCGCCATTGTCGTGGCGGCTGCGGGCGTGCCTGTGGCGAAACACGGGAACCGTTCCGTATCGAGCCGTTCGGGAAGCGCCGACGTACTGGAGGCCCTGGGAGTGAAAATCGACCTGCCTCCTGAAAAGGTCGAGAAATGTCTTTTCGAAACAGGGTTCGGTTTTCTCTTCGCGCCGCTCTTCCACCCGGCGATGAAGTACGCTATCGGTCCAAGGAAGGAAATAGGGATAAGGACAATATTTAATATCCTCGGTCCCCTGACCAACCCTGCGGGTGCCCAACGGCAGATCCTGGGCGTATTCGCAGACAGGCTCACCGAGCCCCTTGCAAAGGTCCTCGGCAACCTCGGATCCAGGGACATCATGGTGGTGCACGGTGAAGACGGGCTTGACGAGATCACCGTCTCTGACGGCACGAAGGTCTCGAGATGCAGGAAGGGAGAAGTGGAGACGTTCTATATAACTCCCGAAGACTTCGGCATCAGCAGGGCTGATGTGAAGAGTCTTGTGGGAGGTGACAAGGATGAAAATGCGGCGATACTCCTCTCAATATTAAAGGGCGAACGGGGTCCCAAGCGGGATGTGGTGCTCATGAACTCGGCAGCGGCCCTGGTGGTGGCAGGCAAGGCTGATGGCTTCAAAGACGGCATGCTCATCGCAGCTGATGCCATGGATTCCGGCGCTTCCCTGAAAAAACTTCAGGAGATAATAAAAGTCTCGAATTCTGTTTAACTGTAATGGCAAAAGCCCCTCATCATAATAAGTTCCCGAAAGCTTACAGACAGCCCGGTGTCAGATCCGCCGTACCCTCCGACGGCGATCTCGAAAGGGCTTCACGATTGCGGGAAGTTCTGGAAGCCCTTTACGAGATCAACAAGAAAGTACCGGTGATAGTTGAAGGCAAGAGGGACACTATGGCTTTGAGAAAGCTCGGCCTCATGGGAGATATCATCACGCTCCACAGCGGGAACAATATTTATGAATTCTGTGAAGATATATCAGAGAGATTCGATAAAGTGATCATACTCCTTGATTGGGACAGCAAGGGCGAAAGCCTGAACAAGGAACTGAACAGGCACCTGAAGGGACTCTGGGAGGAATTTTCTGCATTCAGAGAGATCTTCAAAATCCTCTGCCAGAAGGATATCAAGGATATAGAGGGGATACCGAAACTGCTGAAAAAGCTTGAAGGCGATGAGACTGCTGGGCATTAAGGGCGAAGACCTCGCCGTAACATTCCTGAAGAGGAAAGGATACCGGATACGTTCGCGGAACTACAAGACCCCCCTGGGAGAAATCGATATTGTTGCAGAGGATGGTGAGACCCTCGTCTTTGTGGAGGTGAAGACAAGGGCTGACAATTCCTTTGGTCTTCCCTTCGAAGCGGTAGACTACAGAAAAAGGGAAAAGCTCAAAAAGGTAGCGCTTTACTACCTCAAAAACTGTTGCAAGAAGGACCTCCCTTCACGGTTTGACGTCCTGAGCATACAGGCAGGAGGCGACAAGAGCAAGATCGAGCATATCATAGATGCCTTTGAGTAAGGGGGGGGGAGAATTCCGTTCTCCCTGAGGGATCACAAAGCTCACTGCAGTGAAAAGCTATGAGTAAGGAGATACGCGCACGTATGCCGAGATTCGTTGTTCATGAACATCATGCCACACACCTCCATTTCGATTTCAGGCTGGAGATGGAGGGTGTATTGAAGTCATGGGCCGTGCCCAAGGGGCCGTCCATGAACCCGAAAGACAAGCGGCTCGCCATAATGGTGGATGACCATGCCCTGGAGTATGGTTCTTATGAGGGGAGAATTCCTGAAGGCAGCTACGGCGCCGGCGCGGTGGTGATATGGGACAAAGGGGACTACGAACTGCTTCGGGGAAATGTGAGAGAGGGCAGGATGGAACTTCTTCTTAAAGGGAAGAAGCTGAAAGGGACTTTTGCACTGGCGAGGATGTCGGGGAAAGAAAAAGAGTGGCTTCTGATAAAGAAGAGGGATGAGTTTGCAGAGGATGGTTTTCAGATGAAGACCGTCCTCACGCCTTCGCTGCTCAAGAAACTCACCACAAAAGTCCCGCCCTGCGAAGCGTCATAATCATAAGCAGGCCTCTTTTTAGTTGTCGTATTTTCGAACAGCCACTTGCCGACCTCGGGATCCATTCGCCCAAAATCTACAAAGCAAAGAAATTCGCCTGCCGCTCCCTCAAAGGCAGGGGCGCCCGGTCAGGCATCAGGGTCATTGATGCCTATGATGAAAATGAGGACAGGCTTGAGTTTATTGAGATTTATTACAAGGGGGATAAGGAGACGGAAGGCAGGGAGAGGATATTGAGGCATTACAGAACATGAGCAGTTTTGGGCACCAAGAGATGAGAGGTCTGCGGAGGTGTCTTTCTTTGTTCACGAGCAGGAGGTGCTTGAGGATTGATGAAGGGCGAGATTCAGAACTTGACGCTCTTGATCCCCCTGTATTCCCCTTGCCACCGAGGTCGCAGCAAATAATTTTCGGTCCGCAACACACCGCCGCTTTCGTCCAGAAGCAAGCATGGGAAGGTCGTGAGGATCGGGGAGGGTTCTCCCGCAAATCGATAACAGGTTCATCCATCAGGACCTGCGGACTTGCATGGTGTAGGACGCAACAGTGCTCTGATCTTATTGACGCACTTTTGAAGGGGGTGCTCCGCAGTTAAGAAAAAGAGATTGTTTCTCCGCCCTGCGGATCGCAATGACATCCAAAGAAAGGACTCAACGGACTGCCTAAAGGCTCTCTTATCTCCCTGCCCGTCCCTTCATGGCGCGGGCTCTCCCAGCACATCCGCCAGCCGCGCAAACTCCTCAATGCTGAGGGTTTCGGGCCTGCGGGACGGCTCGATCCCCGCAAGGATGAGCCTTTCCTTTATATCCACCGTTATCGGCTTAAGAGAGTTCAGCAGCATCTTCCTCCTCTGGGAAAAGGCGGTCTTTATCACCCTGAAGAACAACTTCTCATCCTTCACCGCCACTGAAGGCCTCTGAGAGATTTCGATATGGATAACTGCAGAATCCACTTTCGGCACAGGCCTGAAGGCGCCCCTTGGAACGATGAATTCCAGCTTCGGATTTCCATAGTACTGGATCATCAGTGAAAGGACACCGTATTCCTTTCCTCCGGGTCTTGCAACGATCCTCTCAGCCACCTCTTTCTGGATAGTTACGGTAATGGATATGAGACGGTCCCTGTGCTCCAGGAGCTTGAAGAGTATGGGCGTTGTTATGTAATAGGGAATATTGGCGACCACCTTGAATTCACCAAGAGTCTCATAAGGAAATTTAAGGGCATCGCCGTGGACTAGATCGATATTGTCGTATCCTGAAAGTTCACTGCTCAGTCTCTCATAGAGTTCCCTGTCCAGCTCAATGGCAATAACCTTTTTCACGCAGCCTGCAAGCATCACTGTCATCCTCCCGGGGCCGGGACCGATCTCCACCACCGTGTCATCCGGGGAAAGACGTGCAGCCTGGACAATCCGCTTCAGGATAGAGGGGTCGAAAAGGAAATTCTGTCCCAGGCGTTTTTTTGCCATCTACGGCCCGTCCTCCTGCAACCGCTGGTGTATGTATTCGCGCAAAAAAGGCGGGACCCTCCGGATCTCGTCCGATCGGGGGAGTGTTCTTACGATCCTGTCTATGTAATTCCCGGCCAACAGCAATTTCAGTGATGCCTTGAAATTGAGGTCGTAAATCCAGGAGAGCTGGAGGAGCTTGAAGTCATCAAGGGTCTTCAGGCTTGAAAGGGAAACGACCCGCTTTTCATAGAGAGATGACAGGACTTCCTCGGAATATCCGGCGCCTTCGGGTAACCCGAGCCCAACTGCAGAGGCCCTCTCCTCTGGAGGGGCCTCGTAGTATTCGATGAACACGCGCCATATATCCAGCTTGTCTGCGTCCCTGATGAGCTTCAGGAAGAACAACCCTTCGTCGTCTTCGATGTCCGGTAACGCATATACATTATGGAATTTTACGGCCTGGAGGACCAATTCCTGCTCCTTCTCCGGAAGGTCTGCGAGGACTTTCTTCTCATTGAGGATTTCGACGCCCAGCAGGGCATGGTTTACTGAAACAGCATCAATGAAGGTTTTATATTCAGCATACTGCGGAAACCTTCCGGTATCATGAAAAAGGGCAATGGTCTCGGCAAGGAGAATGCCTTCACTGCTCAGGGAGAGTTCTCCGCATATCCGCCGCATGTTCCCGCGCACATTACGGGTGTGCTCCTCCTTGAGAAGGATATTCCTCTGGTCCTCTTCATGGGCAGAATAAAAAGATCTGCAAAAATCAGAGAACCAGGACCTGAAAGAGATCAAATCCTTGTGGGTCATCTTCCTGTCGTCTTCCCTGAATGACTCGGTCATGCTGATATCTTCATTATGATATAATAAAACATTACGGAATACATGAGAGCTGCGCTTTCCGAGAGACCAGGTTCAGTATTAGAGATCTTTGATTTCTTGGACACCTCTGTCTTTGTCATCGATGCTCACCAGAGGATCATCTCCTTTAACGCTTCTGCCGTCAGTGTTTTCCAGTACACGGCTGATGACATTGCGGGACGGCATATCACCGAGATCATCCCTGTGGATACCGAATTTTTTGAAAGGACCTTTACCCCTTCAGATCATGCCCATTCCCTGCGGATGCAGGAATCGATGGATGAAGGGGCGCATTTTGAAGCCTCAGCAAGAAAGAAGAACGGTGAGACCGTGACCGCAAAAATAACGGTAATTCCCTATGAGAAGAAAGGTCAGAACATCGTTGTCATACAGGACATCTCCGGACAAAAGAAACTCCAGCAGCGGGCTTCCCAGAGGGCAAAGGAACTTTCCGTTTTTAATACCTTCGCAAAAATCCTTGCCCGGCACTCGGATACCGACAGGATCATGCAGGAAACCATCCATATGCTCCTCTATCTTATGGAAGTAGAGAGGGGTTGGATCTATCTTCTGGACAACGTCTCAGGAGAACTCTATCTCGCCGCGCACCGGGGGTTTACACAAAGTCCTCTCGACAGACTCATGCGCATAAGACCCGGGGAATGCTTCAGCGGCAAGGTCTTCATCTCCGGCAGGCCCCTCCTTGTAAAAAAAGCCTCTGAAGACCCACGGGTGATGCATAAGGATTCGGAGGTGGAGAGCATGGCAGGCGTCCCCATAACCTCCAAGGGGACTCCTCTGGGTGTTCTCGGTCTGGGGAGCAAGAGGATATCCTACTTCACGTCCCTTGACACGCAGCTCCTGACGACCATCGCCGGCGAACTGGGTGTGGCCATCGAGAATGCAAAACTCATCGGACAGCTCAGGGAGAAGATGGGGGAGATCGAACTCATCAACGAGCTGAGCAGTGTGATCAATTCGAGCCTCAGCATCGGCACCGTCTTCAGGATCATGATGTCCGAGATAAGGAAACTTGTGGAATACGACAGGGGAAGTATTCTCCTTTACAATGAAAAGGAGAAGAATCTTCTCATCTATGCCCTGGACACCAATATGAAGACCACTCTGAAAAGGGGGATAAAAGCTCCCCTGGACGGGATCAGCGCCGGCTGGGTGATAAAAAATAACCAGCCCTGGATCAACGAGGACCTCGCCCGCGAGATACAATTCCCCCTGGACAGCAAGCTGCGTGATGAAGGCATACGCTCAACCATCAGCATCCCCCTTGTCCAGGACAAGATACTGGGGGTATTCAACCTTGACAGCACAGAACCTTCAAAATACTCAAAGAAGGACCTCCAGTTGCTGCTTTCGGTATCCAAGCACATTTCCATCGCCCTTGAGAACGCCCTCCTGTTTGGGGAGATCACAAAGGAGAAAAAAGAATGGGAGGGGACCTTTGACGCCATTACCGATATGGTCTGGATTGAGGACGGCAGGCAGCGCGTACTCCGCGCAAACGACGCCCTTCTGACAAAAACGGGATACTCCCTGGTGGAGATGGTGGGGAAGCAGTGTGCGGAAGTCCTGGACAGGATCGGGATAGGCCCGGTGGATTGCCTCTGTTCCGGCACCATGGCGACGAAGCGGCCGTCCTTCCTTGAACTGAAGGGGAGCGGAGGGAACATCTTCCATTTCTGGGCATATCCCTTAACCGACGATGAAGGCCATCTCTATGCCATTGTCCACTACCTTAAGGATGTCACCGCCCAGAAACGCCTCGAGCAGCAGCTCATAAGGACGGACAAGCTCGCATCCCTGGGCACGCTGGTTGCCGGCATTGCCCATGAGATAAACAATCCCCTGGGGATCATCGCAGGCTATTCAGAGGCCCTCCTTGAAAGGGCCAGGGACAGGGCTCTCCTGAGCCTTAATGAGTTTGAGGATTTCCCCGAGTATCTCGAGACCATTCACAACGAGATATTCAGATGTAAGAGGATATTGCGATCCCTCCTTGAATTCGCCAGGCCCCATGGGGGGACATTCCGCGAGCTGGACATCAATGAACTGATAAAGGAAGTTATCCTCCTTGTGAACCATAAGGCTGCAAAGCTCAACCATAACGTCGAATTCAGGCTGACCAGGGAACTGCCCAAGATATCTGCCGATGCAGGAAGCCTGCGACAGCTCTTCATGAACATCATCATCAACTCCCTCTACTTCACTCCGGAGGGGGGGAGCATCATCATCACCACCGGATTGGACACGCCTGCAGAAGGTGACGCTTTCAACGGGGATGCAAAGATGATCACCGTATCCATTTCCGACACGGGTCCCGGAATCCCAGGGGAAATCGTTGCTAAAATCTTTGACCCGTTCTTTACCACAAAACCGGTGGGTGACGGCACGGGACTGGGGCTGGCCATCTGCCATAAGATTGTGGAAGAACACGGCGGCAGTATCTATGTGGAGAGCGAAGAAGAAACGGGAACAACCTTTATCATACGGCTCCTCGCAAAAACGCCATGATCAGGGTCCTTGCAGTAGACGACGAAGAACCATTCAGAAGACTCCTCAAGAAAGAACTCACCAGAAAGGGTTTTTATGCGGAGGCTGCGCCCGATGGCGAGGCCGCCCTGCGTTCTCTGAAAAGCAATTCCTTTGATGTCATCCTCCTCGATATCATAATGCCGGGGATAGACGGCATTTCCCTCATGAAAAAACTGAAGGCCGACCCCTCCCCTCCTGTCATCATCGTGCTCACCGGCAAGGCCACCGTAGAGACAGCGGTGGAAGCCATGAAGCACGGGGCCTATGATTATCTTACAAAGCCTTACAAGCTTGACGAGCTGGTGATCGTGATCAACAGGGCGTATGAATACGGCACGTTGAAGATCAAGAACCAGCAGTTCCAGCAGGAACTTCTCCGGAAAGAGAGTCCCGTGGACTTTGTGGGAAAAAGCAAACAGATAAAGGATATCCTTGCACTGATACAGAAGATCGCACCCACTGACTCCACGGTATTCATCCAGGGGGAGAGCGGCACCGGCAAGGAGCTTGTGGCCAATACCCTCTGGCATTACAGCAGGAGGAACTCCTTTCCCTTCATCGTTCTTAACTGCGCCACATTGTCGGAGAACCTCATAGAATCTGAACTTTTCGGCCACGAAAAAGGCGCTTTCACGAGCGCCCACCAGACCAAGTTCGGCATCGTAGAGGTTGCCGACAAGGGAACGCTTTTCCTTGATGAGATCGGCGAGATGCCCCTGGGCCTTCAGGCAAAACTGCTGAGGTTTCTCGACTCGGGGGAATTCAGAAGGGTCGGCAGTAACAGGACTATAACCGTGGACGTAAGGGTGATTGCGGCCACGAACAGGGATCTCACGACCCTCATCAAAACAGGGGAGTTCAGGCAGGATTTGTTCTACCGGCTGAACGTCATCAACTTAACTATCCCGCCCATGAGAGAACGAAGGGAGGATATACCGGAGCTTGCCCGCTACTTCCTGAAAAAATACAGCCAGAAACTATCCAAAGATATTGCGGGATTCACGGCTGAGGCCCTGGAAGCGCTCAACGGCTACCACTGGCCGGGAAATGTGAGGGAGCTGGAGAACATCATCGAGAGGGCAGTGATCCTCTGCGACACCGGGAAGATCGGTCCGGATGACCTCTCCATTCCCCCCGTCTCTTCAGCAAAAGAGGCGGTCCCGGATGCCACACTCGAAAAGATAGAGAAGGAGCATATCCTCAGGGTCCTCAGGGAATCCAGCGGAAATCAGTCAAAGGCAAGCCAGGTCCTCGGCATCGACAGGAAGACTCTCTATCTGAAGCTGAAGAAATACGGCATCGACGAAGCAGTGAAGAAGTGAGAGCTTCTTACCGATACGCGCCATCCTGCCGCCACTGAGTAATTTTTTCATAGCGCTGCATATTCCAGTGGGGGCCTTCGCCCCCACGCCCCATCACTGACCTTGTTAGTGGTTTAGACCGATTAATCAATAAATTACTCTGCGCGTTCATTTCTCTTAACCTCTGTGTTCTCTGTGGTTTAAGGAGTTTTGCAAGTTCCTCTTCCGGTTTATAAATATGGGATAATGTAATTGAACAATAGAGATACCTCATGTATCTAAAAATAACCCGCAGAGATTTTCTCAATGGCCTGCTCATTGGCACGGGAGCTTACCTGCTTGAGTTGCCGGCTCCGCTGCGTCTGTTCGCGCGAACCCAACAGAGGGACGGGTTCGGCGGGGTTGGTGATTATGCCGACTCACACGGGAATACTGCAGAAGTCATCCGTGCCTTTCAGGCCATTGAAGGCGGCGCCTACCGATCTCTGAAGCAGGAAATCGTCGATACAGGTGAACTGTACGATCTCGTGGTAGTAGGCGGCGGCCTGAGCGGGTTGGGAGCTGCATATGAGTTCTCCAGGACCTCGTCGAAGCAGGCCAGATGCCTGATCCTTGAAAATCACCCGATATTTGGCGGAGTGGCGAAACGAAACGAATTTATTGTCAACAGCGAGCGGCTCATCGGCCCCCAGGGGTCCAACGCCTTTGGCGTCATAGACCGTCCCGGCATCCCTGGATATGAGATTTACACCGAACTGGGAATACCAACAGAGTTCGAATATGGTGAGTTGGCCCCGGAACTAAAGCCCCTGGACTTTGATCCTACAAACTTTGGCTACAGGCTCTGGTTCACCTCCAAAAGCATCGGCTACTATTTCGGCGGGCAGGGAGAGGGCGTTCCGGGAAAATGGGTAGCCGGCTTCTGGGAGAACGATCTTGAAGCGACGCCGTATTCCAAGAAAGTGCGCAAGGACTTCCTTCGGTGGCGGAGCATCACCGACCGCTCTTATGATGGTGAAGACTACGGACGCTGGCTCGATTCCATGACCTATCAGCAGTATCTGGAAAAGGTCCTCGGACTCGACCCTGAAGTTACGCGCCACGCCCATCCTGTGCTTGCCAGCGTGGTTGGACTTGGTTGTGATGTAATCAGCGCCTTTGCTGCCCGCCAGGTTTCTATGCCGGGATTCCCGGAATTCCAGGGCCATCGCTCGCTCAAGCAGAGTCACTGGCATTCCTTCCCGGGGGGCAACGACGGCTTCTCCCGCTATTTCATCAAGGCCCTTATCCCCCATGCCATTGAAGGCGGCAAGAGTTTTGCAGATATACACAACGGACGAGTGCGCTTTCCAGCACTGGACCGCAAGGGAAACAAGGTGCTCCTCAGGCTTGGAGCGTCGGTGGTTCGGGTGGAGCACGAGGATGGCTCAGTCCCGGGGAAAAACCTGTCCGTCATATATCTTCGGAACGGACGGCTCTATCGCCTCAAGGCGCGTAGTTTAGTGATGGCAGCCGGTAGTCGTCTGTCCAGAAAAGTGGTGTCAGACCTGCCTGCCGGCCACGCGGAAGCTTATGGCCAATTCCATGTATCGCCCATCCTAGTAGCAAACGTGGCTCTCACCAATTGGAGATTCCTTTACCGGCTGGGGTTCACTGCCTGCAAGTGGTTCAGCGGGTTCGGTTTCGGCTGCAATATGCGCAAGCCAATGCATGTGGGAGATTACCGCCCGCCGCTGCATCCTGACAAGCCCACCGTGCTCACCTTCTACGTTTCCTTCCACCAGCCGGGCCTTGCCATTGAGGAGCAAGGAGAAAGCGGAAGGAGAAAGCTCCTGGGGACAAGCTATACGGAATTCGAGTCTCTGATAGTGGGGCAGATGAAGCAGCTCTTCTCGGATGCAGGCTTTGAGGCGGAAAAGGATATCGCCGGCATTATCCTGAATCGCTGGACTTACGCCTATGTAAGCCCGCAGCCCGGCTTCTACTCTGGCAAAGACGGGAAGCCCGCGCCCCGGGACGTTATCCGCAAGCCCTTCGGACGCATTGCCTTCGCCCATGCTGAGCTGAACGGTCACCAGCACTGGGTCGGGGCGGTTGAGGAGGGCCGCCGGGCGGCAAAACAGGCCATAAGCACCCTGTAAGCCCATGGCGCAGCAGTTCCCTTGCAGTTGCCGGATAGTGTAAACTAATGCATGTGTTTCGGTAATCCCGGAGAGAAAAAGCCCTCCCCTGTCATCTTCTTTACGGTCTTTCTCATCATCGTTTTTATTGCGCCTGTCTGTCACTCCCACGGTAATCCGACGCTGCATCCCCACGCCCATGGTGATGATCACGATAGGGACTTAAAAAATCACGACAACGATATCCATGAAAGCGTATCAGACCAACATGCCCCTGTCGATCCGCATCTGCACATCAAGAAAGATTTTCTCCGGTCGAATGCATTGTATGAACTCCGGAACAAGTTGGAAAAGATATCTACGTACTGTATTGAGAACTTCAGATTAACATTCGAGAACGTGTTTAAGAGTTTTGTCGACCATTTCCAGGAACTCAAGTCTCGGAGTAGTCTTGTCCGAGTTTTCTCCGGCCTTTCCCCCCCGGTCTGTTAACCTTGCCTTGAAGTTCACTTTTTGAGGAGCAGTGTTGTACTCCTTTAAGGTGATGAGAATGCTCAGAAATCAAGGAGAGTCCATGATATACAAATTTCTTTTGGCGTTATTTTGTTTTGTGCTGTTTCCCTTTCAGGGGTATGCCCTTGAGCCGGGGGAAAAACTCCTCTATGAGAAGAACTCACTGTATCAATACATTTCGGTGATCGACGACACGGCAAGAAAGGAGCGCTACCTGCGCAATCAGAAGAGGGACTATTCGCAGGGAGGGATGTCTTTAACCGCGCCGGGGAAACTCCTCCTTGAGTATACGCAAATGTCTTTCGTTTCTTTGGCATACCTGGACAGGGAGCCTAAAGACGTGCTCTTTGTCGGCCTTGGAATAGGGGCAATGCCCCGCTATTTCCACCGCTATTACCCTGAGGCTCATATCGATATCGTTGAGATCGACGCAGATATCATGAGTGCTGCAAAAAATTATTTTTATTTTAAAGAAACTGCGAATATGAAAGTTCATATCAACGACGGGAGAATGTTCGTCAAACGGACGCCAAAGAGATATGACATGATTTTCCTTGACGCGTATCAGAATGATGACATACCCTTCCACCTCACCACCGTTGAGTTTCTGAGGGAAGTAAAGGGCAAACTGAAGGAAGACGGGGTCGTTGCTGCGAACATCCTCTCCTCCTACAGGAATAAATTCTTCGACTCCATGGTCGTGACGTACAAGAAGGTTTTTCCCCATCTCTATATCTTTGCGGGGCAACAATCGAGAAATTTCATCTTTATCGCCACGGCGGGCAAGATGAAAAGATCAGAAGAAAGCATTCTGGAAAAGGCAAGGAAGATACAGACAGGCAAGAAATTCGATATCGATCTGCCGAAGATAGCCTCGGCCTATGAGTACTCCACCGAATATGAATGGTCGTCAGCAAAGGTTCTTACCGATGACTTCGCCCCGGTGAATCTCTATAAATACCAAAAGTCTGATGCCAGATGAGGTGATACCATGATAATCAGATTCATTGTCTTTATCTGCGGCGCAGTGGTGATGTCATTTGAGATCCTCGGCAGCCGGGTCCTAGCTCCGAACTTCGGCAGTTCCGTCTTTGTCTGGGGCAGTCTTATCAGCGTCTTCCTTGCAGGTCTTTCTGCGGGATACTATCTGGGCGGCAGGCTCGCTGACATAAACCCTTCCTCAAGGAAACTCGGCCTCATGCTCATGGTTCCGGGTATCCTCTTCCTCACCTTTCCTTTATACAATGCACCCATAGCCGACTGGATCTTCGTGAAAGACCTCGGGGTGCGGTCAAGCCCCCTGCTGGCCTCTGCAATTCTCTTTTTGACACCCTCTGTTTTCCTCGGGATCGTGAGTCCCTATACCGCAAAATTGATGATCTGCAGTCTCCGTACATCGGGGAAAACCATCGGCACGCTCTATGCCCTCTCGACCTTTGGAAGCATTATGGGGACCCTTGTCACGTCATTCTATCTCATCACCATTGCCGGAGTGAATGCGCTCATAATGGCGCAGGGGCTGATTCTTATTCTCTCAGCGTTACCGCTCTTTTTCATGAATTTGTACTGCAAAACAGAAACGAGGAGCTGAGTACAGAGCGCTGATTTGTTATAATGGTGGGTAATCCAGTCTTGATCTTTTTATTAAGGAGCTCACATTCATGGCAAATGAAGACATATCGAAGCTGAAGATAGACAAGTCAGAAACGACTCTTCGGCCAAAGAAGCGCAGGAATCTGGTGCGCTGGATAGTGATCGCACTGCTTGTCATTGTGGCGGGATTCCTCTACATTAAGGGGGTCTTTACTCCTGCGGTGGCGGTGGAGGTGGCTACGGTTTCCCAGATTTACCCTTCCCAGGCCTTCACCCTTCTGAACGCAAGCGGGTATGTGGTGGCCCAGAGAAAGGCAGCAGTGGCCTCCAAGGTCACCGCCCGTCTCGTATCTCTCAACGTTGAGGAGGGAAACAGGGTCAAGGGGGGAGAGGTCATCGCACGCCTCGAAAACGAAGATGCAGTGGCCGCACGGGACCAGGCAGCGGCCAACCTGAATGTGGCGCGCGCATCCCTTGAGCAGGCAAAGGCTGAACAGCGGGATGCCTCCCTTTCCTATAACCGGAGCAGGGAACTGTCGGACAAGGGATACATAGCAAAGGCTGAATACGATACCTCCGAGGCGCGGTATAAAAAGGCAGTTGCCTCTGTTGAAGCCGCCGAGGCAGCCATCAAGGCCGGCGCTGCAGCACTAAGGTCCGCTGAAGTTCAGATGGAATATGCCCTCATCCGTGCGCCCTTTGATGCGGTGGTCCTGACCAAGAATGCTGACGTGGGCGACATCGTTACCCCCCTGGGGGCTGCTGCCAATGCAAAGGCCTCTGTGGTGACCATTGCGGATATGGGTTCTCTCCAGGTGGAGGTGGATGTCTCTGAGTCGAACCTGGAAAAAGTGAAGACGGGGCAGCCCTGCGAGATAGAGCTGGACGCATTGCCTGAAACCCGTTTCCCCGGGGTCGTACATATGATCATTCCCACTGCTGACCGGTCAAAGGCAACGGTGCTGGTGAAGGTCCGCTTCCTGGACAGGGACGCCCGTATCCTGCCGGAGATGAGCGCCAAAGTCGCTTTCCTCCAAAGACCGGTGAAACCTGAAGAACGGAAACCCCTCACTGCCCTCAACCCACATTCGGTGCTGACACGCAACGGCAAAAAAGCGGTATTCCTCATGAAGGATGACCGTGTTACGGAAACTCCGGTAACCCTTGGATCACAGATCGGAGACATGATAGAGGTGGTGAGCGGGGTAAAGGCAGGGGACAGGGTAGTGCTCAAGCCCCTGGACAAGCTGAGGAACGGGGCCAGGGTTAAGGTGCCTGAAAAATAGATGGACTCCCCCAGGCCCCCCATCGTCGTTATAAAAGACCTGAACAAATCCTACCGGCGCGGCAGCCAGATCATCCCGGTACTCAATAACATAACCTTTGATATCGACGACGGTGAGTTCCTTGCCCTAATGGGACCATCTGGCTCTGGCAAGACCACCCTTCTGAATCTCATCGCAGGAATTGACAAGCCCGATTCCGGCATCATCAGGGTGGGCGGCATTGACATCACTTTCCTGGGCGAAGCCGAACTGGCAGAGTGGCGCGCATCCAATGTGGGTTTCATCTTCCAGTTTTACAATCTCATACCGGTGCTTACCGCCTTCGAAAATGTTG
>JAMCQB010000102.1 GCA_023382175.1 Nitrospirota bacterium | reverse complement strand
TCCGAACCAGAGAAGTCCTGCTCCCGTTACCACGAGGGTAAGGTTATTGGGGATAAGAGCTTTCTCCTTTCTCTTTCCAATGAGCAACGCTCCCACCAGCGCCGCAATACCGGCATTGATATGGACGACTGTTCCGCCTGCGAAGTCCAGTGCGCCGAGCTTCGCAAGGAAGCCGCCTCCCCATACCCAATGGGCAACTGGCACATACACGAGGGTCATCCAGAGTATGGAAAAGAGGACCCAGGCAGAGAACTTCATCCTCTCGATATACGCGCCGCTTGCAAGGGCAACAGTTATTGCCGCAAAGGTGAGCTGATAGACGATATAGATATACTCCGGGATCGTCTTTGCAAGGTCAGAGATACTGTTCGGACCGATACCCTTCAGAAACAGCTTTTCCGGACTTCCCAGTATCCCACCCATATCCGTTCCGAAGGAAAGGGTGTAGCCGAAGACGATCCAGAGAAAGCTCACGATACAGAAGGTCACAAAGGTCATTGCCATGGTATTGAGGGAATCCTTTCGTTTTGCAAGCCCCCCGTAGAAAAGCGCCAGTCCCGGTATGGACATGAGCATCACCAGGGCCGTGGCAACGATCATCCAGGCGGTATCTCCCGTGTCTATTTTCAATGGAGCAGGCGCCGGCTGAGCAGGAGGCGCTGCCTGCTCAGCCGCTGTGGTTGGAGGGTTAGGAAGGGCCTTTTCCTCGGCAAGCACAAGGCCTGCCAGTCCTAAAAAACTTAAGAGTAGTAATATACTCACCAATCGTTTCATTTCAAACCTCCTCGTAACTTTACGCTTTTTTACCATGTGTACATGACACCAAGAGCGATAGTATCCTGGCTCTTCTTGCTGCTACTGCTGCCGGGGAATGATGGCTCGCTTGACCAGTCATGCCGGTACTCAGGCCTCAACAGCAGATTCTTGGCCAGTGTGAACTGAGGGGTCAAGGTAACCTCCTGCAACTTCTGGGCAGTACCGGTTCTAATGCCGTCTGTGTCCTTGAAATACTCATATCTGAGGGCAATGCTGAATAAGTCATTCACATCATATTTGGCAATGCCTGCACCGCCCCACCAGGTAGCACTTCCACCGTCAGCAGCTGAATGCTCCTCTTTTCCATAATCGAAATTGAGGATGAAAGACAGGTTCTTGATTGGTTTAATAGTTCCCACCCAGTCAAAAAGAAATCTGTTGTCATGGTTGTTGTTATCCTTCTCGGGCCCATACATGAGGTTAACGTTCATTGCAAGCTGTTCCATGGGCGTTACACCGACACTGAGCCCCGCAGTCTTTCCCTTGTTGTTATCGTCGGTCACATCCCAGCCATTGACCAGATGCAGCGAAGCATTAACAGCATCGGTGAAGGGATAACTTATCTTCAACCCCGTATGCGTGAACGGTATGGCATAGTTAAAGAGAAAGGAACGGGAATAGTTCGGATTATCCCTTGCCTCTATCACTTCAGCTCCGTGATACGTGACAAATTTACCGAAATCGAATCTCAGCCCCTTGCCCAACGGCGCGGTGTAACTCACATACGCCTCGGTAAGGTCAAACACGTCTTTACTGTCGCCAAGACCTGCTGAATGGATGAACTTTGCTGTTTCACCCACCGACAGCTTCAGCTTGAACCCTACGCCGCCGACAGCAGGCTCTTTCAGAAACTGTATCTGGGCCAGGTCCAGAAGAAAGCTGTTTGCCTGCTGGTCAAAAACCCTGAGTCCGTTTTCCTTGCTCGCAGGGTTTTCAAAGTTATAGGTATACCCGCCCTGGAGATAGATGCTCATGCCGAGGGCATTCTTGATGTCCTCGGCGGAAAGAGCAGCCTTCTTTTCCTCCGCTTTTTCCTCTGCAAAAACACTCGCCGAAAAAGCAAAAACCATCATTAGCAATACACTGATACTTACATACCTCTTAATCATCCCTTCCTCCTCTTGTTTTCATTTTTCCCAGCGTTCTACCGTAGAACTGACAGTCCAGTTTTTCAGTCCCCCGTAACCTCTGATCCATAACCCGAGATGCCCTCCACCTCCTTTTTTTGTATGCCGTATTTCTTGACCTTGTATCCGATCATCCTCTCGGTAATCCCCAGTTTCCTCGCGGCCCTCGCCATTACCCAGTTGCATTCCCTGAGGGCATTGATGATCTCTTCCCTTTCCAGTTCCTTCACTTTGTCTTTTAATGTGGCCATCGTCTTCAAACCCGTAGGTGAAATTGCGAGAACCGTGCCAGCCCATAACCTCTTGATTTATAAAAAAACGCTCTCTTGAGATATGCTACATATTTGTATGTCATTACATTTTTGTAGGTCTCGTTGCGATCCTGGGGGACAACCTTGTTCATCTGGTCCTCCCCGTACCATCACCGGGACAAACCCTCACGAGCCTTTGGCTCATAAAGGGGGAAGAAAATTTAGCCACAGAGAACACAGAGTTCCTAGAAAATTAAGAAAAATTAAATCTTTCTCGGTGTTCTCTGTGACCTCTGTGGTAAAAAATGTATTTAAGGTATTTTCGGGCAATGGTGAAACCTTTTCAGGTTGTGGTATATAATGAAAACCAAGTAGATGCGCCCTGCTTTTTTGATGCAGACTGCTGCGCATCAGGGTGCAAATCGTGACCTGCGAAAAAGGGAGGAACTATGGATATCTTTGAAACCATCAGAACACGGAGGAGCGTCAGGAGGTTCATGGACAAACCGGTGGAGGAGGACAAGCTTCAGGCCATACTGGAGGCAGTGCGTCAGGCGCCCTCCTGGGCAAATCTCCAGTGCTGGCGATTCATTGTGGTGAAGGATCCCGCTGTGAAAGAAAAGATTAGCGAAATATCCTATGTCGAGTCCTTTTTCGCTCCGAAAGGGTACAAAGCAAACCCCTCTAAGAAGGGCCTCGCAGAGGCGCCGGTCATCATTGTCGCCTGTGCTGACCCGTCGCAGTCGGGAACGATCTGGGGGCAGTCATATTATATGACCGATATGGGCATTGCCGCACAAAACCTCATGCTCGCAGCGCGTGCCCTCGGACTCGGGACCGTCTTTGTAGGAGTATTTGATGAGGAAAAAATCCACTCAATGCTCGCCATCCCTCCAAACATCCGAGTGGTCGGCCTCTTCCCAGTGGGCTATCCCCTTGAGAAGAAAGCATCGGGCCCTGCACGGAAACCCCTTAATGAGATCGCCTTTTACGAGAAATGGGGAGCATGACTTCAGGGAAATCGTCACCCATAAGCTCGAAATGTTCCAGGGTCAGGAGCAAAGAGAAGCAGGGTCATGGAAGTGACGAAGGGGGGTATGCTCTGATGAAACCCATGGATTTCGCGTCGGATATCAAAAAGTATTGCAGAAGAGGCGGTGCAGACCTTGTGGGCATTGCAGGCCTTGAGCCGTTCAAACAGGGATGGACCGTGCTCCCGCAGGAATTGCTCGAACCTTACCGCTCTGCCGTATCAATCGCACTCTGCCTCGGCGATACGACCATCGACGGAATCTCGGACGGCCCTACCCTCGAATATGCTCAACATTATAGAAATATCAATATGTCTCTGGATAGACTTGCATCCCGGGTTGTTACGTGGATTACTGAAAAGGGCTTTAAAGCACTGGCCATTCCTGCCTCTCATATCGTGGACGAGGTCAACCTCCTTGGAAGCATCTCCCACAAGGCGGTGGCAAGAATGGCGGGGATCGGGTGGCAGGGGAAAAGTCTCCTCATCGTCAGCCCTGAATTCGGGCCGAGGATCAGGCTTGCAACAGTGCTGACCGATATGCCCCTTACCGCCGATCGTCCTCTGAAACAGAGGTGCGGCACGTGCAGTGAATGTGCCAGGGCATGCCCTGCAGCTGCGATAAAAAACGTTTCTTCTGAGGGCGGCTATGAAAGCAGGGATTCAGCGCTCTTCTTTGATCAATGTGCGAATAAAACTCTGGAGTTCAAGGCATTGCCCGGCATCGGCGCCAGGATATGCGGAGTATGCATTAAAGTCTGTTCTTTCGGGAAAAAGAAAAAAAGAGGGAAGGTGCAGGCAGGATAAGAACGTCTCCGGTTAGCCAAAAAGGGCATAAAGGCACAAAACTAAATCAGCTGCACCACCAGCATCACGTTCAGAAACGTCACGATCAGTGCGGTGAGCCAGAGGAAGATCTTATGGGAAACGGGATTGGAGAACTTTCCCATGACCTTTGAAGAAGAAGTGAGATAGATCAAGGCAAAGATGGTGAAGGGGAGCTGTATGCTCAGGATGATCTGGCTCCATATCATGGCCTTAAAGGGGTTTTGGACGAAAAGGATTATGACCAGCGCACCAAGAAGAGTTACCACAACCCCCATTCGCGAGTGGCTGTCTGCGGGATCAAAGGGTTCCTGAAAGGCGCCGGCAAAAATGCTGCCCCCTGCCATGGCAGCGGTGATGGAGGACGAAAAGCCGGCCAGGATCAATGCCAGGGCAAAGACCGAGGCCGCAGCGTCGCCGAGAAGCGGCTTCAACGTAGTCTGTGCCTGGGGAAGTTCCCCCACCGTGATCCCGTTGGCATGAAAGACCGAGGCAGCCACGATGATCATGGCGCTGTTGATGGCCCATCCAACGGTCATGGCAAAAAGGGTATCCGTGAATTCGTACTTCAGTTGTTTCCGTATCACCTCATCCCCCTCAAGGTTCCACTGGCGGCTCTGGATGATCTCTGAATGGAGGAAAATATTGTGGGGCATCACCACCGCACCAAGGACACTCATCACGATGGGGAGGGAACCAGTGGGAATTGAGGGGATGACCCAGCTCATCAGGGCCTCGTTCCATCCCACCTTTACGAGAGTCAGCTCAAAGAGAAAAGAAAGCCCAATGAGCGAGACAAAAGCTATGATCCATTTCTCCAATCTCCGGTAACTGCGGGAAAGGAGCATATAGGCAGCCAGAAGAGCGGAGAGAATCGCTCCAACAGTGATGGGCAATCCCACGAGCATATTCAGCCCGATGGCCGCTCCCAGGATCTCTGCCAATGCAGTGGAAACCGAGGCCAGAACTGCGGTGAGCAAGAAGAGCCTGCTTATCCATTTGCCCAGATATTTTGCAGAGGCTTCGGAAAGGCAGAGGCCGGTGGCGATGCCCAGATGGGCGGCGGTATGCTGAAGGATGATGAGCATGAGGGTCGAAAGGGTCACCATCCACAGGAGAGAGTATCCGTAACCGGAACCGGCAGCAACGTTGGAGGCCCAGTTTCCAGGATCTATGAATCCTACGGTCACCAGGAAACCCGGTCCTATGTATTTCAGGATATCTAAGCCGCCCAGCTTCGGCGCATGTTTCTCGAAGAGTTTCTTCAGGATCACGGGCACCCTATTCCCTGGTGAGTATCTCCATGATCTCCCAGTACCGCGCCACAGTCTTTGCCACGATCTCATCAGGGAGCACTGGCCCGGGCGCTGTCTTGTCCCAGTCAAGGGTGAGGAGGTAATCACGGACTATCTGCTTGTCAAAACTGTCCTGACTCCGTCCGGGCTGATAATTTCTTGCCGACCAGAACCGCGAGGAATCAGGGGTGAGGATCTCGTCGATGAGTATCAGTTCGTTCTCATATGTGCCGAACTCGAACTTTGTATCCGCGATAATGATGCCCTTCTCCTCTGCAATCTCCCTTGCCTTTGCGTAGATCCTTAAGCTGGCATCCCTCAGTTTTTCTGCAACGGCCTTGCCGACAATCTTCTCCGTCTCTTCAAAGGAGATGTTGATATCATGGCCCTCCTCCGCCTTTGTGGAAGGGGAAAAGACGGGCTGTTCAAGTCTTGACGATTCCACCAGACCCCCAGGCAGCCTGATCCCGCAGACCGTGCTCTTTGCCCTGTATTCATTCCAGCCGCTTCCCGAGAGATAACCCCTCACGATACACTCCACAGGCATCGGTTTTGCCTTTTTGACCAGCATGCTTCTGCCTTCGAGAATATCCCTGTATTTTCTGAGCTCCTTCGGATAATCATCAACATCCGTCGCAACGATATGGTTCTTTATGATGTCCTCCATCTTTCTGAACCAGAAAAGGGATATCTGAGTCAGGACCTTTCCCTTTCCCGGAATACCGTTGGGGAGTACCACGTCGAAGGCTGAAATCCTGTCCGTGGCAACAAGGAGCAGATATTCTGAAAGGTCGTAAATATCCCTCACCTTTCCCCGTCGCGGGACGCCGATGTCCGGCATCTCTGTCCTCAGCACGACCCTGTCAGCAGCCATTGTCTTCCTCCTTTAGCCCGGTAGTGTGATATA
Organism: Nitrospirota bacterium; assembly: GCA_023382175.1. Classification (GTDB taxonomy): domain Bacteria; phylum Nitrospirota; class Thermodesulfovibrionia; order Thermodesulfovibrionales; family UBA9159; genus JAMCQB01. The sequence continues at coordinate 23,715 of JAMCQB010000102.1, read as the reverse complement.
ATAATTCATGGCAGTACGCGAAATCAAAACATATCCTGAAAAGGTGCTGAAGCAAAAAGCCGCACCCGTGGAGAACATCGACAGGGAGCTGCAGCGTCTCATAGACGATATGATCGAGACCATGTATGCTGCTCCCGGCATAGGCCTCGCTGCGCCCCAGGTGGGTGTATCGAAAAGGCTGATCGTGATAGACGTGAGCCGGAAGGAAGAAGAGAAGACACCCCTTATCGTGCTCATAAACCCTGTGATGAAAGAGGCCGATGGCGAAATGGAAAGCGAGGAAGGATGCCTGAGCCTCCCGGGATATATCACCACAGTCAAAAGAGCGGAAAGAGTTTTAGTGCAGGGCCTCGACAGGGAGGGCAGACCGGTGCAGATCGAGGGTGAAGGAGTCCTCTGCAGGGCTTTACAGCACGAGATCGACCACCTCAACGGCACCCTGCTCATTGACAGGATAAGCAGTATAAAGAGAGAGTTTTTCAAGAAGCGTTTCCAGAAGGCCTTGTCAAAGGCTTGAGCCAACAGTCTCGGTGTCTTTCATAATATGCGGTAGTCAATGTTTCTGTGTCATTCCCGCGAAAGCGGGAATCCAGAGCAAAGTGAGCCTGGATTCCGCATCAAGTGCGGAATGACAAAACAAGGATAGTTGCTGAAGCTATCTGTAATATAGATGAAGGGGACGCTATTGTTGATCATAAGACTTCTTCACCAACCCGCCCGGCATTTTTCCGTCAGGAGCTGATGTGTCCATTGTATTTTTTGGCACCCCGGAATTTGCCGTCCCTTCCCTCAGGGCGCTGATAGAATCAGGGGAAGATAACAGCCTTGTGGTGACACAGACAGACAAGGTGAAAGGCAGAGGCCATAAACTCTCTCCTCTTCCGGTAAAGGTCGCTGCGCTGGAAGCAGGCCTCAGGGTGATGCAGCCCGCCAGGCTCAAAGACGAAATGTTCCTCGCGGAATTAGTATCCCTCAAGCCTGAATTCATCATCGTAGTCGCCTACGGAAAGATACTGCCGAAAACGATCCTCGACTTGCCCCAAAGGGGTTGCATAAATGTGCACGCTTCCCTTCTGCCGAAATACAGGGGCGCTGCGCCTATTGCGTGGGCCATAATACGTGGCGAGGAGAAAACCGGGGTCACTACCATGCTTATGGACGAAGGGCTTGATACCGGTGACATCCTCTTGCAACGGGCAATTGAAATCAGCAAAGAGGACACAACAGGCAGCCTGGGACAAAGACTCTCGGACCTGGGGGCCTCACTTCTGATCGGGACCATGGAAGGGATGCGGGAGAGCTCCCTTAAGCCAATACCCCAGACAGGCGAGACAAGCTATGCCCCTCCTCTCAGAAAGGAAGACGGCCTCATAGACTGGTCAAAAAGCGCTGGAGAAATATTCAACTTTGTCCGGGGCATGCAACCATGGCCGGGAGCGTTCTGCCACGTCGGCAACGAAAGGGTTACCCTTCTGAAGACTATGCCCCTGAATGGTGAGGGAACACCCGGAGTGATTTCCGGAATCGAAAAGGACGCTTTGATCATCGGCACGGGCTATGGACTTCTCTCCATTCTTGAACTTCAGCCTGCAGGGAGGAAACCCATGTCTGCGTCAGCCTTCATACACGGGAGAAAACTTGCAGAGGGGATTTCGGTACAATGACAGGAAGGTTGATAAGAGGCGTAACCCTGAAGGTTTTCTATCCCCTGCTCATGCTCTTTGGTTCCTTTTCATCTGAGAGGAAAGAGAGGCTCCAGGGCCTTATCATCGGAATGAACAATAAATGTCTGGAACTGGAGAGGCCCGGGGCAAAACGGATACTCCTTCTCCTCCCCCATTGTCTCCAGGTCAATGAGTGTGATATACGCCTTACCTACAATATTTATAACTGCAAGAGATGCGGGAAATGTGAGATTAAAGACCTGATCCAGATCGCAGATGACAACAACCTGGACCTCTTTGTTGCCACCGGGGGCAATCTGGCAAGAAAGATCGTAAAGGATGTGCATCCCGAGGCTATCGTTGCGGTGGCCTGTGAGAGGGACCTGAGCAGCGGCATTGCTGACTCCTATCCCCTCCCCGTATTCGGCATCCCCAACGAGCGCCCTTACGGTCCCTGTTTCAACACAAAGGTCAGCCTCAAAAAGGTAAAAGAGGCCATAGAGTTTTTCTGCAAGGGATAGCTTAAGGATGAAAAACTGAGATCAGCGGCAGAGGGACGGACGAAGAATTTTTGTCCGCCTCTGTGGATTCGCCGGGGCGAATACGACGCCGTACTGATGAAGAACCTTGATCCAGACGGCAATGTATTTAAAAGAAATCGACTGCGGCAATTACTTCCCTTGTGTCATTCCCGCGAAAGCGGGAATCCAGGAAAAAGGGCGGCTGGATTCCGCATCAAGTGCGGAATGACAAAGCAGGGTGACCTCTGCCGCTTGTTCTGACTCTATGCAAACGACGCGAGAACTGGCTTTAAAAGCCTTACATGAAATCTGGCAGAGGGGAAGGAAACCAAAGGATGTCCTTGACGATCTCTCCGAATCCCTGGATAAGAGAGACAGGGCATTCCTTATGGAACTTGTTTATGGGGTGGTAAGGTTCAGGGATACCCTTGACTGGGCCCTGGAAGATTTTCTGAAGAAACCTTCCGGCCTGGGTCACGATACCTTGAACAACCTGAGGCTTGCTGCCTACCAGATGCTTTTCATGAGGGTTCCTCATTGGGCTGCAGTGAACGAGGCTGTGGAGATGGAGAAAAAAGAAGGCCGGCCTGAGCTGGTGAATGCAGTGTTAAGGAACGTCTTGAGAAACCTTGATTCGCTCTTAGAGCGATTAAGGGATACGAAGGCGGACAAAACCGTAAAATACATCGCTACCCTTACCTCTCATCCCCGATGGCTTATAAAAAGGTGGGTGAAGCGCTTCGGTGAGGACGTGACCATGGAGCTTGCTGAGGCGAATAACAGAATTCCGCCCCTTACTCTGAGGGTGAATACCCTTAAAGGGATGAAGCAGCAGGTGATCAATGAACTTTCAAAGATCGGGATTGAGGGGGAACCCACGACCTATTCACCCGTGGGGATAAAGCTGAAGGGATTCCATATCTATAAGGAGATCTTTTTTCTGAAAGGCCTGATAATGGTGCAGGATGAGGCGTCACAGCTCATCTCCTATCTCCTCGATCCCCGGCCCGGGGAAAGAATACTGGATGCATGTGCTGCGCCGGGGGGAAAAACAACGCATACCGCCCAATTGATGCAGGACAGTGGCGAAGTCGTGGCCGTTGAGTTCGACAGAAAAAGGATGGAGCGGCTCAGGGAGAATATCGGGCATCTCGGCCTTTCCTCGATTAAAGCCGTACAGACAGACATCCTTGAGTATTCGGCGAAAGAACCCTTTGACAGGGTCCTCCTGGATGCGCCATGCTCTGCCCTGGGCGTGATAAGGAGGAATCCGGATGTTAAGTACCGGCATAAACCTCAGGACCTCCTGAGGTTTAAGGCAAACCAGATAAATATCCTGCGTCATGTTTCGAAGTTCCTGAAGCCGGGTGGTATAATGGTTTATTCCGTCTGCTCAACCGAGCCTGAAGAAGGAGAAGAGGTGATAAAAGAATTCTTGAAGGAATCCGGAGATTTTTATATTATAGACACACCGCTTCTATTCCTGAAGGGGTTTATAAAAGACGGTTTCTTAAGGACCTATCCCCACATGCATGATATGGATGGGTTCTTCGGAGTGAGGCTTTGCAGGAAGGCTTGAGAAAATTAATAACGATCCCGCTGTACGTGCTGGGCTTTGTCCTCATGGGCCTGCTCTCAGGGTATCTCGCGTTCAAAATCCTGAGTTTCAGCAAGACCGTGGAGGTTCCGGACCTCAGGGGCAAGACCCTTGTGGAAGCCAATGGCCTCCTGATCAGGCAGGGGCTCTATCTGAAGGTGGAAGGTGAGGAGTATGATCCCATCATCGTTCCCGGCCGTATTGTGAGGCAGGACGTGCCTCCTGGAAATAAGGTAAAAGAACAGCGCGGGATCAAAGTCTTTCTCAGTAAGGGGCCTAAGGTCTGGGCCATTCCGGAACTTACCGGCCAGACCCTTGAGGAAGCAGAGTCCGTGGTCAGCAAGAGCGGCCTGAGGGTTGAGAAAATTATCCGGCTTCACTCCAACAGTGTGGAGAAGGACAAGGTCATCGCCCAGAGACCTCATCCCGATGAACCTCTGGGAGGAGGCCCGCCCCAGAAGCCTCAGGACATTATGGCTCATCGCGGCCTTTCCCTTATTGTAAGTTCCGGCCCCTATGAAACGGTTTACTTCTGTCCCGATTTCACCGGCAAGACAAAGGATGATGCATCAGGGCTCGCCGAAAAGCTCAGGCTTATTCTTGAGTTCGCCGGTTCAGGGGAAAGAGTAAGGGCCCAGAAACCGAAACCGAATGCCCTCGTAAAATCAGGAGAAACCATTCATCTCCAGCTTGAAGGAGGATAAACATCAATGACCAGTATAGCCCCCTCTATTCTCTCTGCTGACTTCATGCGGCTCGGCGAAGAGATAAAAGCGGCAGAGGTTGCCGGTGTTGATATGCTCCATGTGGATATCATGGACGGCCATTTTGTTCCCAACATTACCATAGGCCCCTTTGTGGTCGAGGCTATGAGAAAGATCACAAAACTCCCCTTGGATGTCCACCTCATGATCGAAGAGCCGGACAGGTATATAGCGGATTTCATTAAGGCGGGGGCAGATTATCTCACCGTGCATATGGAAGCCTCAGTCCACCTCCACAGGACCGTCCACTGGATAAAGGACAGCGGCGTAAAAGCAGGGGTTTCCCTCAATCCAGCGACCCCTCTATGGGGTCTTGATCACATCCTTCCCGACCTGGATCTCGTTCTCCTCATGTCGGTGAATCCGGGATTCGGGGGACAGGGTTTTATTCCCCAGGTTCTCGGCAAGATAAAAACCCTGAAAGATATACTCAGGGAGCGTGGTCTGCAGATTCTTATAGAAGTTGACGGGGGAGTTAAATACGATAATGCCAGGGAAGTGGCTGATGCAGGTGCAGATATCCTTGTCATGGGTTCTGCCTTTTTCAATTCCGAAAATTACAGCGAACTCACAGCAAAACTGAGGACGGCGCTGGATGCCTGAGAGCATCTTTTCTGAAGCTGAAAGAATGAGGGAGAACTCCCGGTTCAGGGAGGCCCTGTCCCTCTACAAGAAAGCGTATAAAAAGTATAGGGCCGCAGGGGATCGCGACGGGGAACTGGGCTGCCTTCTTTCCCTGGGCGATACCTGCAGGATGATCGGTGATTTTCCCGGGGCAGCGGATGCCTATATCGAAGCCCTTTCGCTGAGCAAAAAAAGAAGGGAGAGACTCATGTCTGCTGATGCAATGGTCGGCCTGGGTTTATCCATAAGGGCACTGGGCCACTGGCAGAAGGCATTGAAATTGTTCTCTGACGCAAAGAGGATATACAGGGAGAAATCCGATAGAAACGGGATGGCCTTTTCCCTCTGGGCCGAAGGCGGCGCCTTCAGAGTGGGAGGCAATATAAAAAACGCCCTCAGGTCTTTTAACGCTGCAAAGAGGATCTATGAGTCCCAGGGGGACGATCCCGACGCCCTGCGGGGCATAGCATACTGCCTCTGCGGCCTGGGCGGCGTCTCAAGGGTTGCAGGTCTCTTTGACGATTCCATGGAATATTATACTTCCGCAAACAGACTGCTGTCATCTTTGAAAGACCGGTTCGGCGCTGCCTATTCACACTGCGGCATGGGCAATTCCTTCAGGATGAAGGGGAACTATGATAAGGCGATGAAGCATCTGAAAAGGGCGGAAACCCTTTACCTCCGCATCGGGGACATTGTGAGTTATTCTTATACCCTCTGGAGCGTGGGGATGACTCTGATGATGGAGGGAAAGTATGAAAGGGCCCGGGGATACTTCAAAAAGGCATCTGCCAACTTCAGAAAGACGAAGGACACCAGAGGGATCATCTATTGCAGGCTCGCCTCGGGAGAGGTGTCGTTCCTGACAGGAGAGGTAGGTCGTTCTAAGCGGTTGATCGCAGAGGCCCTCAACGACGCTCTGAGAAACCGTTTTGCCCTTGAAACCTGCCATTCCAGGGCTCTCCTTGATTTCGTTGACAGCGGAAAGAAAAACAGCGCTTGCTATAAAGGGATTGGCCTAAGACTGAGGTTTGCCCCCATTCCCTTCAATATCCCTTAAAGAAACCATGAGGGGCATTCTCAACATTCCGAACACCCTCACCACGGTGAGGATAGTCCTCATCCCCCTGTTCGTGACATCGGTGATCTACAACAGATACGACTATGCGCTTTTCCTCTTTATCATCGCCGCGCTCACTGACATGTTCGATGGATTGATCGCCCGGATGAAGAGCCAGAAAACGCCCTTCGGCAATTTGCTTGATCCCCTGGCCGACAAATTCCTTCTCGTAACATCATTTATACTTTTTTCGATATATGACAAGATACCGAAGTGGCTCACCATCACCATTATAAGCAGGGACATCATCGTCGTGACGGGTTGGGTCATCCTTTATCTCATCACCCATACCGCAAAGGTCGAACCCACGCTCCTTGGGAAGACGGCCATTACCTGCCAGCTCGTCCTGATCTGCTATGTCCTCTTCGATACTAACCTTCCCGCCTTGCCTGATATACACCCTTATCTGATATGGATCACTGCCATATTTACAATACTCTCGGGACTGCATTATATTTATAGGGGACTGAAACAGACCAATGTATAGAAGTCACAGCGCTGAAATAGAGAAAGTAATTCCCGACAGTCCTGCTCACCTCGCAGGGATCACGGCCGGGGACACCATCATTTCGATAAACGGCCACCGCATCCACGATGTCATCGATTTTATCTTCCACAGCAACGAGGAGGAACTGACCCTTGTCACGCAAAAAAAGGACAGAAAGGCAACGTTCAAGTTTTCTCTGGGGGAAGGACAGGGTACAGGGATAGAATTGAAATCCTTTAAGATAAAGATCTGCAATAACCGGTGCATCTTCTGCTTTGTGAGCCAGCTCCCCAGGGGGCTGAGAAAGACCCTGTATGTGAAGGATGAAGACTACCGCATGTCATTCCTCTATGGCAATTATGTCACCCTCACCAATCTCTCTGCGCAGGACAAGAAACGGATCGTACAACAGCGCCTGAGCCCCCTCTATCTGTCCATCCATTCGACAAACAAGGCGCTCCGCAATACCATGCTGGGGAATCCGAAGGCGCAGGATGTTCTGAAGGATATCGGGTTCTTCAAGGAGCACAAGATCAGGATGCACTGCCAGATTGTTCTTTGTCCCAGCTATAACGACGGCAAAGAGCTTGATCGGACCATACGGGACCTTTACAAATTCTACCCCTATGTCTCATCCATTGCGGTTGTGCCGGTCGGTCTTACCGCCCACAGAAAGACAGCGCCGAAACTGCAGGCCGTGGAGAAGGAGGATGCCCTCAGGGCGCTGGAACTCCTTGACTCGTTCCAGAAAAGGTTCGTGAAAAAACATGGAGAGTCTATTGTCTATGGCGCAGATGAGCTTTACATAAAAGCAGAAGAAGAGTTCAAGCCCCTCAGGGAGTATGGTGACCTGCCCCAAATCGAAAACGGAGTGGGCATGGTCCCCCTCTTCCTCCATCAGGCAAAAAGGATTAAGATCCCGCAGGCAAAAGGAGGCAGAAAGCTTGTTACCTTTACCGGGACCTCTTTCTTTCCCTACCTGTCAAGGTTTATTGATAAGCTTAAGAAGGCGGGTGCCGACATTGACGCCACAGCGGTCGAAAACACATTCTTCGGCAAGAGCGTCACAGTTACCGGTCTTCTCACCGGAAGGGATGTAATGAGATCCCTTTCTGAAGCGGTAAAGAAAGACGATGTCCTCCTTGTGCCTGATGTTGTCATGAAAGAGGGGGATCAGGTCTTCCTCGATAATGTGACTCTTCATGACCTTGAAGATATCCTCGGGATTAAGGCAGTGGCGATCCCCTCATCCCCAAAGGGCCTGGTGGATGCCGTGACGGCATTATCGTGAGCGTCAATTGCAGGAAAGCAATGACTATCACCACAGAGCACACAGAGTTCACGGAGGATGCCGTAACCCGTAACGTGTCACGCGTAACGGATAACGCAATTATTTTTCTCTGTACCCTCTGTGATCTCTGTGGTTAATTATTAAAGATGAAAAGGAGTCTTATGAAGATAAGCGGCAAGACAAAAGTAGTCGGCCTTTTCGGCTATCCCGTGGAACACAGCCTTTCTCCTGCCATGCACAATGCAGCCTTTGAACATAGCAACATGGATTACTGCTATGTGACGTTCTCCGTCCGGCCTGATCTTCTCGAACATGCGGTGAAGGCCATCAGGGCCTTGAACCTCGGGGGCGTGAATGTCACGGTTCCCCACAAGGAAAAGGTGATCCCTTTCCTTGACCGGGTGAACGAAGAGGCATCTTTCATCGGGGCAGTAAACACGGTGCTCAATTCGGACGGGGCACTCATCGGCTTCAATACTGACGGCAGGGGCTTCATGGAATCCCTGGCAGAGGCTGGCATCTCTCTGGAGGGGAAGACCGCACTGGTGGTCGGCGCCGGAGGGGCATGCAGGGCCATAAGCTATTATCTCAGCCAGATGGCTGCAAGCCTTCAGATCTTTGACATAGACGAAAGGAAGGTTTCGGGGCTTGTGGGCGACCTCAGCGCAATCCGATCAAATGTCAGCCGCGCAGGGAATCTGGAAAGTCTGCATGGCGCCGATATCGTGATCAATGCCACTCCCCTCGGCATGAAGGATTCCGATCCGCAGCCTCTGAACCTTTCCCTCATTACCCGAGAAATGACCGTCTGTGACCTGATCTACAGGGAGACCCCCCTCCTTAAGGCTGCCTCTGAAAAGGGGTGCAAAACCCTGAATGGTCTCGGAATGCTCCTTCATCAAGGCGTTCTCGCCTTCGAGATATGGACAGGGATAAAACCGCCCGTGGAGATCATGCGCAACGCCATCACGTAATTCGTGACCCGTTACGCGTAACGCGTTACGACTTGGTATATTTTTTGCTTTACTAAGACCTTTTTTGTGTGATAAACTTTTTTTAGTGAAAAGCATATATGAGCATGTGCACCGCGTGCCGGGGAACAGGATGATTCTGTGGGGGTTTATATGCATCTCAATGTTTTTCATATTCTTCATCGTCTTTTCTGACGAGCGGGATTCCCGGAGGGATTTCTCCATAAGCAAGGCAAGCTCCTACATGGAAGGCTTCAGGATCGTGAGCAAGAAGGACGGAAAGGATGCATTGATCCTCACCGCCCGCAGGGCTGATTTTTCAAGGGATGAGACCCTGGCAAGGATGGAGGCAGTGACCATGGACATAAAGAAGGAAGGGGTGGTCCTGAATGCAGACCATGGCACCTACAACATGAACACAAAAGATCTTAAGCTGGAGGATAATATTACGATACAAGTAAAAAATTCCGTCATCCATGCACAGAACCTTTCGTGGAACCCTTCCCAGGGGGTACTCTCCGCTGAGGGGAAGGTCCAGATGAAAGGCAACAAGTTTACGGTAGAGGGAGAAGGACTGACTGCCACCGAAGATAACAAAGTCACGTTGATGCGAAATGTCAAAGCTATCTTCTATTAAAATCCCGAAGCTATTTTTCCCCCTTGTCGCTATTTTCCTTGTCGTCATGGGTGCGTCCGGTTCGCGTTCCTTCGGCGAGGACAGGCTCCTGGAGACGAAGGGACCGGTCATCATCACTTCGTCGACCTTAACTGCGGATAACAAAGCCCGCACCGCACTGTTTGAGGGCTCCGTTGTGGCAAAGACAGAGACGATGACCATCTTTTCCGAAAAAATGCGCGTGTATTATACTGAGGGCGGCAGGATAACAAAAATCGAGGCCGGCGGCGGCGTGAAACTCATAAAGGGCGAGAGAGTGATAACCTCCGATGAAGCCACCTATTTCGCCGATGAGGAGAAGGTCGTATTCACGGGGCACCCCAAGGCAGTGGAGGGGACCAATATGGTCACCGGCACAAAAATGATTTACATGATGAAGGACGACCGTTCCCTGGTGGAAAACAGCAAGGCATTCATGGAACGCTCCTCAAAGAGCCCTTAGCGCCATGCGAAAAACAACGCATATGCTTCAGGCAAGGGACCTGTCGAAGACTTACCGGGGAAAGAAAGCGGTGAGTGATCTCAGCCTGTATGTCACCACCGGGGAAATCATCGGCCTTCTCGGTCCCAATGGCGCGGGGAAGACCACGACCTTCTATATGATCGTCGGGATGATAAAACCCGACAAAGGGGTCATCACCCTTGACAATGAAGACATCGGCCAGCTCCCGATGTATAAGAGAGCCCTGAAGGGGATCAGCTACCTTCCCCAGGAACCTTCCATCTTCAGGAAACTTACGGTGCGTGATAATCTCAGGGCAATCCTCGAGCTCAAGGGATACCCTTCCTCAGAGATTGACGAGCGAGTGGAAGAACTCCTTGAAGAGTTCAGCCTCACCGGTTTTGCTGATCGGCAGTCCTATCGCCTCTCCGGCGGGGAACGGCGAAGGACAGAGATCGCCAGGACCATTGCGACGAATCCGACGTTCATTCTGTTCGATGAACCTTTTGCAGGCATCGATCCTATCGCTATAATAGAATTAAAGAGGATGTTACAGTACCTCAGGGAAAAAGGGCTGGGAATCCTGGTCACTGACCATAATGTAAGAGACACCCTGTCCATCACCGACAGGGCCTATATCATCAGCAACGGGGGAATACTGGATGAGGGAGTTCCTGAAAAGCTTGTGGCCAATCCAAAAGTGAAGGAAATCTACCTGGGAGAGGAATTTACACTCTGATGGCGCTGGAAAGCAGACTGGAGCTGAAACTTTCGCAGAAGCTGATTCTCACCCCGCAGTTGCAACTTGCCATTAAACTTCTTCAGATGCCGCAACTGGAGCTTTCACAAGCCCTCACCCTGGAATTGACCGAAAACCCCTTTCTCGATGAAGTTATGGAAGAAAGGGAAGAACTGAGCAGGGAAGAGATCGAAAACATCGAAACCCGCGAGGAACCGGACGATACCGAAGCCCCTTTGGAGAAACTGATAGCGGACCTTGGCGGGTACGGCGTGGAAGATTATTTCGATGACCGGGGAAGTGACGGCAGGGATCTCGGGTACTTCACCCCCGGCACAGTAGAACAACCCTCCTTTGATCAATTTGCCAGTAAAGAGGCTGACCTCTCCGACCATCTCCTCTGGCAGCTGCGGCTCTCCGACGCGGATGAGGAGACAAGAGAAATCGGCGAAATAGTCATCGGCAATATCGATGAAAACGGTTACTTAAGGGTTACTGATGAGGAGATAGCCCAGACATCAGGCGCTGAAATGGAAAAAGTCAGGGCGGCAGTGGCTCTTGTTCAGGGCTTTGATCCGCCGGGAATTGCCGCCCGAAACCTTCAGGAATGTCTGCTGCTGCAGCTGAGGGCCGTAAATCTTCAGGGGAGTCTTGTGGAACAGATTGTCCTTAAGAATATGGCTGATGTGGAAAAGAAGCGTTACCAGCAGATCGCCAGGCAATATACCGTATCCCTGGATACCGTAATGGCTGCCATCAGAGTGATTGAGGGGCTGGAACCGAAGCCGGCGAGAAATTTTTCGAACCTGCCCCCCACCTATGTTGTCCCTGATGTCACGGTAGTGAAAACAGAGGACGGCTACCAGATCATCCTGAACGACGAAGGATTGCCCAGACTGCGGTTGAACAGTTACTACAAAAAACTCTTCCTCGCGAAGAACTCCCTGTCCAAGGAGGAGAAACAGTTCATAGAGGAGAAGCTCCGCTCTGCGGTATGGCTCCTGAAAAGCCTTGACCAGAGGAACAGGACCATTTACCGCGTAACCGAGAGCATCCTGAATTTCCAGAAGGATTTCTTTGATACAGGAATTGCGCTCCTGAAACCTCTGAATCTGCGCGATGTGGCTGCCAGTCTCGGTATGCACGAAAGCACCATCAGCAGGGTCACCTCGAACAAGTTTCTTTCCTGCAGCCACGGCCTGTTCAGTTTCCGGTTCTTTTTCAGCAGCGCCCTCCAGAGCGGGACAGGCTCGGTATCATCCACCTCGGTAAAAGACCTCATCAGGAAGATAATCCTTGAAGAGAACAACAAGAAACCGTTGAGCGATCAGCGGATCGTTGAACTGCTCAAAACAAAAAACATCGTCATCGCAAGGAGGACAGTGGCCAAGTACAGGGAAGAACTGAAGATCCCTCCCCAGGGACGGCGTAAGACCCACGACTAACCATACAGATCAAATGAAGGAGGACATATGAACATCATTGTCAATGGAAGACATCTTGAGGTTACTCCGGCACTGAAGAATTATGCTGAGGAAAAACTGAAGAAATTCGATCGTTATCTGTCGCATATTACCGAAGCAGTAGTCACTCTCACCGTTGAAAAATACCGTCACAAGGCAGAGGTGCTGCTTAAGGCAAACGGCCTCCTGATACAGGCTGAAGGGGTTACCGGCGAGATCTATTCCTCCATAGACGAGGTAGTCGAAAAACTCGAAAAGCAGGTCAAGAAATACAAGGAAAAGATGGTCTCTCATCGAAAGGGTGAGGGAAAAGCGGCGGCTTCGCCTGCATCGGAGAACACTGAGCCTGAGCAGGGGAAGATCATAAAGAGAAAGCGGTTTGATATGAAACCCATGAGCCCGGATGAAGCAGCCATGCAGATGGAACTGCTTGACAAGGACTTCTTCGTTTTTTCGAATCAGGGCACAGGAGAGATCAATGTGATATACCGGAGAGACGACGGCAACTTTGGTCTCATAGAGCCGGCTAAATGACCGGTGGATATAAACCGACATTTCTTAGAGAGACAGGTAGAATATAAATAATAACTTTAAGTTAATTACGTAACAGCTGTTATTAATTAAATATATTCATGACTGTTCCTGCTCTTAATCTAAGAGCAGGAACAGCTCCTAACGTTTCCGCCAAAAAAATGAAACATAGCGTGGTCATCATAACAGGGCTTTCAGGGTCCGGAAAATCCGTGGCGCTCCGGGCATTGGAAGACGAAGGATTCTTTTGCGTTGACAACCTGCCTGTCACATTGATGGAAGCCTTTGCCTCGATCATCACTGGGGGCAACCGGAATACAAAGATCGGAATAGGCATAGACATCCGGGAAAAAGAGTTTCTCCCGGCCTTTGATTCGGTCCTCAGTGCGTTACGGGACCGGTACAGCGTGGAGATCATCTTTCTCGAGGCTGACAGGGATGCGATCATGAGGAGGTTCAAGGAGACGAGAAGGCCCCACCCTCTCGTATCGGAAGGAGTGAGCATGGAGGAGGCCATCAGCAGGGAATATGCCATGCTCCTGCCTTTGCGAAACGAAGCGGATCGCGTCATCGATACCTCCTCCTATACCCCTCACCAGTTGAGGCACTTGATATCCTCGTTCTTCAAAGCCTCGACGCGCTCCAGTGTCATGACCATAACCCTTATCTCCTTTGGATTCAAGTTCGGGATACCGCAGAATGTTGACCTCCTCCTGGACGTGAGATTTCTCCCCAACCCCAATTTTATTCCTGATCTCAAGAAACTGCGGGGCACTGACACGGAGGTCAGGAACTTTCTCTTTGAAAAGCCTTCAACAGGGGAATTCATTGAGAGGACCCTTTCACTGCTTGATTTTCTCATCCCTCGGTACAAAGAGGAAGGAAAAGCGTACCTCACCATAGGCTTCGGCTGTACCGGAGGGAGACACCGCTCTCCTGCAATCGTCGAAAAAATTGCAGACCATATCATGAAGAAACACGGGATAGAACCCGCCGTCATTCACAGGGACATGCAGTAGGAATGCCATGATCTACCTCGATAACAATGCCTCCACCCCCGTTGACCCCGAGGTTGCCGATGCCGTGCATTCAGCGCTCAGGTTGAGCTACGGCAATCCTTCCAGCGCCCACGCTATCGGTCTCAGGGCAAAGGCCGCTGTGGAGAAAGCGAGGGCAGAGGTCGCGGAGTGTATCGGCGCTTCCCCTGAAGAAATATTCTTCACGTCAGGTGGTACGGAGTCGAACAACCTTGCCATACTGGGGACGGCGCTTCAGAAAGGGAAAGGTCACGTTATCACCTCGGTCATTGAACATCCTTCGGTCATGAACCCCTGCAGGTACCTCGAAAAAAACGGCTTTGACGTTTCGTATGTGGCTGTTGACGGCGAAGGAAGAATCGCTGCTGATGACGTGAGGAAAGCCATAAAAAGAGAGACCATATTGATAACCATCATGCACGCCAACAATGAAACAGGTGTTCTGCAGCCGGTGGAAGAGATAGGAACGCTGGCCAGAGAGAGATATATCCTTTTTCATACCGATGCGGCCCAGAGCGTGGGAAAGATCCCCGCGGACGTTGAGAAGCTCAGGGCAGATATCCTCACAATAGTGCCGCACAAGTTCTACGGGCCCAAGGGTGTCGGCGCCCTCTCTGTCAGGAAGGGCGTGCAGCTGAAGCCTATCCTGTTCGGCGCCGGCCACGAGAAAGGGCTTCGGCCGGGAACCGAGAATGTCCCCGGTATCGTGGGAATGGGAAAGACCTGTGAGATGACAAGACTTTTCCTGAGGGAGAGGGCGACTCATGTGAAGAAACTTACGGATATGCTTTTCACCGGCATCAGGGAAAGGCTTCAGGATGTACGAATCAACGGCCATCAAACCCTCAGGTTGCCGAATACACTGAATATATGCATTCCCGGCGTGGACTCAACGGATCTCCTCGAAAAAATAAAGGACGAAGTGGCTGCAACCGCGGGTTCAGCGTGTCATTCGGGTCAGAAGACCCCTTCAGCAGTGCTCATGGCCATGGGAATGTCGGAAGCAGATGCCATGTCATCCATCAGGCTGAGTACGGGGAAGGACAATACCGAAGAGGAGATCAGAGCGGCAGTTGAGATAATTGCGAAGGCTGCACAGGGCCGAAGACGGTAAGGGCAGCAGAACCGTTCCCAAAGAGCTTTTCGGAAAGCTCCTTCACCTGCTTCATGCTCACCCTGTCGATCTCCCTGATAATTTCCTCGGTGGAGAAATATCTTCCGTAGTAAATCTCCTGGCGGGCGATATTCTGCATCCTGCTGCTGGAGGATTCAAGGCCGAGGATGAGATTCCCTTTGATCTGGTCCTTGGCCCTCCGGAGTTCGGCATCGGTGACGGTGTCCTTCAGCTCCTTCATCTCCTTTGCAATGAGCTCGATCACTTCCACCACCCTTTTCCTTGCAGTACCGGCATAGACACCCCACATCCCCGTATCAAGATACGAGGCGATGAAGGAATAGATGGAATACGCCAGTCCCCTCTTCTCCCGTATTTCCTGGAAGAGCCTTGAACTCACGCCTGCTCCCATGATGGCGTTTATGAGATAGAGGGCATACCTCTCAGGACTTGCCTGGGGCAACCCTTTCACTCCGATAACGCTGTGTGCCTCTGAAAGGTCCTTGGTGAAGACAGCGGTTTCTGCCTTAAAGTGAGGAGCCTCTCCTTTTCTCGGCTCCGACCCTCTCCTCAAGGCTCCCAGGAGGTGGTTAAGGGTATGCAGGAGCCTTTCAGAATCAAAGTTCCCGGCGCAGGCGATCACTGTATCCTTGGTGCCGTAGTATTTCCTGATGTGGCCTGTGAGGTCATCCGCCGTAAAGGATTTGATCGTCTCCCTCCTCCCCAAAACAGGCTGGCCGATGCCGGAACGACCCCATACCGTCTCGTAAAAGAGGTCATGGATGTAATCATCAGGGGTGTCTTCCACCATCTTTATCTCTTCTTTTATGATGCTCTTTTCCTTCTCAATATCAGCCTCAGGGAAGGTGGAATGGAGGAAGATGTCGGTGAGGAGATCGATCCCCCTGTCGAGGTATTCGTCGAGGACCTTGATGTAGAAGGTGGTGGTTTCCCTGGAGGTGAAGGCATTCAGGTCTCCGCCAATGGAATCGATATCCACTGCGATGTCCCTGGCAGAGCGCTTCCGCGTGCCCTTGAAAAACATATGTTCAAGGAAATGAGAGATCCCGTTCTTTTCCGGTGCTTCATATCTCGAACCGACCCCGATCCATATGCCCAGGGATACGGAATGGACATTCCTTATCCGCTCGACCACCAGCGGGATGCCGTTATCCAGATGATATTTCTCGAACATAGTCTGCGCGCCTTCGCCCGGCGTCTATGGAGGGGAAGCAGAGAGCGGACCCGAGCTCTTCGCTAGTCTGACTTTGGATGGCCCGCCTTCTCCCTCATGGCCTCTTTCCTGCTGAGGCGGATCTTTCCCTGCCTGTCTATTTCGATCACCTTCACGAGCACTTCATCACCTTCCTGCAGCTCGTCCGTCACCTTTGCGATCCTCTTCTCGGATATTTGGGAAATGTGCAGAAGACCGTCGGTCCCGGGCAGGATCTCAACAAAGGCGCCAAAGTCAGTGATTCTCTTAACCTTGCCGAGATAGATCCTCCCAAGCTCAGCCTCTGCGATGATACCGTTAATGATCTCGATAGCCTTTTGTGCCGAGGTTTCGTCGGCAGATGCGATGTTGATCAACCCCGAGTCATCGATATCGATCTTGACGCCCGTCTGCTCTATAATCCCCCTGATGACCTTTCCTCCGGTGCCGATCACATCCCGTATCTTATCCTGCTTGATCTGCATGGTATAGATCCTGGGCGCATGGGGCGCCAGGCTCTCCCTGGGCGAGGCAAGGGCTTCCTTTATCTTGCCGATAATAAAAACCCTTCCCTGCCGCGCCTGTTCAAGGGCCTTTTCCATCACTTCCTTGCTTATGCCGCCTGTCTTTAGGTCCATCTGGAACGCGGTTATCCCCTCTTCAGTGCCGGTAACCTTGAAATCCATATCTCCCAGATGGTCCTCAAGGCCGAGAATATCGGTAAGGACAACGGTCTTGTCCCCCTCCTGAATCATTCCCATGGCAATGCCCGCCACCGGCGCCTTGATCGGCACACCTGCATCCATAAGGGCAAGGGTGGAACCGCACACCGTTGCCATGGAAGAGGAGCCGTTGGATTCCAGAATATCGGAGACAATCCTTATGGTATAGGGAAACACCTCCTTGGAAGGGATTATCGGTTTCAGGGACCTCTCTGCAAGGGCGCCGTGCCCTATCTCCCTTCTTCCCGGTGAACGCAAGGGTTTCACCTCCCCCACGCTGAAGGGAGGGAAATTGTAATGGAGCATGAATGTCTTGTACGTTTCGCCCTCAAGGGTCTCGATCTTCTGCTCGTCTTCAGAAGTGCCGAGGGTCACCGCAACAAGGGCCTGTGTTTCGCCCCTCACAAAGAGGGCAGAACCATGGGCCCGGGGAAGAAATCCGACCTTCGAGGTGATCTGCCGAATCTCATCGGGACGCCTTCCGTCAGCCCTCACTCCCTCGTTGATGATCATCTTCCTTACAAGGTCCTTCTCTATATCAAAGAATATATTTGCAATGTCTTTTGTGAGCCCCTTTTCCTCCGCTTCAAAGTGCTTCAGGGTCTCATCCAGGAGTATATCCAGGGCCTCCTGTCTTCTCTGTTTCCCCGGAATCGCGATGTGCTCCTTGATGCGGTCAAGCACGTATGCCTTCACGCTGTTCTGGAGCTCAACATTCTCTTCTTTCTGGATAAGGGGTCTCTTCGCCTTTCCCGCAAGGGACCTCAGCTCATGCTGTACAGCCACAATTCTCTTAATTTCAGCATGCCCGTATTCGATGGCATCGAGAAGTATCCTTTCCGATATTTCCGAAGCGCCTCCCTCCACCATGATCACCGCATCCTCTGTGCCGGCCACCACGATATTCAACTCCAGGGATTCAACTTCCGAAAGATCGGGGTTAATCACCAGTTCGCCCTTTAACAATCCGACCCTCACTGCGCCCACAGGCCCGTTAAAGGGGATATCTGAGATTGTCAGCGCTGCGGACATGCCGGTAATCCCGAGGACATCCGAGGCATTTTCATCCCCAAAGGAGAGCACCGAGACGATGCCCTGGGTCTCCGAACGAAAACCCTTGGGGAAAAGGGGCCGCATAGGCCTGTCAACAAGGCGTGAGGTGAGCACCTCTTTTTCCGTGGGCTTTCCTTCCCTCTTAAAGTAACCGCCGGGGATCTTTCCCGCAGAAAAGGTCTTTTCCTGATAATCCATGGTTAACGGAAAGAAATCAAGCCCTTCCTTTATCTTCTTGTCTGCAACTGCCGTGGCAAGCAGAACCGTATCACCATACTTCACAACAACAGCGCCGTCCGATTGCTTTGCTATCTCACCGGTCTCAATGGACAGCTTTCTGCCTCTCACTTCAACTTCCACATTCGTTATCAATATCGTTCTCCTATTTCCTCAGTCCCAAGCGTTCCACAACTTTTTCGTAGCGCTCTTTGCTGTTACTTTTGAGATAATCCAGAAGTCTCCTCCGCTGACTCACCAGCTTCAGAAGCCCCCTCCTTGAATGATGGTCATTCTTATGGGTTTTGAAATGTTCCGTAAGGTAACTTATCCTTTCGCTCAGAATGGCGATCTGGACCTCGGGGGAACCGGTGTCCTTCTCGTGTATCTTATACGAACCTATGATCGTCTGTTTCGTCTCCTTCTGAAGTGACATGTCATCACCACCTTTCGTAATTTGTTGTATTTATCATACCATATATCCGGCCATATCCGACGTATTTCTTGATCCTCTTTGCTATAAAGCCAGCCTCCGGAGAGGAATGAAAAGTTTTAGCAGGGTAGTTTAACTTACCGGATGGGCAAAATTCAACCTTTTCCCGGTTTTTTTCCTTGCCGGACTTTTGACCGCTGCAGGGAAATGATGCCCCCTCGCGTCACGGGAGGACTTATCTGCCGCCCAGTTCCTTCAGCCTTCTCTGGGCATATTCATTGAAGGGATTCAGGATCAGGACCTTCTCGTACTCCTCTTTCGCCCGGTAAGGAATATCCAGCCTGTCATAGAGTCTCGCAAGACTAAACCTGAGCCCATAGTCGGAGGGGTTGACCTTAACTCCTTCCTCGTAATATGCCATGGCCTGTCCGAGCAGCCCTTTCTTCTCATAGAGCCCTGCGATCCGGTGATAGACCTCGGTCTTTATGTCCCCTGCACGCCTCATAACCGTTAGCGCATCAACATAGCTTTCCAACGCGCCATCAATATCCCCCCTCTCTTCACGGTATCTACCATAAAGAAGAAGGGCTGAGGGGTTTTCGGGTATCGTAGCGCTCAGCTCGTGAGGGGGGACTTTGCTCAGGACCAGGGAAGTAATATAGTTCCTCGTATTTGCAGGATCCAAGGTTATGGCCTCTTTCATCTCCCTCAGCGCAGCTTCTTTTTCTCCCCTTGAGAAAAGCCATAATGAATAGTTCTTCCGTAGCCACGCCGATGTCGGATCGTAGAGGATTGCCAGTGCCATAAATCTTTCCTCGCTTTCTTTCTTCCCCAGATTGCCATAAGCAATACCGAGCATCTGAAGGTACTCACCACTGGCAGGGTTAAGGGCAACAGCCCTGGCATAATTTCCGGCCGCATCCCCTGTCCTTCCAAGGGCATAATCAATATTCCCCTCTGCAAAAGGCAACCGGGCATCCAGCGGACTCAGAATCCGCGCCCTCTCCAGCATTATTCCTCTTGAAGCAAGCCCGGAGCCTTCACTGAGGGATCCCTTTGCAAGGGCATAATATATCTCGGCGCCGCTATTAAGAAGGGGAATTGCCGAAAGAGCAATGAATATGAGCATGACCGCCGCCTTCATCACCGCTTTTTTTCCGGAAGGAATAGTTATCTCCATCGTTTTCAGAAGTGTCCCTTCATTTCCCTCCCCGGTCCGCATATGGGAAACCGCGATGGCAAAGCCCAGGACAAATGAGAAATAAAGGCCGTTGGCCCCCACGTGCAGATTGAAGTCGGTGAAACTGTGGATCGCGATGCCGGTAATCCCTGCCATACCCCCGATGCCGAGGAGCCTGCTGTAAAGGGATTTCCTTCTCCTGAGGATTCTGAGCATTATGACGTAAAACGACCCCATTCCATAAAGCACTATAACAAGACCGGGTATCCCCAGTTCAACTGCGGCTTCGAGGTAATCGTTATGGGCATGTTCCCAGCGCTCCTGGGTCGGAACTGTTTTGTACCTGGGGTATATCTGCTCATACGTCCCGAGGCCCGCACCGAAGAGGGGGAATGCTGCAACGATGTTCAGGGAGTCCTTCCAGTTATTAATTCGGAATTCTGAAGAGGCATCCAGATGCTTTATCTTCTCGAAACGCTCCATCACCCGGCTCCATCCAAACCACCCCACCGTAAAAAAGATGACCAGGAACAGAAGAATGATGGTCCGGCCCTTCTTTCTCGTGGAGTTTCTCAATGCCAGCATAATGCCGAAGAAGAGCATGGAAAGACTCAGTCCTATGATCCCTCCTCTGGAAAGGCTCAGAAAGAGCGCAGTGATCATAATTACTGCCGCGGCGCCGGTGAGAATTGACGTATTTACCTTCCTGTGGGTAAAGAAATCCGTCACTGCTGTCTTCATCCCCTGACTGTTTCGCACGCTGGGGAGAAGGTATATGAGCATTCCTGCGGCCACAGGGATGATCATCTCCATGAGACCTGCAAAATGGTTCCTGTTGACATAGGGACCGAAGGGAGCGCCTCCCTGGCTCAATCCCCTGAACCAGAGCAACTTCCCGTTCCAGAATATGAACTGAAAAATCCCCAGGAGCGCGATCCCCGTCCCTGCTATGAGAACAAGAGCGGTCATCCGTGCAATAGACTCCTTATCCCTTACTATCTGTACAGTGAGGAAATAGACACTGATGTATGCGATGAACCTTATGATTTCCAGAAATGTTGAGTAGGGATAAAGGGAAAGGGTGAGCCAGGGAAGACTGCCTTCATGAGGGAATGTTTCACGGTAAATCCCGTAGGTCCCGGGTGAGAGGACTTTCAGAAGCCCCGGGGGCACAGGGATGATCTGTATCACCGCGAAGGCCAGGAAAAGGGCAATGGGAACAAGAAGCGGCGGTCGAATGAGCGGCGTCGGGGGCTGTTTCGTGCCGAGC
The DNA here is from genome assembly GCA_023382175.1 of Nitrospirota bacterium. Taxonomy (GTDB): domain Bacteria; phylum Nitrospirota; class Thermodesulfovibrionia; order Thermodesulfovibrionales; family UBA9159; genus JAMCQB01. The sequence goes on along the minus strand of JAMCQB010000102.1, from coordinate 2,587 downwards.
ATCCGGAAAAAAAAGAGGAGAAGAAGGAAAAGGCAACTTATCTCCATGACCGCAAGGGACCAGAATTCAACGGCGCCGAACAACAACGGAGCAAGGAGAAGAAGAGAGACGAGTCCCCGTTCAATGGGTCTCACCGCATCCCTCACACAGTCTTTTCCTTCTCAGAACCGTATTGGTAATAATAGGGATAGAGGTACCGATATCCTTCCTTCGCAGTGTCCATGCTGTTGAGGACAACGCCAAGGACCTTGGCGTTGATGTCCCGGAGAAGTTTGACTCCCCTCTTCGCAATATCAAAGGTGGTCCTGCCGCTCCTGATCACGAGGATGGTGCCGTCAACCAGATCCGACAATAACGTCGTGTCGGTTACGGTGATGAGCGGCGCGGTATCGAAGACCACAATATCGAACTTTTCATTTACAATATCCAGGAACTCCTTCATCCTCTTTGAACCGAGGAGTTCTGACGGGTTCGGCGGCAGCGGACCTGCAGTGATGATACTGAGGCTGGGTATCTCACTGGCCTTGATCATATTCTGGACCACCTGCCGTGCCAGGAAATTGCTCAGGCCGATGGAATTATCCATTCCCAGCACTGAATGTACCTTCGGTTTCCTGAGGTCGGCATCCACCAGCAATACCATTTTCTCCATCTGCGCCAGGGTAATGGCGAGATTCACGGCGGTGGTTGTCTTGCCCTCATTTTCGACGGAACTGGTCACCGCAATGCTTTTCACCGGCTCCGGGGTTGAGAGGAGTATGCTCGTCCGGAGAGCCCGGTACGTCTCCGAGATCGTAGACTTCTGGTTGGTATGGGTAATGGTCTCGAAATTCCCATCCGGGATTTCGGTCTGCTTGATGTAAGGAACCACCCCAAGGAGAGGCAGTGCAAGCTTTTCCTCCACATCCTCAGGTTTCTTAAAGGTGTTATCGATGTACTCAAGAAAAAAAGCGATTCCTACGCCACCGAAGGCGCCCACAATAATGGAGAGAAGGATATTGAGAAAGCTCCTCGGGCGAACAGGGCCCTTAGGAATCTCCGCCCTGTCCACAATGTAAATGTTGAAGGATTTTACCTCCTCAATAAGGCTCGTCTCCTTTATCCTCTTGAGAAGGGCGTCATAGAGCTGCTGGTTGCTCTCCACCTCGCGCTTCAGTGCCCCGTACTGAATCGCTTTTTCCGAGAGGACCATGGCCTCACCCTTCCCTTGCGCCATGGAATTTCTCAGGCCGGTCTCCCTCGCCTTTGCAAGCTCGTAATCATTCTTGATGGAGGTGATAATCCGTTTCGACTCGCTGGACATTTTTTCCCTGAGTGCCCTGAGGTCTTCCCTGAGCCGTATCATCTGGGGATGTTTCTCTCCGTATTTCTTCGACATCTCCATGCTATCCTTTTCTATCTTTATCTCTTCCGTTCTGAGAGACTGCATCACAGGGTCCCCGGCAATGGCCGGCACGGTAAGGGCCTCCTGGAGATTATTCGCAAGGTTCTTTACCTGATTAAATAATGCTTCTGTATCCTTCCTCTTCGCTTCGGCAAGGACCAGTTGATAGCCCAGGTTCTGAAGTTTCTGGGGAGTCAATGCCTCCTTGTTTTCCAGTTCCACCACGTCTTTATTCTTCATGTACTCCTGAAGGGCCTTCTGGGAATCCTCCAGCGTCCTCTTCTGTTCATCGATCTTCTTCGACATCCACTCCACCGCCTGCTTTGCCGCTCCCATCTTTATATCGAGCACCTGTTCCACGTAGGCGTTTGCCACACCGTTTGCAATTGCCGCCGCAAGCTTCGGATCGTGATATTCATAGCTGATGTTCACGATCCTGCTGTTCTTCACCGGCTCCACCCTGAGCCCTCCCTGCACCTTTTTTGCCAGCGGCACTGCAGGGTCGTCTTTCACTGTATCGTCAGAAGTCTTTTTCCCGCCGAAGATGCTGCCGAGGGCACGGGAAAGACCGCTCAGAAATCCTTCACTCATCTTCTTCGCCGCAGGATTAAACTCCGGATTCCCCTCGAGGTTAAGATTCTTCACTGCCTTATACGCCACTGCGGCGCTCTTTATGAGTTCATACTGGGTATGATAGTAGTCTTCTGAGTAGAAGTCATAGTACACGTCCCTGAGATTGGCGACGTTCTGATTCTCCCTGTCGATGAGAACCCTTGTAGAGGCACGGTATACCGGGGTCGTTGTCAGGGTGCCGATGGTCACCACGACCACAAGAACGGAAAAGAACGTGAGAACGCTGTTGCTTCTCTTTATGATGACCTTCCAGTAATCCCTCAGATGAATCTCTTCTTCCTGCATCTTATCCCTGTCAAGCATGGTTTAAAAGAAGCTTTCCGGGACGATGATTACATCGTCAGGCCTGACAAGTTCATCTAGCCCCACCCGCTCCATGGTATTCTCCCTGCCGCTATCCTTTCTCTTTATTTTTACCCGCTTCTCGGCCGCTTTGTCAGTGAATCCACCCGCCATGGTAATCGCCTTAAGCACCGTAGTGCCCTCATCGAACTTGTACGCATCAGGTTTTTTCACCTCGCCCGTGACATAGAAGAACCCTGCCTTCTGGATATAGATACTGTCCCCGTC
>JAMCQB010000031.1 GCA_023382175.1 Nitrospirota bacterium | reverse complement strand
ATATGGGGCTCAAAACTTGTTAACCTTTTCGATACCTCATACATCCATGTTTCCACGGCAGCTCCCCTGAGAGGGGGAATGGGGTGAACAGGCCCTGCAACCATTAACACCTTCTTAGGCATTACCGATATACCTTCCAAACCTCTCTACTATAACATCCCAGCTGAACTTTTCTATTATCCGCCTCCTTCCCTCGGCACCCATCCTTTCCCTCAGGGCGCTGTCCGTGACAAGGGTTTTCAATGCCTCTGAAAGGGACACCTCATCCCTTGGCGGCACCAGGAGCCCTGTGCCCTCTGCCACCACCTCGGGAATCCCTCCCACCCGGGTAGAGATCACCGGCACTCCGCATGCCATAGCCTCAGCAATGGAGATACCAAAGGTCTCGATCCCGATGCTCGGGAAGACGGCAGCCTTTGCCACAGAATAATAGCGGGGCAATTCGGAATTCTTTATGCCCCCCGGGAAGAGGACGCTGTTCCCGACGCCAAGGGTTTCCACAAGGTTCTCAAGGTCCCGCCGGTATTCACCATCCCCTATGATCACATACTTGATCCCATATCCTTCTTTCACGAGTCGTGCAACAGCCTTTACCGCATACTGAATCCCCTTCCATCCCACGAGACGGCAGGCGCTCATGATAATGGTATCAGTGCCGGTGAGTCCGAGTTTTTGCTGCAGCTCCCTGTCCGGCTCCGTGGGCCTGAAGAGTTCGGTATTGACACCGTTGGGCAGCACCTCCGGCCTGATCCCGCAGTACTTTTCTATCTGCGAGGCATTGAATGCGCTGCAGGCGAAGAAGTGGTCCACCTTCTCCACCAAGTATTTGTACCCGGGAAAGAACTCTGTGCCTCCCGAGCCAAAGATCACTTTTGCCCTCAGGTAATGTGAGGCCAGGAGGGCAACAGGGATGTCGAAGGATTTGGAGACGTAAAGATAATCATACTCCCTCTTTATAAGGTCTCTGAAGGTCACGACCCCGAAGGATAACCGCTCCACAAATTTCCTGAACCTTGTCCCGAGATTCGGCACCCTTGCCCTCCGAATATACGGATACAGGTAGGTCGTGACCTCCGGGGGAATATTATAGCTTTCCGCGCTTCTCCCGCCGTAAACGTGCACGGTGTGGCCCCTTTTTGCCAGCGCCCGGGCCATCTCCCGGTTAAAGGTCTCTATCCCTCCTGACTGGGTGGTGGTGGTAAGATTGTAGAGGGCGATCTTCACGGCAGGAACTTCCTCACCGCAGCAAACACCTCATCCACTGTAATCAGCTCCATGCAGAACGGGCTTTCACATTTGTTCGAGTTGCAGGGATTGCAGGGCATCTCTTTATGGATAACAACATGCTTGTGGAGGTCGTAAAGGGGTCCGGTATCCTTCGGCGTAGACGGGACAAAGAGCGCAATAACCGTGGTGCCGACCGCCACCGCCATATGGAGGATCCCCGTGTCACCGGTAATTACCGCACGGAATCGTTTCACCAGCGAAGGCAGATATTTCAACGGAATCCTGCCGGCAGTCACCATTGCCCTTTCTCCGATTCCATCGGCTATTTCCCTGCACAAGGCATACTCTTGAGGCGAGCCGGTGATGATGACCCTGACCTGCGAGCTGGCAGCAACGAGTCTCCTCCCCAGTTCAATGAACCTGTCGGAAGGCCAGATCCGACCGACAGTGGAGGCTCCGGCCTGAAAGCCGATGAGCAGATTCTCTGCCTTCATTCCACACTCCTTGAGGAATTGAGCAATAAATGATTTTCCTTCCTCTCGTTCAGGGAGGACCATCTCCTTTGCAGAGCTGCTGCACCCCACCAGTTCTGCCAGTTTAAGTCTTTTTTCAATCACATGGAGAGATGCATCCGGCATCTGTTCACTATTGTTGGATAACAAGAAGCTGAACTCTCTGCTCTTTGGGAATTTCAGTATGAACCTTGCCCCGGAGAGATAGGCCATGGGTGTGGCCTGGGGCTCATTGCCGTGGAAGATCAGCACGAGGTCGAATTTCTGCCTCCGGAACTCTCTGACAGTCTTCACAAATTTTTTATAGCCCCCCTGATAGGGGATGATGCCGTCTATGTGCGGATTGTTCTCGAAGAGCTCCATGTTCCTCACATTGAAATGTGCTGTGATGTGCGCGGCGGGATACCGCTCCCTCACCGCCCTCATGGCAGGGGTCGAAAGGAGGGTATCGCCTATGGCTGTCGAGGAAACCACCAGGATATTTTTTGCGTTCTCAGGCTTAAAATATTTCAGGTCGGTTTCTCTGTGGTCCATGGATTTCAGAAGCTTCATCGTAAGAAAAAGCAGCCCGTCAGCAGGGTGTATTCTCATTTTTTCTTTAATGCAAGATAGAGAGGGGAAAGAACCGGATTTGTATATACGAACATTCTTTTCCTGAACCACTCACTTTTGTCCTTCACCACGATTCTCTTAATGGCGAAGGGATCGGAGCCCGCCTTCACTACGCCGTGGTCTGTGGTGAATAGTACCCTGTATCCAACTTCCTTTGCGATGCTTACTGCGAGCTGATTATACTTCCCATAGGGCCAGCAAAGATACGGACACGGCCTTCCGAGCTTTTTTTCCATGATCTGCTTTGATTGCCCCAGCTCCTCGATAAGTTCATTTTCAGATAACGTATCACACTTCCTGTGGCTCTTCGTGTGGGAATAAAACTCCACCAGACCGCTCCCCGCCATTTCCCCAATGAGCTCCCAGTTCAGCGCCACTTTGTATGCCTCCCCCTTTTCGATCAATGCCTTGGATTCATTGTGGGTCGGGATACGGTCAGGAAGGGATGTCATCTCCTCAGATGCCATTTCGATTCTGTTGGTGATGATAAAGATGGCAGCATTGAGGCGATATTTCTTCAGCACCGGAAAGGCATAGAGATAATTGTCAAGCCAGCCGTCGTCAAAGGTGATGACCACAGCCTTCTGTCTCAGGGTCAGTTCACCCTTCATAAGAGAGAGCAGTTCCTCCGCAGTCAAGGTTTTGTATCCGGATTGGCTCAGGTGGCTCATCTGGTCCTCGAAGACTTCCGGAGTTACCGTAACTATGTCCCCTTTATGGGGACTGACATGGTGATACATCAAAACCGGAACGGGTCTCATTGTTGCCTCTTAGAGATCAGGGAGGCATAGAGGTCAAACATCTTCGCGCACATCATTTCTCCTGTATAAAGCTGCTCAACCATTTTCCTCCCTTCCATGCCCATAAGCCTTGCTCGCTCCCTGTCTTCAAGCATTGCAAGAATTGCCTCAGCCAACGCCTGGGGATTGTTCGGCTCCACAAGGAACCCGTTGATCCCGTTTTTTATCACTTCACTGACACCACCGACGTCCGTTCCGATAACCGGCCTCTCCATTGCCATTGCTTCCACAAAAACCCCTCCATGCGCCTCTTTCTGGGTCGGAAGAACAAAAAGATCGATGGACTTCAGCACATTAGGGATATCCCATCTCATGCCGAGCATGAGCACGCTGCCGGATAATCCAAGCCTCTCTATCTTATCCGAAATATTTTTTCTCTGGGGGCCGTCCCCCACAAATGCAAATACAGCGCCCGGGAACTTCTTCAATACGAGCGGTATGGCGTCGAGGAGGATATGATGCCCCTTCGGGCGCCTTAAGATCGCAACGGTACCTATAAGCGGCGCGTCAGACATCAAGTCCAATTCCTGTCGCAGGTTCCCGGGTGTTGTATCAGGATCAAATCTGCTCAGCTCTATCCCCGTAAGTATTGTCACCACCTTGTCAGCAGAAATGCCTTCCTGAATTAAATACTGCCTTAAATACTCACTTGTGGTTACTACCCGGTGCGGCAACAAACTATAGGTAATTCTTGAGGTAATAGCCATCGCAATATGCCGTGTCCTCACGATCACGGGTTTTCTTTTCGAAATCCGTCCCGCTATCCCCGCAAGAAAACTGTCTCTCCCGCTGTGAGTGCTTATCACGTCAACCGCTTCCTGCTTAATCACCCTGAGAATGCATGCTATGGCAGGAAGGTCGTAGTGTTTTCGCATCCTGCATGTCCTGAGCTCGATTCCTTCTGAGAGGGCTTTTTTTTCGAGAACACTGTCCGGCTGGCATAAGATTATCACTCTAGCGCCAAGTTTCCTTAAGCCGAGAGATTCCTTGAGAATCCTGTTCTCCTGCCCGCCCCAGCCCTTTGACGACTCTGTATGAAGTACGGTGAACATTTACCTTGCCTCTTTTAGTTTTTCTGTCAGAATATTTTTCACTTCATCAACTGTGATGTCCTCGAGGCATCTGCTCATTTTACTTCCCCCGCATCCGTCGCTCCCGCAGGGGATGCAGTCCCAGTCCCTCTGGATCACGGTATGGATCCCGAATCTCTGGATACCGTTTCTTTGAGCATAGGGATTTTCAATCTGTGAGCCGTGAGCTGTGAGCCGTGAACTCTCGTTGTCCCACGGTCCCCAGCTATAGGCGCCGCTCGGTCCAAAGAGGGCGACCACCGGCGTGCCCACAGCAGCAGCGATATGCATGGGGGCGGAATCCACACCGAAAAACAGGTCCGCTGCCTCTGATACGGCTCCAAGCTGTTTAATCGTCGTCTTTCCGCAGAGGTCTATAAGCCGTGATGCGTGATGCGTGATGCGTGACGGGATGAAAGACAAAATTCTTTTTGCCTTGTTAATTTCCTTTGGGTCAGGCGATGACGTGACTACTACTTTCACTCCCTGATCAAGAAGCCGCCCTATAACCTCTGCCATGTATTCATCCTTCCAGCACTTGAAGAGCCACCGGGAAGTGGGGTGGATGTGTACAACGGTATCCCTTAATCCCGCCTCGCCCCCCTTTAACCCCTCTGTATCCCCCCTTACCAAGGGGGGAATTGAAAGGGGGGGAGGGGGATTATTTTCCTCAAGAATCTTTTTTACAAACATTCGCGCCTCTTCAGGGATGTGGAAATCCACAGAAAGATTTTCTGTATGTATCCCATACTGGCTGACAACATCAAGGTTCTGTAAGACCATATGTCTCCTTCCCTCAGGCGAAGAGAGATGGGTATAGAGGCGTTTTTTCCCGATGAAACCTTTTTTAGGCCTCCATCCCAGTCTGTATCTTGCACCTGAAGCAAAGGATATAACCGCTGGACGGTCACCGCCAGTGAGATCAACAGTCATATCAAACCCTTTATCCCTCAGCCTCCTGAGAAAACCTGCCTCGCTCAGATATCGCTTCAGAGGGGACAGCCCCTTTATGGACCGTTCAAAAAGGAGTATCTCATCAATGAGGGGATTCCCCTTCAGTACCTCCTCGGTGCCGGAGTTCACCAGGGCGGAGATATGTGCCTCCCGGAAATTCTCTCTCAGGGCCCTGAATACAGGGACCGTGAGAAGGACGTCCCCGACGTGACGGAGTTTTATCACAAGGATCTTTTTTGTTCCGTCGAAGTTCATCCAAAGATTGTAACTCAAATTATGCGAGGGTGTAAATTGCGTCAGGATTACCGGAAAATGGGAATAAGCGCTCTAACTCATCTATTTTTCTGTCATTGCGAGGTCGTTTCGACCGTGGCAATCTCATTGCATAAAGGCGAGATTGCTTCGTTTCACTCGCAATGACAACCTTCTACGCCATTGTTAGAGCTTAAGTATTACTTACCTTTTTTATCGTTTCTGTAAACTCCCGGGTCGCCCTCTCAATCGAAAATTGTTCAGCCTTCTCCCTCGCCCTTTTCCCCATGAACTTCAGATTCCCCAGGGAAAGTTGTATCGTATCAGCCAATTCCTGTGCATCGAAGAGGTCTTGCAGGACAAAGCCTTCTTGTCCATTTTCGATAAGCTCAGCCGCACCATTGTTTTTTGTGGTAATTACAGGGAGGGACGATGCCATCGCCTCTAACGTAGCATTGCTGAATGGGTCATAAAGTGTTGGGAGTGTAAACAGATCTGCAGCCGCATAGAATTTTTCTATCTCCCTCTGGGGACCAAGAAAGATAATTCTACCACTGGTATCGTGCCTCTCTGCCAAACTTTTATATTCGCTCACATCATCCTTTCCGATCACCATGGCCTTAATATCCTCTTCCTTAATCAAGGCAACGGCATCTAAAAGGGTTTTCAATCCCTTTCTCTTAAAGCCTGATCCCACAAAGAGCAGGAGCTTTGAATCTTCTGATAGGGAAAGGCTCTCTCTTACACTTTTACGCCACCTGCCTTTATTCTCTGGAGTGAACCGCACAGGATCGACTCCGTTATATACTACCTCTATTCTTTCCTCCGGAACCGCATAATGCTTCTTAATGTGGTGCCTCACCATTTTCGAATTGGCGATGATGAGCCCTGTTTCCGAAAACAGTCTCTTCTCTATGGCAATCAGGGCGAGATGAAGAGGATTTATCCTGAAGGACATTTTTTTGTAAGCGGGCTCAATCTTTGACCGTATTTCGAGCCACTCTGCATGACATCCTTCCCCCGCCCTGTAGATATCCTGACAGGTCGTCCTCTCAAAACTGATCACACGGTCAAAGCCTGACGCTTTCCCAATCGCCTTTTTTGCATTCCTGTTGAACGTTACCACAGAGAGAAAAGAGCTGCGGGGCAGGACATCCACCTTGTGGAAGATTACGCCTTTTTCTTCTATCCACTGGTTTGCGAAGATGTGAATTTCATGCCCGGCCTTTTTCAGATGTCCAATGAGCGTCTGGAGATACCGCTCCGCCCCGCCGTGGATAGAGAATTTCTTTTTTATGAATGCGAGCCTCACCCCTTCTTTCTTTTCTCCCATACCTTTGCATACTTGAGGAAGGTATAAAAACTGTAGAGCCCGGCAAGGATGAACCCGTGCATGCCGTCCCTGAACCCCTGCCTCAGAAAAAACATCTTGATGAACACGGCAAAGGGATTGAGCGCCATGGAAATAAGGGGCGCATCCTTTTTATCACCCCGTTCCTGCGCCGACAGGGTGGAATAGTTTTCCATCTTCCTTATGTAGTCGGAAATCGTCCGGTAGGTATAGTGCTCAAGGGGTTCTTTCAGATAGCCCACAGCGCCGTTGACCACCACCTTCTCATGGACTTCCCTGGGTTCGATATACGCTGTGTCCTTCCTGAAAAGTCTCAGAATATGATCAGGCCACCACCCGCTGTGGCGCATCCACCTGCCGAGGAAAAAACTCTTCCGCGGCAGATAATAGCCGCTGAAGGCGCCCGCCTGTATTGTTTCGGATATCTCTTTTTCCAACTCCGGGGTGACCCGTTCGTCGGCATCGAGGATCAGGACCCACTGCCTTTCCGCACGATCCACGGCTGCCTGCTTCTGCCTCGCATACCCCATCCATTCCTGCTGATACACCCGGCTGGTATATTCCCTGCAAATGGCCGGCGTGCCATCACTGCTGAAGGCATCCAGGACAACGATATCCTCAAAATCCCTGACGCTCTCCAGCGCGTCCCTGATATTCCTCTCTTCATCCTTTGTGACAATGACCACGGAGACCGGAATCAATACTTCCCCCCCACGAGCAGTGCGTTCACCGACCCGATCTTCACCTTTGTCTTCAGCATCACCGGGATCCGCCTCTCGTCGTCGGTTAGCCAGATGTATATCTCCCCCTTGCGGTAGAAGATCCCTTCGGACTGCATGAGCGGTTTGACCACGATGGTATCGAATTTCCCCGCAGGCACCGCAACCTTCTCCTTTCGCAGCACCTGGACCTCAACATTCCAGACCTTCTTGCTGTCAAAGACCGTCACATAGAGGGATTTGCCTACCTCAAGGTTCTGTGTCCTGAGAAAGTAGAAGCTCGATATGGGATCGAAGATGAAAGAGGGTATCTCAAACTCCTTCCGTTCGTTTTCCAGGTGATCGATGTATATCGCCTTCAAGGCAGCATGGTCAAAGATCACCTCTTTGTTTTTGCGGTTCTTTCCCTCCCGTATATTGAGACGGTAATTCACCGGCTGGCCGATTCCCTGGGTCTTCAGGTTTTTCTGAAGCCTGCTCTCCACCATATCATTCACCGTGTAAAAGACCGATACCCATTTTATGGACCTTGCTATGGACGTTATGTATATTTCATCTCCATTCTGCCGTATCTCCAGGGATGCCTCTCCCGCCTTGATGCCGGTCCAGGTGAGGTCATAATGGAGGATTTCCGGGATCTTGAAGGAAAAGGCTTCAGCAGAAAAACCGCTCAGGAGGATAGAGACAAAAGCAAGAAAGGAAACCACGCTCCTGAGAGATCCGAGAGTCTTATGCCAAAGGGTAAGCCCATTGCTGTTCCTGAAAAGGGATAACATCTTTTGGTATATTAATACATGCTTATAATTCCTGCAATAGATTTGAAGGCAGGCAGATGCGTCAGGCTTCTCCAGGGCAGGGAAGACGCGGTGACAGTCTATTCAGATGATCCGGCGTCAACGGCAGGACGCTGGGAGTCATGTGGCGCTCAACTCCTCCACGTGGTCGACCTCGACGGCGCATTCACCGGGGATCAAAAGAACCTTGAAGCCATCGGGAAGATCCGTGACGCTGTGACGATGGAGATCGAAGTGGGAGGAGGGATCCGGGATCTGAAAAAGATGGAAGAACTTCTCGCCATGGGGATCAACAGGATAATACTGGGAACTGTGGCCATTGAAAAACCGGAACTCGTATCTGAGGCATGCAGGAGATTTCCGGGACGCATCCTTGTGGGCATCGACGCCAGGGATGGAAAGGTTGCGGTGAAGGGATGGGTCGAGGTCACCTCAGTGGATGCAAAGACCCTGGCAAAGGATGCGGAAAATGCCGGCGCCGCCGGAATAATCTATACGGACATCTCCACCGACGGCATGATGACCGGACCGAATATCAGTGCAATGGAGGAGATGGTGAAGACGGTGAGCATCCCGCTCATAGCATCCGGGGGTGTATCTTCCCTTGAGGATATCAGACATCTCATGGGGATAAAGGGTCTCTGGGGCGTGATCACCGGCAAAGCCATATACTCGGGAAGCCTTGACCTGAGGGAAGCGATAAACCTCGCACAACAGGTAGAGGCATAGGTTGAGGCTGAGAAGAGAATTAATACTTAACCTTAACCTTTGCCTTTACCTTGAATTTGAGGATAGATGCTTGCGAAACGGATAATTCCATGTCTTGATGTAAAGGACGGCAGGGTCGTCAAGGGAGTGAGCTTCGTCAACCTGCGGGATGCAGGGGACCCTGTGGAGAACGCCAAGTTCTATGATGAGCAGGGCGCTGATGAACTCATTTTCCTGGACATCACCGCGTCCCATGAAAAGAGAAAGATCATCATTGATGTGGTCGAAAAGACCGCCAATGATGTCTTCATGCCCCTGACCGTCGGAGGAGGGATAAAAAGCCTTGATGATATCAGGGACCTCCTCCGGGCAGGGTGTGATAAGGTATCGGTGAATACCACCGCAGTGAAAGACCCCTTCTTCATCAGCAGGGCTGCAGAGAGGTTCGGGAGCCAGTGCATCGTGGTTGCCATTGACGCAAAGAGGGTTTCCGGCAATATGTCGGATGCCACAGGGGAAGAATGGTTCGGCAATCCATCCCTGAAGGACGTCTGCCTGAAACTGCCCCAACACCCCCCCATCCCCCCCTCACCCCCCTTTGCTAAAGGGGGGATAAGGGGGGGGTTAGTATGGGCAATCTCGACCCACGGCGGAAGAAGGATGAAGCTCATCGATGCAGTAAAATGGGCGAGGAAGATGGAGGAACTGGGCGCAGGGGAGATCATGCTCACCAGCATGGACATGGACGGGACAAAGGACGGTTATGACATAGAGCTCACCAAAGCGGTATCAGAGGCTGTCTCCATCCCGGTGATCGCATCAGGGGGCGCCGGAACCCTTGAGCATCTCTACGAAGGGCTCGTGTACGGAAAGGCGGATGCGGCCCTTGCAGCGTCCATTTTTCATTTCAGGGAATACACCGTCAGGGAAGCGAAAGAATATCTGAGAGCAAAAGGGGTAGCGGTAAGGCTGTAACCGTAACACGTAACGCGTGACACGTAATGCGTATTGAGACCGCTATTTGTGATCCATAACGCTTAACGCACTGCAGTCTTTCTTGTTTTGCTTTTCTATTCTGTATCCTTCAAGCAATTCTTTGCCTGCCGGAGGAACTGTGATCCTGAAGATGTTTTCGGCGATCTGTGATGCATGATGAATATTTCCTTTTAACCCGTCACGCGTTACGATTAACGCATTACGGCCTCTGGTCACGGTCACTTCCACCTCGGCGAGATCTCTCGCATCGGAATACCTGGCACAGAGAGAGGCTGCGAGGGGAATAAAATTCTCAGAGCCCGCGCCGCACAGAAGCGCCACCGGGCTTCCCGCTCCTTCCACTCTGAAGAGATAACTTTCTGCATCAGCAAAGGACTCAATGACTCCGTTTTCCCTTTCATCCCTGCCAACGATGGCCTTGCATGCGGGCGAGAGCCTGAAGTGTCTTCCCGCACGGAGGAGGCGGAGGTCATTGAGGGAAGGCTCGGGAGTATGGTCAAGGAGTTCCCGTAACCTAAAGGAGAAGTTCGGCTCTGTAAGGAGGCAGCCCCCCGCAGGCGCAGGATAGTCCGTCAATCCCAGTTCCCTTGCCAGGGCCATCTGGGGCTTTCTTGACCTGCCGCTGAAGTTGTAGAGCAGTTCTCTTCTCACAAGCCCTTCCCTTTCGGGCGCTGTTTCATGGAAGAGCTTCGCGCTCAGGGGCCTCAGCACATACCCCTTCACGCCGGCCTCCCTGTCGATGATATTCAGCGTATCCCTCCTCTGACTCATAGGCCGCTGGCCCAGGACCTCGCCGGTGACAATAAAATCAGCGCCGATCATCCCCATGAGTTCTTTCGCCTCCCTCAGCATGAGGATCCTGCAGTCAATGCAGGGGTTCATGTTTTTGCCGTGGCCGTATTTCGGACTCTTCACGATCTCGATGAACTTATCCGCGAGGTGTGAGAGCTTCACTTCGAAACCGAATTTCTCGGCAGCAGGAAAGGGGTTTTTTGAACATGAGGAACTGTCGCTTATATCGCAGCCGAAGTGCGTAAGGAAGGTGACCGCGGTAATATCAATGCCCTGCCTCAGCAACACCAGGATTGCCAGTGTGCTGTCCAGTCCGCCCGAGAGTAATGCTATTGCCTTCGCCATCTCAACAACCGTAAAGCGTGAGGCGTAAAGTGTATAAAAAACATTTCTTACCTCTATTCTTTGTTTCGTCTTTGCTCTTCACGCCTTACACCTCACTCCTTACGATTTACGCTTTACGGTTTTTTTTCAGCGATTCGAGGAGTCTCTCGGGTGTAACCACCGCAGTCCCCACTTCACCCACCACGATTCCTGCGGCATGGTTTGCGATGACCGCAGCCTCCTGCATAGACGCGCCGGAGGCATAGGCAAGGGTAAATGTTGCGATCACGGTATCGCCTGCGCCGGTGACATCATACACGTGCCGCGCCACAGTGGGGATATGGGTGATCCTGTCCTTCTCAAAAAGGCTCATCCCTTCTTCACCCCTTGTTATCAGTAGAGCTCCGCAGGAGAGTCTGCTGATGAGGGCCCTCCCTGCCTTGATAAGGGACATTTCATCCTTTATCTCCACGCCCGAACCCTGGGAAGCCTCCATGAGATTGGGGGTAATGAGGGAGACCCCTTTATAAAAGTGAAAGTGGCCCACCTTCGGGTCCACAGCCAGGAGCTTTTTCTGGGATCTCGAAGCCCGAAGGATCCCCTGGATAAGCTCACGGGACACCATTCCCTTTTTATAGTCAGACACGATGACCGCGTCATGCTCATGGACCGCGCGTTTCAGAAATCCCATGATATCCTCCATAACCCTGCCTGCGATCCTGCTCTTGTCCTCTTTGTCGAAGCGCACCACCTGCTGGTTGTGGGCTATGACCCTCGTCTTTATGGTGGTCGGCCTTGAATCTTCGAAGAGGGCGCACTCAATATCCTTGTCTTCAAGGAGCTGTTTCAGGACTTCCCCTGCCCTGTCCTTCCCCCCCACCCCTGCCACGGTAACATCACCTCCCAGGGCAATGATGTTATTCGCCACATTGGCAGCCCCGCCGAGCATGAAGTTATCGGCAGTGACCTCAACCACGGGGACAGGGGCCTCGGGAGAAATCCTGCTCACCTTGCCCCATATGTACCGGTCAAGAATAAGGTCGCCTATCACCAGTATCCTGCTTTTCTTGAAGTTTCTGAGAATGCCCTCGAGTTTCATAATAAGAAAATACCGCACCTCAATCCAAAAAATCAATAAATGCATTTATGAATTTCATTGATCTGCGGGATTTTTTCCTTGATTAAATCCATCGTATGATATTATAATTTTACCTATTTTACTATTTTTATTAATAAGATTATCTTATAATTTAAGATGTCAGGAAAAAAACTTACAAAGGAATTAAGCGAAGAAAAAAAAGGCATGCCCCTCTATCCCATCGGCATCGTCTCAGAGCTTCTGGGAACCACGGACCAGACCTTGCGGCTCTATGAAAAGCACGGCCTCATAAAACCTGCACGGCGCAACAAGAACCGGTTCTATTCCGAAAACGACATCAAGTGGCTCAGGTGCGTGCGGGACCTCATCCATGTGAAGAAGATCAGCATCGAAGGGATCAAGAAACTCCTGGAATACGCCCCGTGCTGGGAGATCACCACCTGTCCCGAGGAGAGGAAGATCAGGTGCACCGCCTTCATCAACAAGACAAAACCGTGCTGGGAACTGAACAGGATGATCTGCAACAAGGAAGCCGGGAAAGACTGCGATGACTGCATCGTCTTTTTGCCGAAACATAGGGTTTCCGGTTGAGAAAGCCCTTTTCGTCGGGTTTCCCATTGCCTGGCACTGCTGACATGAAGCTCAGGAATTATTTTTCTTGATTTCTTAAGTAGCAAGTGTTTTATAATTACAGCTGCGAACCAATGGCTGGGAAAAAGCTCACAAAGGAATTAAGCGAAGAAGAAAAAAAAGGCATGCCCCTCTATCCCATCGGCATCGTCTCAGAGCTTCTGGGAACCACAGACCAGACCTTGCGGCTCTATGAAAAGCACGGCCTCATAAAACCTGCACGGCGCAACAAGAACCGGTTCTATTCCGAAAACGACATCAAGTGGCTCAGGTGCGTGCGGGACCTCATCCATGTGAAGAAGATCAGCATCGAAGGGATCAAGAAACTCCTGGAATACGCCCCGTGCTGGGAGATCACCACCTGTCCCGAGGAGAGGAAGATCAGGTGCACCGCCTTCATCAACAAGACAAAACCGTGCTGGGAACTGAACAGGATGATCTGCAACAAGGAAGCCGGGAAAGACTGCGATGACTGCATCGTCTACATCGCACGCCACGACAGAAAGAGGAAAAACTAACCCCTTCTCCTGAGAAGCACAACACCTTCACTGCCCAGAACGTTACGGACAGTGAAGAGACTTCAGAATCTCTTATCCCTTACCCCAATGAAAGAAAAACGGATTACTTCCCTTTCTTGAGGTCAATGGATTTGGCAGAGACTTTGGGATCGATGAGATACGCCTCCCTGAAATACTCCGCTGTCTCGGTATCGCCCCAGAAGTTTTTCTTCCCTTTGGGAGATCCCTTTCTCTTTACCTCGTAGTTCGCATAGCCGAGGAGATAAAGCGCCTCCGGGTCCGGCTTTTGGGCAACGTATTCACTGAGATACTTCACCGCGGTCCTGTAGTCTTTCTTGAGATACGCGCGGCGGCCCTTTTCGAACAGTTCGTCCTGTGCATACAGCGCCGGGACCGAAAAGAGTACAGCGACCAGAACAGCGAAAAAGAGTACTGCGGTCTTCTTCATCGTGCACCTCCTAATCAAAATCCGGTTTCAACGGTTCCCTTATCTCCCTGATGCCCGAGGATGAAGAATAATCCCTGGGCTGGGTCCCTCGCTTAAAATATTCCTTTATCCCTGATCCCATATCTTTTGCAAGAAGTCCATTGCCGGGGTCTATGGGATAACTCACAATCCCTTCCGGCACCATGAAACTATGCTCTCCGATCTCCACGGCTCTCATAAAACTGACCCAGATGGGGGATGCAGCCCGCGCTCCTGTCTCCTGATGCCCCAGGGGGCGCATGTCATCAAAGCCCACCCAGACAGCTGCCAGCATATCCGGCACGTACCCGACAAACCATGCGTCCCGGTAGTCATTGGTTGTCCCGGTCTTTCCCGCCACAGGTCTTCCCAGGGCCTTTGCCCTCCATCCTGTCCCATAGTTTACAACATCTTCCATCATCGAGGTAATCAAAAAAGCGGTCTCCGGGGTTATGGCCTGATCGCCTTGCGGTTCACTGCTCTCGAGAATCCTCCCCTGTGAGTCGGTCACATACTTAATGGCGATGGGCTTCATCTTCATGCCGCCGCCGGCAAACACGCTGTACCCCTCAGCCAGTTCCAGCGGTGTGACGCTCATGCTGCCGAGGGCAATGCTCAGATTATGGGGCATGTCACTGCTGATCCCGATCTTTCCGGCAAAATCGATCACCCTGTCAACCCCCATGGCATCCACCAGTTTCACAGTGACAATGTTCCGGGAATATGCCAGCGCTTCCCGCAGCCGTGTAGGACCGTAATGCTTGTGGTCATAGTTCTCGGGGCTCCAGTCCCCCTTCGGCCCTCCCTTGTAAGTGACCGGCTCGTCATTGATCACACTGGCAGGGGTAAAACCGTTATCCATAGCAGCGGCGTAGATCACGGGCTTGAAGGCAGAGCCGGGCTGCCTCTTCGCAAACACGGCCCTGTTGTATTCTGACCGCGAGTAATCGTATCCACCCACCAGCGCCCTGATAAACCCTGTGTTGGGGTCCATGGCCGCAAGGGCCCCCTCCGCCTCGGGCTCCTGCTCCAGGGTCAGCTCTGCCATGTGACCCTTCGATGACCTGAACCCTACTTTCACCACATCTCCGACCTTGAGTATCTTGTCCAGGGTGAAGTTGCTCATCTGGCTTGTCTTGCCGGTTTTCGGATCTAACCGTGTGCTTGCCCACCGGGCATTCTCAATGGTGAGTTTTCCTATCACTCCCCTCGCCTTCAGGATGGCCTCCCTGGCGCTTACCTTGAGGACGACTCCCGGTACAATGTCTCCGGTGTTTGCGATGAGGGAAGTGACGGAATCCTTTTTCTTCATCTCCTTTTCCACGTCCACTTCCCGGTGATCAATGCGGCCCCTCCATCCCCTTCTCTTGTCAAGGTCCCTTAACCCGTCCTGAAGGGCCCGGGCAGCTGCGGCCTGAGCTCGCTTGTCCAGGGTGGTGTGCACGCTGAGTCCGCCCTTGTACACCGCATCCACCCCATATCTCTCCTCAAGATGTTTCCTCACATATTCCACAAAGTAGTTGTTTGCCTCCTGACCCTTGCGAATGGTCGAGAGATAGAGGGGCTGTTTTACCGCCTTTTCCTTCTCGGACCGTTTTATATACCCTTCCTCTTCCATGCGTCCAAGGACGGTCTCCTGCCTGTCCTTCGCCTTCGTGAGGTTGTTATAGGGAGAATAGGTGGTCGGTGCTTTGATAAGACCGGCAAGAAGGGCTGCCTCGGGAAGGGTGATCTCCCTGACGGATTTCCCGAAATATACCCTTGAGGCCATCTCCATACCGTATGCGCCGTGTCCGAGATAGACCCTGTTAAGGTAGAGTTCGAGGATCTCCTTTTTATCCAGTTTCTTCTCGATCTTCATGGCCAGGGCAGCTTCCCTCACCTTTCTCTGCAGCGTCTTTTCAGGGGTGAGAAAGGTGATCTTGGCAAGCTGCTGCGTTATGGTGCTCCCCCCTTCCTTAAGCCCCACATGGAGGACGTCCTTCACCGCTGCTCGGACAATGGCGAGGTAATCTATTCCCTTGTGCTTCCAGAACCTTCCGTCTTCCACCGCCACCACCGCATTCACCAAGTATTGAGGCATCCGGTTCAGGGGCACAAAGACGCCCTTTTCTATCTTGAGCTCGCCGATAAGGGTATCGTCATCAGCATAGACCTTCGTACCCGGCGCTGCCTTGTACTGCTTGAGCTCTTCCACAGAGGGAACGCCCTTTGCCAGGGCGATATACGTCCCTGCGGAAATACCCAGGACCACAGCAATAATGATTAAAATAAGGAGGTTTCGCACCCGGGAGGATTTCATTGAATTCCGCTGCACTTGATTGTCATTCAAAATTATACCCCTCCGCAAGCTTTTCTGTCAAAATGAAGAAACCTCGCTATACGGTTTCTTAATGTAAGGAATTTTTCATTTTATTATATTCGCTCGCTATCCGTAGTGGGCTGCGGGAAATGCGCTCGCTCTCCATTTAACAATGGACCAACAATCATTTCACAACAAAAGATGATATAAATCAAAGACTTATCTTTTTTTTATTTTTTCCTTGACAGATACAACATATTGTGGTTAAATCTACTCTAGATAGCAAAAAAATACAAAACCTAGAGATAATTCATTGTGATAACGAGGTTCTTGGAAGAAGCAGAAAAAGGCGTCAGTAACCGGCCTGTTTTCCCTGCATGCAAAAGACCTAATAAAAATTTACTGTTCGGAAATCTCTTTTTAGATAAACCAACGTTATACATTTCAGAGGAGGAGTTATGAAGGTTGTAAACGGTCTCAGCCTCACCCCCAATGCTGTGAAGGTCCTCGAAAAGAGGTACCTGAAGAAGGATGAAGAGGGCAAGATTGTGGAGACCCCTGAGGAGATGTTCAGGAGGATCTCAAAGACGGTAGCCTCTGCTGACTCGGGCTACGGAAAGACCCCAGAGGAAGTGGCGAGGACAGAAGAGGAGTTCTATGCCATGATGACCTCCCTCTCCTTCCTCCCCAACAGTCCCACCCTCATGAACGCGGGCAGGAGACTGGGACAGCTCAGCGCCTGCTTTGTTCTTCCCGTGGGAGACTCCATGGATTCCATATTCGATGCGGTGAAGAACGCTGCCATCATCCACAAATCAGGGGGCGGGACCGGTTTCAGTTTTTCGAGGCTGAGGCCCAACGGAGATGTGGTAGGCTCTACAAAGGGCATCTCCTCAGGCCCCATATCCTTCATGACCGTCTTCGATACCGCCACCGAGGCGGTGAAACAGGGGGGAACAAGGCGCGGCGCCAACATGGGCCTCCTGAGGGTGGACCATCCCGACATCCTGGATTTCATCACCTGCAAGGATGAAAACACCAAGCTCAACAACTTCAATATCTCGGTGGGTCTCACCGAAGAATTTATGAAGGCCCTGGATGAAGACCGCGAATATCCCCTCCTCAACCCCAGGACAAAACAGGTGACGAAAAAGCTCCGGGCAAAGGATGTCTTCCACCTCATCGTGAACCATGCCTGGAAGAACGGTGAGCCGGGGATCGTCTTCCTCGACAGGCTGAATGAGTCAAACCCCACCCCGCAGCTGGGAGAGATAGAGTCCACAAACCCCTGCGGTGAACAGCCCCTCCTCCCCTTCGAATCCTGCAACCTCGGTTCCATAAACCTCTCGAACCACGTAACGAGTGACGCGCCGCGCGTAACGCATGTCGACTGGGAAAAACTGAAAGACACCGTGTGGAAGGCAGTGCATTTCCTGGACAATGTCATCGAAGTCAATAAATATCCCCTTGCCCAGATCGAGGAGATGACAAAGGCGAACAGGAAGATCGGTCTCGGGGTCATGGGATGGGCGGACATGCTCATCCGCCTCGGTGTCCCCTATAACTCCCCTGAGGCGGTCGGGCTTGCCGAAGAGGTGATGGGGTTCATGCAGAGGGAAGGGAAGAACGCATCCGCTGCCCTTGCAGAGGAGCGCGGCGTTTTCCCCAATTATCCGGGGAGCATCTATGACGGAAAGATGCGCCTGAGAAACGCCACGGTCACCACCATCGCGCCCACCGGCACGCTTTCGATTATTGCGGGCTGTTCATCAGGCATCGAGCCCCTCTTTGCGGTCTCCTATGTAAGGACCGTGATGGAAGGCACAAAGCTGATCGAGGTGAACCCTCATTTCGAGGAAGTGGCAAAGGGAAAGGGCTTCTGGACACGGAAGCTCATGGAGCAGGTGGCGGAGAAGGGAACCCTCCACGGTTTCACCGAAATACCTGAAGAGGTGAGAAGGGTCTTTGTCACTGCCCATGACATCACGCCCCTTGAGCACGTAAAGATGCAGGGCGCATTCCAGAAATATGTGGACAACGCGGTCTCCAAGACCGTGAACTTCCCCCACCATGCAACGCCCAAGGATGTGGAGGATGTCTATCTTCTGGCCTACAAACTGGGGTGCAAAGGGGTCACGGTTTACCGCGACGGCTCCAGGGAAGAGCAGGTCCTCTCCACCGGTAGGACGGACCAGAAGGCGCAGCGCCACGAGCAGACCGAGAAGATTCTTCCGAAGAAGAGGCCCGAAGTGATACGGGGCTCCACCCGGTTCATGAAGACCGGATGCGGTAATCTCTACGTCACCATAAACGAGGACGAAAACGGCCACCTCTTCGAGCTCTTCACCTCCATGGGCAAGGCAGGGGGATGCGCTTCGAGCCAGGCAGAAGCCATAGGGAGGCTTGTCTCCCTGGCCTTCAGGGCGAACATTGATCCCTCGGAGGTGGTGAAGCAGCTAAAGGGGATCTCATGCCACCAGCCCGCGTGGTCCAACGGGGGGAAGATCCATTCCTGCTCCGATGCCATAGCAAAGGCTATGGAAAAATATCATATGAAGTCCGAAAAAGGGAACGGCAACGGCCATAAGGACGGCCACCAGGAGATGATGATCATGGGCGCATGTCCCGAGTGCGGCGGAGCAGTGGAGCATGAAGGAGGCTGTGCGGTCTGTCATAACTGCGGGTTCACCCGCTGCGGATAGAGGGAAGGGATGCAGCCCGATACCCGCACCTGTATCGCATACATAGCAGGCAGGATCATCTCAGGCAAGGGACAATTTGTCCTTTACGACTATGCCCGCGCCCTGCACATCGACATGTCAAGCCTCCCCCATTCCCAATGCCTGAAACAGTGCGGGAACGGGAGAAAAATCTCCCTGTCCCACTCTGACCGGGGAGGCAGGTACCGGTATGCCTGCGGAAGCGGCCATTTCTTCCACATCGCCATCCACGGCACTACCTTCATAGGGTATGTGAGCAAAGGGTCTTCTCATTTCATCGGCAATGTACGGGGAGAAGCTATTTACCTGTATGACCACGGGGAGTCTGCCCATTTCAATTACAGGATCTCAAGACATGCAGTGGATGACGGCAACTGCTCTTTGCTCTGTATCCACTGCGGCGTATCGGATAAAGGGAGGACCTATGACACACAATAACGGGAAGAGGCCTTTCAAGAGGCTTTCGTGGGACGAATATTTCATAGAGATATCCATGGTGGTATCATCACGGGCCACGTGTCTCAGGAGGAGATACGGCGCGGTCATCGTGAAGGACAATGTTATTGTCAGCACCGGTTACAACGGCGCGCCCCGGGGCTCGGTGAACTGCACTGACCGCGGCACCTGCAGGCGGCAGGAGCTGAACATCCCCGCGGGGGAGCGGTATGAACTCTGCGAGGCAGTCCACGCAGAGCAGAACGCCATCATCAACGGCACCCCTGAACGCATGAAAGACTCCACCATCTATATTGCAGGGTACGAGGACGGCG
Organism: Nitrospirota bacterium; assembly: GCA_023382175.1. Classification (GTDB taxonomy): domain Bacteria; phylum Nitrospirota; class Thermodesulfovibrionia; order Thermodesulfovibrionales; family UBA9159; genus JAMCQB01. The sequence continues at coordinate 10,384 of JAMCQB010000031.1, read as the reverse complement.
ACATGTTCGCTGAGGGCAAGCCCTGTCTTCTCTGCGGGAGGATGATACGGAATGCACAGATAAAGCAGGTGGTCTACCTCTCAAAGGACGGCAGTATTGTCCGGGTGGAGGACGTGAGGGAGCTGGATACTGCGCGGGTCGCGGTGGAGCATCAGCCTTTAGGATAACAGGACGGAAGAGGGAAGAACGAAGAATAGAAGAGTGGAACTGTGAAGAGATAAAATAGTGAAAAAGACAATGCTGACAAAGGGGAAAAACAAGACCATAACGAAGCTCGGCGGAGTTGCCAAAGGCAGAAAGATAGGACACGGCAACGAAAGAAAATACACGAAAAAAGTAGTTTCAAAAAGGATTGCGAGGGCAGGGTTAGATTATTCAAAGGTAAAGAAGACACTGTTTCCAACCCTTGAAAAACCTGACGCCGATATCGCAAGAATCATTACTTATTTTAAGAGCAGAGATGAGGTTGCTGTTCTCTATATCTTTGGGAGTTTAAGAAAAGAAAGAGCAACAGGAGAGAGCGATATTGATATTGCAGTCCTGATTGATGAAGCCGGACAGAACGAGAACTTTGAACTTCTCAAGAAGCATTACTATGCAGCGTCAGCGGGATTTTCCCTTCGCCCCGTGGACATTGTGATCCTGAACAGCGCTCCTGCCTTTCTTAAATATCACATCATGAAAACAGGCAAAATTCTTTTCGAAAAGCAGAGAAGGCTCAGGCTTAGGTTCACAGAAAAAGCGATTACCGAGTATCTCGATTATAAGCCCGTCGAGGACATTTGTTTAAAGGCTGTGGCCGACAGATTCAGGAGGCAGCCCATTGGTAGATAAACCTTTAATCGTGAGGAAACTCGAAAGGATCGAGACATATCTCAAGCAGATTCGCCAGAAAAAAGATCCTGGAATTGAGGCATTCAGAAAAGACAGAGACCTTCAGAGCATCATCCTTTTCAACCTCATCCAGTCAATACAGGCGTGCATAGACATCGGAACCCATATCATAAGCGATTCCGGATGGGGAGTGCCGGGTTCACAGGCCGAGATATTCGATATTCTCTCAGAAAATAAGATGATCACAAGGCCCTTAGCGAAAAAGATGATTCTTATGGTTGGTTTCAGGAATAGAATTGTGCATGAGTATGAAAAGATAGACATGAAGATCGTTCACGATGTGTGGAGAAAGCATACGAAAGACATTGAGAGCTTCTGCAAAGCAGTGGTAGAAAAATTTGGGTTGTGAGAAACAATCGTTTGCAGACAAAAAGACAGAAGAAGGCAAAGCGAAGAATAGAAGAGAGGAGTTGGTGAAGAAGTAAAACACAGGGGGGTCAAATGAAGATGAAAAGCATTTCTTTCTTGTTTGCAGTGATATTTCTTATGAGCGTCTCTCTTATCTTTGCAGAAGAGAAGTTCGGTGTCACGGTTTACCCCGGCGCAAAGTTTGACAGCGGGGTGACGGATTTTCTGAAGCAGATTTCACCCGAATCAGCCGCTTACCGGACAAGCGCCAGCGTCGCGAAGGTGGTGGAGTTCTACAAACAACAACCTGGCCTTAAGTACATGGGCGGCGACAAGGAAAACGCCATGTTCAGAAAGGGCGATATTGACGTCACCGTGCAGAGCCCCTGGATGGATACAAAAACAGGGAAGATGATGAACGATACGCTCATATCGATTGTGAAACAGAAGGGGTAGAAGTATTGGGTGAGGTAGGTGATTGGTTATCGGAGTTAGAACAAATACGGTAAAAGTGAGTAAAGTTGCGGGGCTGCTGAGAACCGTCCCCTCTCCCAACTCTTTCAGGAAAGGAAGCCGTTAATGGCTTGTCCCTTATGTGGATTAGAAGAGGCAACTGATAGAGTTATAGGAAGTGAGTTAAAGCAGTTTAGCTGCCCGAGATGTGGCGAGTTTAAGCTATATGAGGACACGGTAGAGGATATTGAAGATATTTTTCGTTCGATAAAGAATCAGAAACATCTTATCTCTGGCTATACTCGGGAGCTTAAAGAAGCAAAGCAAGAACCTCCGCTGCTCACTCCTGATATTTTCATGTTTATTGTGGATCAAGCACCAGTCACTCCGCTTGATAAAATAGATAAAACTCTGATGAATTTAGCGAATATGTCTTCTTATCCGGGCAAAGAGATTTTCATAGATACTTTGCAAGGATACGATTACCCCCTTGGATATTGTGTCAACGATGAAGAATTTGATTTTTATAGACGCTTTTTGATTGAGTCGGGATTGATAACAATACACGGAGGAGAACCGATATATAGTTTGACAGTTAAAGGATGGGAAAAAATCGAAAATGCACGCAAGACTTCTATCTCGTCGGATCAGGTTTTTGTAGCAATGAATTTTGACAGGAAATTTGACACGTGTTACGACAATGGCATAAAAAAGGCCTTAATAGAAACAAAATATAAACCATATCGCATCGACCGCGAAGAACACATGGAAAAAATAGACGATAAGATCCTTTCGGAAATAAAAAGGAGCAAATTTATTATTGCTGAGTTCACGGGACAGAAACATGGCGTCTATTTTGAGGCTGGCTATGCCTTTGGCTTAGGGAGACCAGTCATTTGGACCTGCCATAAGGATGACGTAGAAAATCTTCACTTCGATACAAGACAATATAATCATATCGTCTGGGCTAACGAGAGTGATCTAAAAGAAAAGCTAATCAATCGTATCCGCGTGTTGATTGGGGAGAATCAGTAAGCCCAACATGATAAATAAAAAAATAGAGGAAATCGGCGAATCTGACCTTCAGGCTTTAGTTGATAACAAAGTGCTTGAGGGAAAGACCATTGAGTACAAGAGGGAACTCCCTAATAACTCTGATTCGTCAAAAAAGGAGTTTCTTGCAGATGTCACATCTTTTGCTAACAGTGGTGGCGGCGACTTAATTCTTGGGATCGCAGAAGAAAAAGGAGAGCCAAAATCGCTCTGTGGGATAGAGATAGAAAATAGAGACATAGAAAAAACCAGACTTGATAACATCATAAGATCGGGTGTTGAGCCGAGAATCTTGTCCATCTCAATAAAGCCCATTCCTCTCAACAATTCGAAACTTGCAATCTTATTACGAATTCCCAAGAGCTGGAATGGCCCTCATAGAGTCATTCTGGGAGGTCATGCTAAGTTTTATGCTAGAAATTCGTCAGGTAAGTATGAACTGGATGTTGATGAGCTACGTATTGCTTTTAATCTGACCGACACGCTCATTGACAGGATAAGAAATTTCCGAGTCGAGAGAATTACCAAAGTTTTAGCAGACGAAACTCCTATAAGACTTTATCCCAACGCTAAAATTATCCTTCACCTTATCCCTTTTAATTCATTTAACCCTTCCCAGCAATATGATATCGATAGCCTCACTTCGGAGATTTCTAAACCGCACGATAAGTTGCCTCTAATCTATCGCTCGGTTATGAATTGGAGATATAATCTCGATGGCTTATTTACTCATTCTGACAGCGAAGAAGGTATTTTTAGCGCCTATACACAATTATATAGAACCGGAATTATAGAAGCGGTTGATGCATCTCTGTTGCGCCCGAGAGAAAACGGGCTTTTGATCCCCAGCCTTATTTACGAGAAGAAGCTTATCGATACATTAACGGCATATATGCGATTATTGCCTGATTTGGGAATTGAACCCCCAATCTTCGTCTTTCTAACTCTGATCGGTGTGAACAACTATAAGATGGGTATTCGGCGAGAGCTCTATTTCGATGTAGGCCATCCAATTGACAGAACTATCATCTTGCTCCCAGAGGTTATCATCGATAATTTTAGTATTAGCGCCAAAGATGCCTTAAAACCATTATTCGATCTAATCTGGAATGCGTGCGGCTATCGAAAATCATTAAACTTTGATGAAAATGGAAATTGGACGGAACGATAGGAAAGCGATTGAGTATAAGCAATAAAGCGTCGGTTCTAATTATAGTGCGGGAGACCGTTCTATACTATAAAAAAACCTCTTAAGGAGCAGAGATCAGTTCAATTAGGTAATGGCCTGAATGATTTTATTGAGATTCCTTTGATGGTGGAGGATGATCGCGAAGTGGGGATGGTTCTGATTGACGGTGTTTCCTATCATTTTGAACGCATGAAGAAGGATGCCCTGTTATCCGAGTACCGCGTTGACACCGACCCTGACTATCAACCACAGACTGATACAGATGGTTATTGTTACATCCTCGCGCCTTTCTGTGAATGAAGGAGATCGGGAAATCTCCCCTTACCCCTCTTTGCCTCAGCCTCGGCTGATTCGCCGGGGCGAAAAAGAGGGGAACGAGGCAGGAGGGTGAAGAATTTTCGAGTGTTTGAGGCGCGAATATGAAAATCAGAATTCCTTGCGGGCCGAATTTGCGAAAATTTACCGGAGGTCGATCGAGCGAGCCGCCCGGAGATGGATAGCGAGCAGTAAGCGAGCGAATTATTGATGATCCTTTTCCCTTACATCGAAGTTCCCGTGAGGGGACTTCCAATTTTCAGGGGTGCCCTTCTTTTGGCTCCTTTTCTTGGGCACGCAAGAAAAGAACCGGGGGGCGGGGCCAACAATTGAACATTGCAGAACCTAAAACAACCACAATCATTAGCGATAGCCGTATGAGGCAGTCATGAAACAACCTGCCCGTTACGATACCTCCTCTCTCCCCGAAGCCCGGTTTGAGCCGGGTTCACGCGGCCGCGTGCTCAAGAACAGATTAGGGATAGAGAAGAAAAAGGAAATAGATGACGCTGAGTCTGCGGCCCTGAAATATGCAGTTGACAAGCTTCTCGGGATGTATGATGAGTGCCATCGTTTCACGGCGAAAGACCTAAGGATGATGCACAAAATCTGGCTTGGCGACATTTACGAATGGGCTGGCGAATACAGGCAGGTGAATGTGAGCAAAGGCGATTTCCCATTTGCGGCAGCAAGACACATTCCCCAGTTAATGGCTGATTTTGAAAAAGGTCCCCTCAGAAAACATACTCCGTGTACTTCCAAATCAATGGAGCTGGTCCTTCAGGCCCTTGCAGAGGTTCATGTAGAATTGGTTCTCATCCATCCGTTTCGGGAAGGCAATGGAAGGCTGGCGAGGATACTCTCGACCCTTATGGCCTCACAGGCAGGCTTGCCGGTTCTCAATTTCAAAGACATCACAGGAAGAAAAAGAAAAGAATATTTCGCTGCAATCAAGAGCGGCTTGAGCAGGGATTATGGGCTGATGCAAAGGCTCTTTGAGAAAATCGTTAGAAGGACAACGGACCCTACATCCGGTGAGAAGATCTAGGCTTCTTTTTCAACAGCTCTGGAGTTACGCGGATGTTTTCCACAGCAGATGAGGTGATCACATTGGTTAAGAGCGCACTTTCATATTTCCTGGGGTCTTTCAAATACGGATTGGTTTCTTTCAGTGACTTTTTGGGCATGAAATATTATACCACGAGTGGTGAGGAAGGCTAAGAGAAATCGAAAAGAACCGGGGTGCGGGGCAGAGTCCCGGAGATCATAAAGGAGGTTTATGCAGAAAGATTTTCATTACGACATAATTTTTGCTCTCGCGAAGGAAGCGGGGTACTCTGACTCCGACGCGAATATTATTGCCTATGCTTCGCAGTATGTGGATGACAATACCGACCGGGAATATACCGTATCTGATTCATCCGGCGAATTCTATATTGGATTCCCTGAGAAGATCGGCACAAATATTCTTTTCTTTTTCCCCATCATAACCCAGGCTGTTGATATCACCTCGTTCAAGCTCTCTGTCCAGAGATATGTCTATGCGCCTTTCCATTTTATTCCCGGAGACAATACTATCGATATGAAAGGCAAGAAAAATCCTCTCTGCGCAACAAGAGGATGCAAAAATGCGGAAGATCTGGTTATGGCTGCCGTCAAGAGCAGAGACATTTACAGGCTGGGTGTGGCTCTTCACACGTATGCTGACACCTTTTCCCATGAACGGTTCAGCGCATTTCATGAAGACTGGAATAAAGTCAAAAAATCCTTTATTGGGAGTCTGCCGCCGAACATAGGGCATGCAGAGGTGTTCCATAAACCCGATGAAATCTCGATTGAATGGGTCGATGAACGCTTCGGCAAAACAAGGATCAAGAACCGGGAAAGGGCGCTGGAGGCAGCAGAAAAGATTTTCGGCCTCATCAAAAAGGGAAGGGCAGCATGGGCGGATGTGAAAGCTGATTTTGAGGGCTTTTTGGATGCAGAGGATTTCCACGAGAGGACAAGCCTTGTCAAAGACAAGTATCCCGAGATCGAAGATTACAACGAAGACAGATGGCTTGATGAGGCTTTGAGTTTCACCAGAGATGCATCAGAGACCCCTCCGGCTGATCCCCTTTCAGGCTCCTCACCTGCGCTCAGACCGAGGTTTGTGGAGATAGAGGTTCAAGACCCCGATGCCCACTGGTTCAGATTCCAATCCGCTGCGAAAAACCAGCTTGCAATGGTGCTGGCTATGGTGAATGCGTTGTAAAACGGAGAAAGTGGATGAAAATAAAATGAACAATGAGGGAGGGGGATTATGATCGATGCAAAGGAGAAGGAAGTTCTCGCCAAGGCCATGCGGATTAACTGGGTCATATGGGCTGCAATGGTATCATCCATCGGCATTTACGTCCTGGTCGCACACCTTACGAAAGGAAAGGTCACGATCGGCGCAGGCATCGGGGACGTCTTCGGTCTTCTGAAAATCATACTGCTTGTTGTGGGAATACTCGAACTGCTCCTCATCCCCTATATTAAGAAGCTCGTCTTAAAGGGCGTCCGTCCCCCAAAGACGACCGCCGCTATGGGGATCGCTGGTCCCGGATCTCATCCCGCAGTTGCCGCATATATGTCTGCCCTCATCGTCTCCCTCGCAATCGCCGAGAGCGTCGCGATATACGGTCTCGTGCTCTTCTTCCTCGGCGGTGATTTCCAGACCCTCTACCTCTTTGCAGCCCTCGGCGCATGCGGCATGATCGTCTCTCGTCCGAAGATGGATGAGCTTGAACAGCTGGCGGCCGCGTTGCAAAAGGCAGAAAACGCCTGATGCACAAGGAAGCTGGAAGAAGCTTCTATTGCCCCTTTGAAAATTTCAGGCAAGCGACGAGGCCGGAGGGTAATTCAAGTACAAAAGTCCATAGTACAATAGTGCAAAAGCCAGAAGTTCAAAGAGTGATTCGTATGCTTCTCCACTATGGCACTTCCGGGCTTCCGCTCTTCTGCACTGCTTTGCCCTTGGGCAAGCAAGAAAAGTAACCATGGGGCAGCGCCCCACGACGCTTTAAATCCCGCATATTGCTTTTATCCTTGGAAAAGGATTACGATTGATCCAGGGGGAGGGGAAAGCAATTTCCCGCTTTTAGTAACGTTCTCGTTCTGGCAGAGGTCTGAGGATGAAGCACCATATATTCAGGCCGGGGCATCTTTGGATAAACTTCAATATTATCCTCTTTCTTGGATATATCCTGTTCGGCATCCCTTCATTTTTCTGGCCCGCTCCACTTAAAAATGTTGGATTTATCCTGCTCCATCTCGCCACATTAGCAGTTGACGTCTTTGTCGTTTACGGGCTGATTATGGGGAAATTCCGCATCAACTATCTTATCGTGCTCATTTCTCTTCTGATGGTCGCGCATCTCCTGCTTTTCATATTCGTCCCCCTGGGGATGGTGCTCGCCTACATAGGACCCTCAAGGGCATTTTACACGCTTTTCCTCACTCTCACGTCCCAGTTCGGAGGGGGAAAATTCTCCTCATATGCGCTCATGGCATTCAATTCCATCATGGTCCTCATACATCTCAAAAATATCTGTTACTTCAGGAGAAAAGACGTTGCTGCGCTGTTCCACGTATAGCCTTCTTGCGCTTCTTTTTTCTCAATACCCTGCTTCTCATCTATTTTGTTAAAATAGTGGAGCCAAAAAACGGAGGAGAACATGAAGAAAATCATTGTTTTTGTTTTGCTCAGCTTCATCATCGCCGGATGTCAGCAGCAGAAGGAAGAGCCGAAATCCAAACCCCCGTACCCTGCAGGCCCGATTCAGACGCAGGACACCCTGAAGCCGGCCCAGGAGGCAGTAAAGGCTGATCCGAAGAACATGAATGCATGGATACAGCTCGGCAATATTTCGATGGACACGGCCCGTTTCAATGAAGCCATCGACGCGTATCAAAAGGCGTTGGAACTTGACCCTAAGAATGTCGATGTAAGGGTTGATATGGGAACGTGCTACAGGAACAGCGGCAAGGCTGATATCGCGGTCAAGGAATACAGGAAGGCCCTCGAAATAAACCCGAACCATGCCTATGGACACCTGAATCTGGCTGTTGTCCTGGCCAGCGACTTCAAAGACAAAGCCCAGGCCATAAAGGAATTCGAGAAGTATCTTCAGCTTGCGCCAAATGCCCAGAATGCAGAGCAGATCAGGCAGGAGATCCAGCGCCTGAAGACTTCAAAATAGAGCCAAAGAACCAAACGCGGCTAGGCTCAGAGAACGGACAGCAGCGTTTCCCTACGCCGGCAGACTCCATTCTTCTTAGCTTCTGAGCTGCTTAATCCCCTTTGAGAATATTAGCCGAGCAAAGGAAGCCATTTTTTTCCTTTATTCGGAGGGAATGATATCTGCTATACTGACGTTGGAAGATTAACGTGGAACCCGTCAAAATAGTCATACGGTATGCCGACGGAAGGCTCATCAAAGGCTACACCAATGATTTCTCCCCGAAAAAATCTTCCTTTCACCTCTGCCCGGTTACTGACTGCCTTGACGACCGTCATGAGATCAGCGCTCTGGTTCCACCTTCAGTCTCTCTTTCCTCTCTGATTCCCCTATCAAGGGGATTAGACTCTCCCCTTGATTGCACTCCCTAATAGTGGGAAAATAAAAGCAGGGGAGTTCCCATTATGCACAGGATTACCGAGTCTGTAAAAATACACCTTCCTTCAGAGAAGGTCTTTGCATTTCTCAGGAACGTTGAGGCCCGATTGAGACTCAACCCTTTCTATGAGGTCATGAGATTTGAAAAGCTCACGGAAGGAGATGTGGGAGCAGGCACGAGATTCAGGATAGTACTGTTAAGCGGCGGCAGAAGGGCGGAGTATGAAAGTGAAGTGCTGGAGTTTGTCGAGAACAGAAAAATCGTATCGAGGGATACAAAAGGGAGACTCCGCCTCACCCTCACCCTGAAAGAGACGCCCAGGGGTACCCTCCTGACTCATGATGAGAAATTCGTGATCCCTCCTGATGCCCTTTTCCCAGAGGAGGAGGAACGCGAGGCGCCCTTATGGATGAAGTTTTTGAGAAACCTCTTCTCCATCGAAAGGGCGAGGTTTACCGACAGAGAAGAAGAGAGAAGGATCGAGGAGATAAAGAAGAGACTCGCCGGTAATCTCAAGGTATGGCTCTCGCTCATAAAGGAGAGACTGGAAACAGAGGGGGATGGGCGGCATTGACTCCTTTCCTGTTTAAGCGCCCTCTTACAGACCTCGCCATAGTGCACTGCTTGTGTCCTTCTTTATGGGTCTTTGTCGTCTGGCGGCGCAGAGCCCTGAAATCAAGAAAATGGCTTGCTCCCCGGGAGGGGAGCAAGCCATGGTATCGCACAACGGTCTTCGCCCGACTGGCGGACTAACTCAGATGTTTATTGACCAGCTTGGTCATCTCGAACATCGTGACGGTCTTCTTTCCTCCGAACACTGCCTTGAGGTTTTCATCGGCATTGATATTTCTCCTGTTCACCGCATCCTGCAGCTTGTTCTTCTTGATGTACTGCCACAGTTTCTTCACCACCTCTGTTCTCGGGAGCGGCTTGTTCCCCACAACCTTGGCAAGGGCATCGCTGATCTTCATTGCCTTCATGAATGCGGGGTTCGGTTTCCTCTTGGCCTTCACGGTCTTCTTCTTTGCGACTTTTTTCACTGCCTTCTTTGCGACCTTCTTTGCTACCTTTTTTGTTGCCATCTCTCCCTCCTTGTATCGTGAGCATCTCAATGATGCCATTGAGTTCCTTCTCTACATTAACTACATCCTACTAAACATCTCTCATCTTGTCAATAAATTTTCTCTATTCTTCTCTGAAAAGGGAGTACGTGACGGAAAGGCCCGCTCTCCTCAGAATTTCACCGAGTCAAGGAGATGCCGGTCTTTTCCCGTCCTTGCCCTCCTTCTATCACACTTGCCTTTGGTCTTCATTGAGGGACGAAAGGGGGTCTTGAGAGAAAAAACGTGGTATACTGTTTTTAACAACGCGTAAAGGAGGAATCGTTATGGCAAGAATGGTTACCTATGAGTGTAATGAATGCGGCTGCGAAATCGTTGTTACCGAAATGCCCGACACCCAATTGACCCCTATTTACTGTTGCGGCAT